>JAHDFB010000028.1:0-35558 GCA_020628475.1 Saprospiraceae bacterium | reverse complement strand
CATCGATGATCGCTTTACTAGATACGGTATATCGAAGGCAGATAGTTTTATTGTTCATGCCTTGAAGACCTATGAAGAATTGAAGCAGATTTTCCCTAAGAAGAGGTTTGTGCTCAATGAGAGCGGAGCGCGTTCTTTACAAAATACATCGGAAGGTACCCCGGTGATCAAGCTTTTTCATCCGATCTATGATCTGTATCAGGCTGATCCAAATTTTGATGTGGAGGCTTTTAAGAAGCAGCATGGATTGCGTAAAAATGTCTTCCTATATTTCGGTTTTATAAGAAAATACAAGGGCTTACACGATGCCATTGCCGCTTTTGATATAGTGGCCAAGGATCGAGAAGATGTTTCTTTTTTGATCTGCGGTGAGCTCTTCTGGAATACGATGGATTCCAAGAATTTTGTAACCAAGTTGAAGAAGGCGTTATTTTCAGCAGCGAAGCGCATCTTCTTGAATAGTCAGGATGATGAAAAAAACTACAATCCTTTGACCTTGGTGGACGAGTTGGGACTTCAGGATAAGACGATGGTCGTCAGTACCTTCATCCCGAATGAAGATGTGAACAAGTATTTCCAGACGGCAGATGTTGGGGTATTATTTTATTCGAGAGCGACGCCGTCGGGTATTGAGTCCTTGAGTTATAATTTCAATTTGCCGATATTAACATCGAATGTGGGGCATTTTCCGGAGACGATTAAGGATGGAAAAAATGGGTACATGACCGAAGAAAATACAGTGGAGTCTATGGCGCAGACAATGAAACGATTTTTGGATCATCCGATTCCTCCACAGAATGTTGATGACATGAAGGGAGCATTTAGCTGGAAGGTTTATTCTACAGCTATATTAAATTCAAGGGATTAATGATGGCTTGCTATTAATGAGTAGGGTGGTCCCCCTGTTGGGGTCAGGCTATGCGTGGTTTCCCTAAGGTCATCCCTTCCGTTGGTCGGGAGCGTCGATCCTGTGGATCTCGCCCACTACTATCCTTACCACGTGGATTCTAACTGAATGCGTAGAATGGGCTGAAAACTTAAATGGGCTAATTCTGTGGTAAAGCGTTTTCCAAATGTAATTTTTATTAATTACTTCCTGATCTCCTAAAAAAATAGCCCTAACACAAACTCGTTTTAGGTGATTTAAGAAACTTCTTTCAAGAGTAAGTCCTGTTAAAAAAATGATAGGTGGGTAATATTCTATGGTTTATAAAATTCAATTGAATGGAAGTTTATTCATGGAAATCCCTAAACATGGTAATTGTCAGAAGTGGTACAGCGTGCTCGATTTAAACTATATTAATGGTGGTGGTGCTCGTTTAAGTCTATTGTATTAACATCTAATAACTGACTTTCTTGATTATTCTGGTTAATGATATAATACTGATTGGCCGTTAAATCTTTAAAAATTTGTGGTTCGTTTTCATTTGGCCAAATTATTTCAACTCGAGTAATTTGATTAAAGTCTTTCAAACCTTGTTCAATTAGTAGAGGATTGGCACCGAAACTACCTCCGGAATTAACACGGTTATAAAATATCCTTTGCTTTCCATTTGAATTTCTGGCAAATATTTTTACCCGAGCTCCAATGGCTGCTTTATTACTTGAATGACCGATCAATTTTAATTTAATCCAATGATTAATAGTACCGGGATTTTGAAATAAGGCATTCATAAAATTGTCACCATCATATGATCCCCCTAGCACAGCATAAACATCTTGGTCTCCATCATTGTCAATATCTCCAAAAGCGACACCATGGCCTTTTTGTAAATGCCCAAATCCACCATTTGTGGTAACATCGTAGAATGTTTCTCCAGATCCATTTAAGAACATTTTATTAGGAATTAAAGCTCTGAAATCGGGCGTGCCCGTTGCTGCATAAAAGTCAGGAAATCCGTCATTGTTTAAATCGCCAAAATTACAACCCATGGTGAAAAGCACTTGATCAACATTCATTTGCTTACTCACTTCAGAAAATGTACCATCTTGATTGTTTTTATAAAGTCTGGGCAATTCTGCATCTGGTTCCAATTTCATATAATCCTTATATACTTCTCCAGCAGCAGTTTCAAACTGCGAAAAGTCAAATCCACTGACGAAAATATCTTCCCATCCATCTTGATTGTAGTCAAAAAACCAACATGGAAAACTAAATTGGGGTTCTGAAGTATTTGATTTTTCTGATACATCAAAAAACGCATAATTAGATGTTCGACCACCATTTTGAAATAGTATATTGCTTTGGTTTATCATTGAAATGTATAAATCTGGAGAACCATCATTATTATAATCCCCCCAAACACATCCTTTAATAAAACCTTCGATAGCTAGACCTTTTTCCTCTGCAACTTCTGTAAAAGTGCCATTGCCATTATTTTGAAATAGCTGACTTGGCGCAGGATTATCATTAGTATGTTCATTACCTATAAATAAATCAATCCAACCATCGTTATTAAAATCAGCCCAGCTAGCTGTTTGAGTTGGAAGATGGCAATATAATCCACTTTTTTTAGTAACATCGGTAAATGTTCCGTTTCCATTATTTCTTAATAAGGAATTTGGATGTTTGCCATTTTTACCTAACCATGCCCCCCTTAACACTAGTACATCCGTCCATCCATCATTATCGTAATCCGCTTGAATCATATTAAGACCGCCCCACAATCCATTTAGTCCAGCTTCTTTCGTCAGATTTTTAAATGATCCTTTTTTATCATTTTCAAAATATTGCAATTGATCATCAAGACCATATGAGCTTACCATCAAATCTAGATAACCATCGTTGTTAAAATCTTCTAATACAACGCTCCCTGAAATGTCATTCACCCCAATACCAAGTGACATTCCTATTTCACGGAATTTAGGAAAATCAATGTCAGATTTAAACAAGGATTCATCTAAAAGAAATTGTTTTTCCACTTTATCGGGATATTCACCGAGCGCCATATGTACTACGTTATATAGCCAAATAGTTTGAAATTTTGAATGAGGACTTGAAATTAATTCTTTCAATATACTTTTAGCATTTTCTGCATCATCTCTGATGACGTGTTGTCCTTGTTTATCTATCGGAAATAAGCATGTATATTCATTATGATTCTGAATACAATTATCTATTTCAGCTTTACGAAAGTAGGCGATGGCCAATAATTCTTTAATTTTATAATTGGCATCTGGCGGCAAATCTATTTTTTTTGATTCAAGGATGGTTAAAATGGCATTTAATCGATTAATTGCCAGCACAAATTCTCCAGCATTTAACCACTCAATAGCCGATTTGAAATGTAATGATATAATCTTACTTGGATCAGTTATTAATTTTAATTGATTGTCTATAGCTTTAGCTCTGAGGCGGTTTAAATGCCAGACATTAATATTCGTAGTATCTAGTGCGAAGGTTTTTAACTCATTCGCCATTTCTTGATTGGTATTCACCTGATATATTGGATTATCAGAGGATTTATCTACTTTGCAGGAAGCAATAATTAAAGTGAATACTAATATAAATAGTTGTATTTTATTTGTTTTGTTCACGTTGATCGATGTTTGTAATTAATAGAGTATCATTGATCTGATGAATTCATAGGTGTTACGATGTTGTCTTGTCACAGTATTCAAATCAAAAATAGTCAAAAATATGTCTAGAATTGGATATATAAATTTTTCACAGACAGATTGATCATAGATTTAATAGATCATTTTCAGTGTTCATGGTTTAATATTAAATCTGCATATGCGAAGGCAGCTGGATTAGTAGAATAGAATCATAATCTTGAACGTATATTACTAGGATCTGAGCTAATTTTCCCACGAATCTGTACTTCATGTTATGAATTTTGTTCTTGCTGTCTGGAAGAAGAGGGCAGCGAAAATTATTTAAAATTTTATTACAATGACAGGTTCAACTACGCTGGTTAAAAAGCCGATTTTATTAAGAGTAATTTTCATCTTGAATGCTTTGATGATGATACTTCCATTTGTGTTTTATCTTGTATTTACTACCAAGGATATTTCTATTAATGGTTTAGATCCTAATTATATGCTCTATACTGGAATAGCTTATATCCTCAGCTTTGCATTATTGGTCTACAGTATTTTGAATAAAAAAATGCTAATGGTGCGCATTCTATTTGTCATCAATATTTTGATCGCATTACCGGCTAAAGCCTATATAGGCATTTTAGTGGCGCTTATTTCGATGGCACTTTCTTTCAGTACTTCTGTGCAAACTTATTTTGCAAGTAAGTAGATGTAAAGGCTTATAATTTTTGTGTTATACTGGCCAAGGTTTCTTTAATGGTCGCCTCGGTATTATGCTCTATTTCGTAGTTAGAACTAATGATTTCGAAATAGGAATCCGAGAATGTAAATAGGAGGTGTTTACAGGATTGATATGGGGCCTCTTCGGCATTGAACCAATCGGACTGTTTAACTTCGTAGATCTTAAATGATTCTAAACCAAAATCTGCATAAGGATGCGACAGCATATCCGCATTGTTCCATAAGCCTTGTTGATACTTGACAAAGCTTTTGAATCGAAAGTAGACAGATCGATCAATGCCTACATTGTGGACGGCCGTATGAACAGCTTTGCTAATCGACTCATCGTGTATGTGAAATAGAAGATAAAGCTGCAGTTCATTACATAGCACATACGGAGTGGAGGCCGATGGACTGATACGAATTTCTGGATGAATAGTTTCTAAATGGACCAATGCATTTCTTTTTGTGATGATGGATGCTGATATTGATTTAAAGACTCAGTTCTCTTCGAATTCGGCTCAACGAATGCTTGGTTACTCCGATATATGATGCCAGATAATTCAGGGGGATTCGGTTGGCTAGGTTGGGAAAGCGCTCGAAGAATGTGAGATAACGTGTTTTTGCATTTTCTGACATCATGGGACTTATTCTATTCACCTTATCAAGCAGGGCTTTGTTGGTTATTTTATAGACAGTTTGATCCCAATCCACGATGATATTCGACAACATTTTTAATTGTTCAATACCCAAAATGTAAAGTTCGGTTGGCATGATTGCTTGAATATATTCGGAGGAAGGAATGCCGGCATTGAAACTGTTTAAGTCAACGGCGAAATTGTTTTCATCGATGAAATAGCGTGTGATTTCTTCCCCTTCTTTGTTGTAATAACAAACTCTTAAAATCCTCTTTTTGACAAAAGCTATTTGACGAGCAATTTTTCCAGCCTCTGAAAAGTAGGCGCCTTTCTCTAATTGTTGAACGCGAAGATTACTCTTGATGAGATCAACTTGCTGCTCATTGAGACTTTGAAATTGTAATATGTAATCGACAAATTGCTGCATTATACGTTACTTGAAACTGTCTGAATTTCCAGATCTTCCTTTAATATTTGAAGCGCTTGGTTCAGTAATCCTCGAACATTTTTCTTTACAAATAACTGAATAATCACTTTTGCTAGCTCATTTTTTGGAATGATGGTATAGCTCCAGACGATGTTCGTTTTGCCACTTTCTGGCTCTGTAAAAATCCATGTACCCTCTATGCTCGAAGCAAGCCATTTTAAAGATGATGTAAAACTATCAATTTTGTAGCTAAAACTGGAATTTGGATCCACACGGAGTAAATACTCTTTTGCCGTATGACCATCTTCGAAATAAACAGTTCTTTCCATTCCGGGTGTATCCCAAGTATCCTCATTACTGGTAGAAGAGACAGCAGGGAGGTTTTTATACCCTTTAAAAATATGAGCCAAATCCACAGGGACAATGTAATTGAAGGACTTGTCAACACTGGTTTCAATATCACAAGTCACAATTACTTGAGTGGAATGTTTGCTTTGAGCATGAAGATTGGAATTGTTTACACTTAAAATCATAATGAGAAAAATAATACGCATGAATATATGTTGATGAATCAATGATTTGACAAAATTAGGAGGCACTTTGTTCCTGATCGTTGCCATTTGGTAACTAATCCCTGGCCAACAAAAAAAAGCCCGAGTGCAAACACTCAGGCCTTTTTATTGGTATTATTTATCAATATTAATGAGAAACAATTACTTTTTGATTTACGCGTTGTCCATCAATGGTTAAAACAACGTTGTAGATACCATTTGCAAAATCTTGCGTATAAATAGTAAATACTTGGTCACCTTGAAGGTTTCCAAAATTCTGAGCTTTAATCATTTGCCCAGTAAGGTTGTAGATTTCCATACTTACTTCACTGGATTGCTCAAAGGTTGTTCTAAGGTAAGTAATATTATCAGCCGGATTTGGATATACCTGAACATCTGCTACTTCTGGCAATTCTTGATTATTTAGAAGAAGCGCATCTGATAATTTGATGTCATATGCATTGTCAATTTTTCCTGCTGGGAAAGGTGCCGTAATCATAGCTACCAAATACACATTATCAGGATTAACATCTGGCCCTAGTTCCGTTCCAAAAGTAAATGTAGCAGATTCTCCTGCTGCTATTGGCTCACCTAGATCCATTCCACCTGGAGCCGGTAAAATAGCTCTCGCTACGTGTTCGTATACCATTTGAGATGCAGGAACTGGATTTGGAAGATCTTCATATCCACCCATTGCACCATTGTTACCACCAGCGTAAGCATTTGCTTGAGCATAAGCTCCGGTTGTTCCTGTAACATCATCCTCTGTAATGACCAACATGATCTCTCTTGAAGAAGAAATATTGTTCAGCGCATTTACTGTTACTGTCGCAACAACTTCTTTCAAATCTTCATCATAGGTTGCTGAAATTTTGAACGTTTCGTTGATTGGATCTTGTAATGCTTCAACGATTGGCGTTTCCATCACAGAAGGATCGATATCTCCACCTGTTCTTTCAATTCGCACATTTGGATATCCACTGAAACTCATGTAAGAGTCATACTCATCAACCGTCATTACATCACCGTTGTGAACAGCGATTCCGATGAAACGATCACCATATTTTTCCTCCATTCTGTCTAAGAATACAGCTCCTCTTGGACACCAAGGACACCAAGTTCCAGTTCCCTCTTCAGCTACAACACGTTTGTCTGGTGTTGGTACTACACCTATCGCTGGGTAGACAGCAGCATCATTACAAGGACGATCATCAGCAGATAAACCATCAACGTTAGTAACAATCACTTCAACAATGTTCATTCCTTGTTCGGGAACAAATAAATCTTCAAATTCAACAACCACTGAATTTCCAGCTTCTAGAGCAAGATCAGTTAATTCAACTTCTTTAGCGCTACCGTTTACTGAACCTTCCAAAGTAACATTATTTACAGTCTCGGTTCCAGTGTTCGTAAGCAAAGATTGAACGGTTGCTGGTTCGTTAGCAAATGCTACACCTGAAACTTGTGTCTCAGAAAGTGCAACATCTTTATTTTTATCAGCAGGAGTTTCAGAATAATCAAAAGAAACATCATCAATCCAAAACTCTGAAGTTCCAGTAGTTGTTAAGGGGAATAAGTCTAAAGATGCAACGGCTGCAGGTGCTAATAAGGTTCCTACACATACACCATTCATTTTGATAACCCATTCGTTATTATCTAAGTCGATTTCATATTCAACATCATTCCATTCTCCTTTGTTAAAAGGAGTTTCAACGGTAACTGAGCTTCCGTCACCATCAAAAGTTGCAACACCATTATCTCTTAACCATGTATTACTGGCCCATACTTGTCCGATCGTTGCTTCTTGCTGGATGTTCCAGTAAGCCTCTGATCCTTCATCCATCCAAATGCTAAACTTTAGGTTGAAAGTACCTGTAGTGTACTTATCTCCAAACTCTAATACAACGTCTTGTGGTCCTTGTGTGGTACCATAAAAATAAATAGAGTGGTTTCCACTTTTTGCTTTTGTATCTGTAACTTGAGCATCTTCAGCACCTCCAGTATTACCGCTCCATGTGGTAAACGCCTCTGAAGCATTTCCGATGTAATCACCGACACTATATCCCTCAAAATCATCCGAGTAATTTTGAGCTTGAAGGCCAGTGAATACTGCAAAACAGATAAAAATTAATAGTAAATTTTTGATCATAATTTAATTTTTAAAGTAATTGATTTCTTAAAAGTTAGAATTAAATATTGTGATCCAAATATAACGTAAATTTATTGTTATGATCATATATAATTAAAAGAATTGGGAATTAACATATAAGAAAAGAATAGATGTGTAAGCGACTGTAAAATATAAGAGTTATTTATTGAAAAAATTATGAAATGAAGAAAAAATAGCATATTTATGTGCTAGAAACAATAGCTTTTAAGCCAAAACTTTGATCTAATGAATATACTCAATCTATTGAAAGTCGTAATCGCGACTTTTCTATTACTCCTTATAGGTCTACAAACCGCTGATGCACAGTTAGATCCTCCTATTGTGGAGAATATTTCTGTTTGTGAAGGAGAGTCTACTTTAATTGTTCCAATGGATCCGAATGGAGGGGGACCTCCAAGTCCGCAAGTTTTGGGAACGGAAGATTTTGATTCTGCTACTGGTATCGGCTACACAGCTTCTATTATGTTTAATGATGGTGTGAATGATCATTTTAACTTGACCGATGGTACCGATATAGCCAACACAAGTGGTCAATATTCTTTTCAAGATGGAACCAATATGTTTTGGGCAGCAGAAGATACAGATGATAACGGTGGGGACGGAAATGATGAGCAATCGATTGTTTTCAATGCGGTTAACATTGCTGGATTTCAGGACATACAGTTTTGTTTTGATCTAGCAGCAGGAAATACTAATCCACTTGGTTCTAATTCATATGATGCTTCGGATTATGTGACGGTTCAATATGCTATAGATGCAGCTGCAAATCAAGATGGTCTTTGTTTTAACTATTTTGACAATGGGGATGATTTCAATGAGCCGCTACATCATGATTTGGATTGTAATGGAGATGGTTCTGATGGACCTCAAATTATTACGACGGCATCACAGTTTTGTTTCACAATTCCTAATATGGAAACACTCAATGCAAATCAAGTCACCTTTAGCATTTTAGTATATATGGATTCTGCCGGGGAAGAGATTGCCTTTGATGATATCGAGGTAACGGGTACTCCAATTCAAAATGGAACCATTAGTTTCAATTATTACGATGAAGACCCTGCGGCTAATCAAGCAGCTGTTCCAGTTGCAACTGGAGCTAATTATGATCCAATGACGACTCCAGCTACAAGTCCAGAGATGTATTGGATTACAACGATTGATTCATTGAATGAATCAGAAGCTACTGCTATTACTGTTGAAGTATTTGAAGCACCTTTGGCTGAAGCCGGAGAAGATATGATGTTTTGTACATCAGATCCAATTAATTTAGCGGCTACTGCTTTACCGGATGGTCAATCAGGACAATGGACTGGAGGCGCAGGAACATTTGGAAATGATACATTGGCCATGACAACGTATACGCCAGGAGACGCCGATTTAAACGATTGCGTAATATTGACTTGGACGGTTACTGCTCCAGGTTGTGAGCCAGCATCGGATGAAGTCTCTCTATATATTGTTGAAGAAGCTGCATCTGCAGAATTTTCATATATGATGGATACAATATGTCCTGGCGATGGTGTACTATTGCCAATGCATGACACTGGCGTGGATGGGTTTTACCAGATTGCTTCAGGTGATGAAGATTCATTATCGCTTAATTCAGCTACCGGTGCAATCGATATAGCAGCCTCTGGAATGGGGACATTTGATATTAGTAATACAGTGTCTTCTTGTGGAAATTTAATGATCACAGGAGTTATTGATGGACCATTATCAGGAGGTGTTCCTAAAGCTATAGAATTATATGCGGTTAGTACTGTGGGCAATTTATCGGATTACTCATTGGGTAGTGCTAATAATGGAGGAGGAACAGATGGAGAAGAATTTATGTTCCCGGCTGGTGGTATTGCTCAAGGAACCTTCATTTATGTAGCGTCTGACTCCATAGCTTTTGAGACTTTCTTTGGTTTTAAGCCGGATTTTGTAACACCGGCAGCCTTAATAAATGGAGATGATGCCATAGAACTATTTTGTTCAGGAAAAGTCATCGATTTGTTTGGTGAGATTGACATTGATGGGAGTGGTCAATCATGGGATTATTTGGATGGCTGGGCTTATCGTATGGATGATGCTACCATAAATACTGGACAATTTGTAGACACACTTTGGACCTATTCAGGAATTAATGCACTCGATGGCACAGCAAATAATGCTTCAGCTGCTGTTCCATTCCCAGTAGGGAGCTTTACAACAAGTTATACAGGAATTTGTGAAAATGAAGTCTTCACACAGACTTTGACTATTGGAGATTTTGAAGCACCCGTGGTGATATGTCCTAGCGATATGACCATTTCATTGGACCCGGGTGATTGTGGTACATTTGCTGCCTTACCAGACCCAATGGCGATGGACAATTGTACGGATAGTTTAGAGTTTGTATATGTTTCTGGACCGGTCAATGGAGATTTCTTGGATAAAGAAAATTCTCCTTATACAGTGGTCTATGAGGCCACAGAGGATAATGGGAATGTGATCACTTGTTCTTACATGATCACTGTTGAAGAATATAATGACCCGACATCTACGATGGCATGTAACGGAGCTATCAATGTGAGTTTAGATGAATCTTGTGAAGCATTAATTGGTGCAGATGCATTATTAGAAGGTGGTGCATATGGATGTTATGAAGATTACGGTGTTGAAGCAAGTTACAATGGACAAAGTGTTGGAACGACCGTTCAAAATGAGTATGGTACAGGTTACTCTGTCATTTTGGATAATAGTATTCTAAATACTCCGATCTATATTTCTATTGTTGATTTGGAAACTGGAAATAGTTGTTGGGGAACCGTGGTCATTGAAGATAAATTAGCTCCAGTTATCGATTCATGTACCAATTTGGTATTAAATTGTGGAGATGATATCTCTCCTATAGAACCTAGTGTTACAGAAAACTGTAGTACGGTATTCTTTGAGATGGAAGAAGACATTGAACTGGGCTCTTGTCAAGATACTTTTTCTAGTCAAATAACGAGAATTTGGGTAGCTATAGATGCTGAAGGAAATGCCAGCGAGCCTTGTACGCAAGTTATTACCGTATTAAAAGATTCCTTTGATGATTTAGTATTTCCATTAAATTACGACGGATTAACTGGAAATTTTGACCCTTTGGCATGTGATGGAGCAGGCGTAACGTTCGCAGTTGGCGAAAATGGTTTACCGTCGGCAACTTCGATTGGTATTTTACCAGGAACCGGTGAGCCGAGTTTAGGCTTTGGATGTTCGGAAACTATTTCTTACTACACCGACGATGTCATTCCAACATGTGGAATAGGATATAAAGTATTACGCCATTGGACAGTTGTAGATTGGTGTACTGGAGAAGTGGCAGAAGAGACTCAAGTAATCAAGGTGTCTGATTTGCAAGCGCCTAGCTTTATTGGGCCTGAAGATATAACAATCGCTGCTACACCGCATTGTCATGGAGAATATCAGCTACCACTGATTCCGGCTATTGATAATTGTGGAGAAGCTAGTGTCTATTTTACTTCAGAAGAAGGTGAAATCGATAATGGATACTTTAGAGTGGATATTGTTGAATTAAATAAAGCGTATCAACTATCTGCTGTTGCAGTGGATGATTGCGGTAATGAAGCAGCAGAAACTTTCACGGTTACCTTTGTAGATTTGACACCACCAGTAGTGATTGCAGAATCATCTTTGACAGTAACCTTATCTTTAGATGGAACGGCTAAACTATATGCTGAATCTTTTGATGATGGATCTTATGATGGATGTTCAGATATTGGATTTTCTGTATTAAGAACATTCAGTACTTGTCCAGGACAAGATTACTTTCCACCAGCAGGCGATGATAATTTCCAATTTAATGAAGTAGTGCATTTCTGTTGTGCAGATGTAGGAGAAACGCAGATGGTCACTTTCAGAGTATGTGATGACGCAGATGAATCAGAAACCTTTGGTACGACGGGAGATAATTGTAATATTGTCATGGTTGAGGTAGAAGTTCAAAATAAAACAGCGCCAATTATTACATGTCCTCCGTTTATGACAGTTAATTGTGTTGATATAAACGGATTAGACTTAACAAATAATGCACTAATGGATGAGTTGTTTGGAGCTGCATCCGTACAGAATGCTTGTGATGGAAACCTCGTTCAAAATGCTTTATTTAATGAAAGTTGTGGTGCTGGGATTGTAATTAGAACTTTTATTGCTTCCAATGCTGCCGGAGTGTCTACTTGTTCTCAGGCAATTGCGATAACTCAAAATTTTGAAAATACTCTAACTTGTGATCGAATTTCATTTACTGACCTAAATAATAATGTATATGACTGGTGTGATGTGAATGATAATAACAACGACAATGATGATGATTTGCCAGCAATCCAAATTGATTGTAATGACGGCTTCAGTATTCCTAGTTTAGATCTAAATATTGAAGGATTATGTACGGAGGTAGGAGAGAGTATTAGTGTTGATACTTTCAATTTTGCAGGCGGTGCTTGTAAAAAGTATTTATTGCACTATGAGGTCATTGATCAATGTGTATTTGATGAAAATTATGTTGATCCAATAACGGGAGAATTAGACCCATACAATTCGGATAATGGATATTACGAGTTCTTTTTAGAAATCGATGCTTTTGATAATGAAGGTCCGGATTTTAATCCAGAGGATAAAAACTTTACAGCAGATGATTGTACATCAGCTTCTATAAGTTTCACAGAGAATGCTACTGATGCCTGTACGGATCCAGCTTATATTGCTTACCAATATCGAGTAGATTTGAACAATGATGATACTATAGATTTCCCTACTTCTGGTTGGGCAGATGGCAGTACGATTAGTTCTAATACAGCTGGATTGTCTTCGTTCCCAGTAGGTGAGCATAAAATTTATTGGATCGTTAGTGATGGTTGTGGAAATAATGAAACAGCTTCTCAGATTATTACAATTGATGTAAATGATAAGGAACCGACTCCTTATTGTAAGACTGGATTGAAGGCTAGTCTTTCTGCAATGGGAATGGTCATGGTTTCTGCTGCTGATTTAGATGCTGGGTCTTTTGACAACTGTACCAGTCAAGAAGATCTTATCTTCTCCTTTTCACCAGATGTGACGGACACAGAACGTACCTATACGTGTGATGATCTAGGATTCCAATTTATTCAGATTTATGTAACGGACTTAGACGGTAACCAAGATTTTTGCAATACTAGCTTCTTAGTTCAGGATAACGGCGATTTCTGCGGATCTACTATCGTAGTCGGAGAAATTTCATCTGATAACGATTATAAAAATGAGAATGCTACGGTGCGATTGGATGATATTGAATCTCAATACAACGAAGTATTGACGGATGAAGCGGGTATGTACTCCATGCCAATCTCTGGAGCAAGTAATGCTGCAACATTACAAGTAACCGATAATAATGATATACTTCATGGCGTGACCACCTTCGATATCATTTCTATTCAGAAACATATCTTAGGATTGAGCGTGTTAGAATCTAATAGTCAATTAATAGCTGCAGATGTGAATCACTCAGAGAGTATTACTGGGGCGGATATCATTGAAATTAGGAAAGTTATTTTAGGACATAAGGACTATTTTACCAATAATAAGAGTTGGGTGGTATATCCTGCGACGACAGATATAGAAGCACTTGTAAACCCTTATGATTATCCAACAGAGATCATTCTATCGGAAACGGATAATTATGATTGGAAATCGATAAAAGTAGGTGATGTTAATTTGTCACATACTGAGTTGATGGAATCCAATGCTGATACACGTTCCAAATTCTTACTAGAATTTGAAGTAGAAAGAACTGCCGAAGGACAAGAAATCTCGTTTTTTGGAGATCTTTCTGATTTAGCAGGTTTTGAATTAAATCTTGGAGCGGATGTTGTTGAATCGTATAATGAGATCATTTCTGAAGCTATTACCATTGATCCTTCTGATATTGGAAGTCAAGAGCAATTCAAGGTGATATGGTATGACCTTGAATCTTCAGAGATGGGAGACAATCATTTATTTACATTGATCGTGAACAGTGATTTTGATGTTAATAGCATTATTGCAAATACGTCAAGTGAAGCGTACATTGGTAGAGCAGCTCATACGGAAGTTCGAACCATTGTATTCAGAGAACTACTTTCTGCACAAGGATCGGAGGTGCTAATCTATCCAAATCCATTTGTTGACGCATTAAATATTGATTTATCGGGATTTGAAAATTCGAAGTCCATTATTTCAATCTTTGATGTTCAAGGTAAATTGGTCTATGAGATGGAGACGGAACAATTTGATTTAATCAAAATACTATCGACAAATCTGAATGGTGCAGGCGTGTATTATGTCCAGATTGAGAATGAAGATATCACGATGAATAAAAAAGTGATTCTAATAGAATAAACATATAAAGTAAAACTAATCATTAAGACCTATTCGTTGATCGGATAGGTCTTTTTTATTTAGGTATAGTGAAATACGACATTAATTAAAAGTGGTATAGGATTTGCATAATAAGCTATGGAAGAAAGTCTAAACTAGGTTTCCTTTCGAAAATAATTGGCTTAAATAGCTGTAAATCATTAGTTTATATGAAAAATTACCGTACCATTAACCTAGCTCTTAAAATGAAGGTGTCGTCTATTTTGGGTGCACATTTTAAGAATTTCTCATTGGTCTTGATTTTTTTATCAAGTTTTTTTAATATTTCTTTTGCTCAAACAAATACTTGTACTGGAACCATTTATGATTCTGGTGGAGCAATGGGAAATTACATGAATAATGAGAATATTACTGAGACGTATTGTTCTGATTCAGGCAATGAAATTAAATTAACATTTACTTCATTTGATATTGAAGAGAATTTTGATTATTTATTCATCTACGATGGTGCGGATGCATCTGCTCCATTGATTGGTGTTTATACGAATAGTTCGTCTCCTGGCGCAGTCGTTTCCTCTAACGGTTGTCTTACGATTGTTTTTCAATCCGATGCATCAACAAACCTAGCCGGTTATAGTGCTGATATTAGTTGTGTGGAATCTTGTGATATTGTAGCTGGGATGACTACTAGTACTTCAGCTACGTGTGGTAATATGGATGGAACTATTTCTGCAGCTGCTAGTGGCATGCAAGGAACTATTGAATATTCCATTGACGCGGGTTTGACTTATCAGGCATCTAATGTTTTTAATAGTTTACCAGCGGGAACCTATCAGGTATTTGCAAGATATACAGATGGAACTTGTGTAACGTTTCTTTCTCAAGAAGTGATTTACTCTGGTTGTAATGAAATCTGTGATAATGGAGAGGATGATGATGGTGATATGAATGTAGACATGGCTGATATGGATTGTGATAATACGATCGTTACTTGTTCTGCATTATTTACAGATGATGGTGGAGCCATGGGTAATTATTCATTTGATACTATGTATGTCAATACATATTGTTCTGCGAATGATGCTCAAATTGAAGCTACTTTCACAGAATTCGTTTTGTCGCAAAGTAGTAATGTAGATACATTACTAGTATTTGATGGTCCTGATACCTTGTCACCGCTTATTGGAAAATTCTATGGTACGGATGCAGGATTTTTCAATGACGAATTCAGAATCAAATCTTACATTTTATCAACCAATAAATGTTTGACATTTCAATTTAAATCTATCGGATTTGGAATTAATATAGGATGGCAAGCTAATATTTCATGTACTTCTCCCATTACTCAAGCTGGAGTAGAAATATGTGGAAATGGAATCGATGATGATTTTGATGGTTTAATTGATTTTCAGGATGCTGATTGTCCTGAGGCATTGGATCAAACAACTTGTGATCAAGGATTTAACTTTTATATTCCTCCTGTATGGAAGATGACGGCTACGGAGACAGATTATTCTTCACCGGCTATTCTTTGTTTAAGTACGGATTTCCCTTCAGCTAACATTAATTTAACAACGGCCGATGGTTCCTATACTCGAGATATCGTTATTACTGCTGGTATGCCGGATACAATTTTGTTCGATGATCTTAATGACATTTTAAGAACGGATGTTAATAATGCTGTTGAGAATAATAAAGGTTTGATTGTAAGTTCTGATGTACCCGTTCAATTATTATATATTTTGGATGGTCGATTAAATAAAACCTTGATGACGGTAAAAGGTAAAGAAGCATTTGGAAAAAGCTTTAGAGCTGGTTCACAAACAAATACCTTGATCCAATCAGCCCTAGGTATGACTAGAGAAGAACATCATTTCATATCTGTGATGGCTACGGAAGATGCTACTTCAATTACTATTAATTCAGATCGCCCATTGGAAGGTCAAACCCTTCCTGCTACGATTATGTTGGATGCGGGAGAATCATATACCGTCATAGACGAAGGATTTAATGTAACGGTTTCTGGAGCTTTAATTACATCTGACAAAGAAATTGTTGTTGTGAGCGGTTCTCAACATACAAGCGCATCAGGGGTTACAGAAGATGATGGTGGATTAGATATGCTGGTACCTGTACGAAGTACTGGTACAGAGTATGTATTGATGCGCGGTGGTGTTTTGGATCCTCAAGATTATGGAATAATCGTAGCTATTGAAAATAATACAGACGTATTTGTGAATAATGTGTTTAGAGCAAAATTAAATGCTGGTGATTTTGTTCAAGTAGACGTAACCGGTCCACTAGGATTGGGAACATATATTGAAACATCGAAACCTTCTTACGCTTATCAAGTTTCAGGTCTAAGTTTAGGTGAAGCTGGTATGGCTATTGTACCTGCCGTTGGTGAATGTCGTGGTGATCAATTTGCATCTTTTTCAAGATTTAATACGACGGCTGAATTCGGCCTTAATATAATCATTGAAGATACTGGATTAGCTTCATTAATGTTTAATGGTGCATTGTATAATACCTATGCAACAGCTATTACACAGGCGGTTCCTTCATTACCAGGATATTCCACTGTAACGATTGGCGATGCGGATATAGCAACCATCAATACGGTTTCTTCGGATGAGTTTTTCAATGCGGCCGTACTGATTGGAGATCCAATTTTTGCTGGAACATTCGGATTTATCACTTCATTCAGTGAGAAAGTTAATATTCTTGATCCAGTATTAAACGATCCGGTTGATTTTTATGTATTAGATACTATTTGCCGATCTGGATCTATCAACCATACTTTAAACACATTGAGCTGTGGAAATACGAATAAAATAAGAAATATAGAGCAGGGTACTTTGGGTACCGCGGTGATTACGGGTGATCTTTCTTTTCAATATACCAACAATGGGGATGTTGGAGAAGATTTAATTTCTGTAACGGTCATTAACGAATTTGGAATTCAGTCAACGGTATGTTTAGGCATTCGAATTGATTCGGTATATGCTGCATTTAATCCAGCCGATTCAACGATTTGTTCGGGCGAAACCATTATGTTAGAATTAGATTCTATTAATGGTACGCCACCTTATACCTATGCTTGGTCAACTGGAGAGATAACACCTACGATTATGGTTACTCCTATGGCAGACGCTTCATTTACTGTAACTGTTACAGACGCAGAAGGATGTACAGGTGTTGATGTTTTTGATGTTACTTTGGATATGACAATTACTGCGGATGCTGGACCATCTGTTACCATTTGTTCCGGAGATTTCGCGCAATTGAATGCAACACAGCCAGTAGGTACTTCTGGTATGTGGACTGGTGGAGCTGGTTTTTTTGACAATGACACCATTCCAAATGCCATATATACACCAGATGCTACAGAAACGGATAGTGTTATTCTTTTCTGGACGTTAAATGGAGGTTCTGGAGGTAATTGTTTTGATGGTACAGATTCTACTATTGTATATATATCGCCAAGTCTTACACTTTTTGCTGGAGACGATACCTTTATCTGTGAAAATGCAGAATTAAATCTGGCCGATTTAAATGCACAAATCAATAGTAATACAATTACAACTGGAACGTGGAGTTCATCAGGAGATGGTGTATTTATGCCAGGATCAACTTCTATGGGCATGTTCCCAAGTTCTACTACGTATATCCCAGGGGTTAATGATATTGCTAATGGCGATTTCACATTAACGCTTTCCGCTCAAGATCCTGGAAATACTGGTCCTTGTAGTTCCGGCTCTGATGATGTATTGATTAGCTTGAATTCAACACCGGTATTGGTGTGTAATGATAATTTGAATGTTTCGGTTAATAGTGATTGTGTTGTGGAACTGAATGTAGATATGTTAATTGAAAATCCGGTGGAGCCACTTGATTTTTATACAATTACATTAAAAGATGAGTTTGGAAACATCATTCCAGGAACAACTTTGAATTCTGCTTATATTAATCGTACCATTGAATATAGTGTAGGTTATGAATGTGGTGCGAACACTTGTTGGGGGAGCATCACCATCGAGGATAAACAAATTCCAGATTTATTACCTGATAGTTATGTGGTGGATTGTAGAGATGAAGTGACACCAGAATCTGTAGGTTTCCCCCTTCCAATCAATGTAAGCATCTTTCCTAATGGAAGTCAAGCTTATGTGATTGAAGGTTTTGACGGTTGTAGTAATGTTGATTTGAGCTACGAAGATATGGTCAATGATTTCGAGTGTGATCAACAATACCAGACCGTTATTTACAGAACTTGGACGGCAACGGATGCATCGGGTAATACCACATCAGCGATTGACACGATTTCTGTGGAAAGAATCGCACTAGCGGATGTAACACTTCCTCTTCATTATGATGATATTGATCTTCCAACCTTATCTTGTAGCGCTACGTATCCGACGACGGATGAAGGTTATCCTGCTCCTGAATTTACAGGTATTCCAGATGCTGGAGCTTGTGCTATGATTCAGGCGACATATACAGATGTTTCATTCCCTATGTGTGGAAATACATATAAGGTATTGAGAGAGTGGTTAATCTTTGATTGGTGTACTTCTGAATCTATCAAGTATTTCCAAACCATTAAAATCACAGATCAAACGCCTCCAGTAATCTTCTGTCCTCAAAATGATATCATTAGCACGGATGACTTCTCATGTAATTCAGGATTGTACATAATTCAAACTCCTGAGACTATGGATAATTGTTCAGAAGTGAGTCTTGATATTTCTGTTGAAGGTCCTGATGGAGAATATATAGAAGTAATTAATGGCAATGTAGTAGCTGATTTACCAATTGGAGTATCAACGATAACATTTGTTGCAAGAGATGAGTGCGATAATGCCTCAACTTGTTCTTATCAGGTAACAACAGTGGATAATGTACCGCCTACGCCAGTTTGTGAAGGTCATACGAAGGTGTCCCTAAATAATGTTGGTAATGCTCGATTATATGCTGCTTCTATTGATGATGGTTCACATGACAATTGTGAAATTGAGTCTATTTTAATTGCTAAAATGCCAAGTCAGTTGTTTGGTGATTATGTCGATTTCAATTGTAATGAACTTGGGTCAGTGATTATGGTAGCCCTTCAGATTACCGATATCTACGGAAATACAAATATTTGTATGACAGAAGTTGAATTGGAAGATAAGATAGCACCGGTCATTTCAGCACCGACAGATTTGACTATTTCTTGTACAACTCCTATAGATGAAACAGATCTATCCAACTTTGGTAAGGTTGTTCTTTCGCCAAATGATCAAGAGCAAATCATCATCTTCGATGAAGAGAATAATGGAAATGCCGGAATCGATGGTCTTGCTATCGATAATTGTTCTGTGATCGTTACAGAAGAAGTAGATATTGATATTGACTGTGGAGTGGGAGAGATTAGAAGAACATTCACGGCGATTGACGGAAATAACAATGAATTAAAAGCGGCGGATGTTCAAATCATTACAGTTGTGAATTCATCGCCATTTGGTGCAAATAATATTTTCTTCCCTCCAAATGTAACGGTAAGTGGATGTAAAAATCTAGATACGCATCCTGATGAGACGGGACAACCGACATACACCAATGAAGATTGTTCGTCGATCGTGAGCTCGTATGAAGATAAAGTATTTACGGTTGTTGATTCTGCTTGTGTACTCATTCTTCGAGAATGGAAAGTTTTGGATATGTGTCAATATAATGCGAATACAGGAACGGGGATATGGACGGGAACACAATCCATTAAATTAAACAACTTAATTGCTCCAGAATTTACTTCATCGTGCGCGGATACAACGGTGTGTACTTATGGAGAATGTGAAGGATTAGTGGAGTTAAGTATTGTTGCTACGGATGATTGTACGGAAGAAAATGAATTGGTGTATTCATATACTATTGATATGGATGATGATGGAACAATTGAATATGAAGGAAACTCTGCTACAATCAGTAGAACATTAGACAATGGAAGCTATAGAGTTCGTTGGTTTGTAGAAGATAAATGCGGAAACTTAGAAACTTGTAATTATCTACTTACCGTAGAAGATTGTAAAAATCCTACACCATATTGTTTAGGTGGTATTTCTACAGCTCTGATGAATAACGTGGGAGAGGTAATGATTACAGCGGAATCATTTGATCTTGGAAGTTTTGACAATTGTACAGAATCAGATAATTTATTATTCTCCTTCTCTGAGAATACCAATGAAACGACCATGACCTTTAACTGTGATATGTTAGAAAATGGTGTATCTCAAACATTTGAGCTTGAGATGTGGGTAACGGATGAAGCTGGAAATCAAGATTTCTGTGCTATTCTTGTAACCGTTCAGGATAACTTCGATGTATGTGAAAACACTGGAAGTTCCACGATAGGAGGTGCCATAACAAATGATGAAGATGAAGCCTTAACAGGTGCGACGATTCAGTTGTCCAGTGATTTCGAAGGTGGAAATCAAACGTTTGTAACGGAAGAAGATGGACTATATGCTTTCCAATCACTTCCATCAGGAATTAGTTATAATGTTACTCCTAACAAAAATGATGACATGTTGAATGGAGTAACCACCTTAGATATAGTCCTGATTCAGAAGCATATCCTAGGACTAGAGGTCTTCGATCAACCGCAACAATATATTGCAGCGGACGTGAATCATAATGAAGGAATTACAGGTATTGATATCGTACAAATAAGAAAGGCCATTCTTGGATATTACGATGAATATCCAGATAATACAAGTTGGAGATTCGTTGATAAAAATTATGATTTCTCCAATGAGAATTACTATGAGTTCGAAGAGTACATCTCCATAAATCCTTTAACGGATGATGTTGCAGATGCAGATTTCACAGCGATAAAAATTGGAGATGTGAATATGACCGCATCACCAAATAACTTTAGTGCTGAGAATATTGATAATCGCTCGGGGGAAAGCTTTGTACTGAATATCAGAAAGTTGAATGAGGAGACGATTGAAGTATATTCCGAAAATGAAGGATTGATTTCAGGGATGCAATTTGAATTAGTTTGGGAACCTTCAGCAGTTGCCGAGATTATACCAGGTGCTTTACATATTCAGGATTATCAAACACGAATGTTGGATAAAGGATTCAAATTGGCATATCATAATGATCAATCTGTGGACACGAGAGATGAAGTGTTATTTACTCTACGATATAGCGGAGATGTAAACTTGGATGATATCATTGAATCGATGCGTTTGAACCCGGTTAAAATAAAGCCAGAAATGTATACGGACCAATTAATGATTCAAGATGTAGAATTGGAGACGCGAGAAAATACAAAGAATGGACTTGAGCTATATTTATATCAGAATACTCCGAATCCATTTAATGGAAGTACAGTGGTAGGATTCGATATGCCAGATAACGACAATATTACGCTACAAGTAATAGATGCGAATGGAAAAATTGTGGTCAATACCATCGCATTTGCTCAGAAAGGATACAATCAGTTAATCATCGATCAGCATCAACTAAATGCTGCTGGTATATATTATTACCAACTGAATACAAGTTATGGTGTAATTACCAAGAAAATGATTTTACTGGAGTAAAAGAATTAGGTTTTTTTGAAATTGAAAAGGCTGCATCTTCCAAGATGCGGCCTTTCTTGTTGGAGTAATTCAAGAAAATTAGCTAATTTGCGAACACAAAGGAAAATCAATGAGTTTTGGAACATCTTTGGCACGTGGTGCACTGGGAATAATCGTATTATTACTAATTTGTTATATTTTTAGTAGTGATCGAAAAAGAATCGATTGGCGAATAGTGGGAATAGGAATGGGCTTTCAAATTGCCTTGGGATTACTTCTTTTAAAGGTGCCCGGAGTTAGTGGATTCTTCGACAAAATTGCTGGTCTATTTACCAAGATTCTTCAAGTGAGTGAAGCCGGAGCTCAATTTATGTTTGGAAATCTTGTTACGGATCTGGATTCCTTTGGATATATATTTGCATTTCAGGTTTTACCGACCATAGTTTTTTTCTCCGCCTTATCGGCTTTGCTGTATTACTTCGGAATTTTACAATTCGTGGTAAAAGCAATGGCATGGGTCATGTCGCGTACCATGGGATTGAGTGGTCCAGAATCACTGGCAGCAGCGGCCAATGTATTTATAGGTCAGACGGAAGCCCCGCTTGTTGTAAAACCTTATTTAGAAGGCATGTCTCGAAGCGAAATGCTTTGTTTGATGACAGGAGGTATGGCCACCATTGCAGGTGGCGTATTTGCAGCCTACATTGGTTTTTTAGGAGGAGACGATCCGGTTGCCCAACAATTTTATGCCAAGCATTTATTAACGGCTAGTTTAATCTCCGCACCTGCAGCTATCGTTGCTTCAAAAATATTGTTACCAGAAGGTCTGAGTAATAATAAGAATAAGGAGTTGAAAATGGAAAAATCCAGCTATCATAATGTTTTGGACGCTATATCTAAAGGAACATCTGATGGCTTAAAATTGGCAGTTAATGTGGCTGTCATGTTAGTGGTGTTTACAGCATTGATCGCATTGTTGAATAAAATATTATTATGGATTTCTCCAGAAATGGTTGATCAAGCTATTCAAAAGGCTACGGATGGACGTTTTCAGGGCTTGGATTTTACCTATATAATGGGCGTGATATTTGCTCCAATTGCCTGGTTATTAGGTACGCCATCGGATGATGTGTTGATGGTGGGGCAATTACTAGGACAGAAAACGATGATTAATGAATTTTACGCTTACGGAGAGTTGGAAAAGCTTCGTGATCTGGGTATTCAATTGAACGAAAAATCCTTGATTATTGCGACCTATGCGCTTTGTGGTTTCGCTAATTTTGCTTCAATAGGAATTCAAATTGGAGGTATCAGTGCTATCGCCCCTGGGCAGCGTAAAGCATTGACCGAACTAGGAATAAAGGCCTTGATAGGGGGGACGGTTGCATGTTTTTTAACAGCTGCTATTGCTGGAATTATTGCCTAAAACGAACAGAAGATTATGAATAAGCCTTTTATAATTGGAATTACCGGTGGTAGTGGCTCTGGAAAAACGAGTATCATTAAGATTTTAAGAAATCGATTTTCGGAACAAGAATTATGTCTTATATCCCAGGATAACTATTACCTGCCCAGAGAATCTCAACGAGTCGATGACAACGGAGTAACCAATTTTGATTTGCCGACCTGTTTGGATGAGCATCGATTTGTACAGGATATAAAAACCTTGATTAAAGGAGAGACCGTCATCATGAATGAGTATACCTTTAATAATTCCAAGGCAGAATCTCATCAGCTGCGCATCAAATCGGCTCCGGTCATTATTGTCGAAGGATTGTTCGTCTTCTATTATGAAGAAGTACGTCGATTGATGGACCTAAAGGTGTATGTGGATGCTTCTGAAATTGTCAAACTGAAAAGAAGAATTCACAGAGATCAAGTTGAGCGTAATTACCCGATAGATGATGTACTATATCGTTACGAACATCATGTCACTCCCGCATATAATACCTTCATCTTACCGTTTAAAAAACAAGCAGATATCATCATTAATAATGAGTTTAGTTATGAAAAGGCGGTAGAAGTTATTCATGCCTTCATAAAAAGTAGAGTGTAGGCCCGTCCGTCATTAAAATTCTCCAGTCTCGATATTTCTGAATTAAGTTTTTTGAACTTCAATGTCCTTGATAATTAAGGAGTTAGTTTGTAGATTATCCTCATAAGATATAAGGAATTCACGAAAAGAAGGAATTGCTTAGCGTTTCATATGCATGTAGTTTTAAGAAGTTTTTGCAAAAATGCTTCAATCAGCCTCAAGCTGATCATTATTTAACATCTCAATTCAGAGATAAATTTTCGAGTTATGAAATTATTTGTAAATCTATTAACATACCTATTTATAAGCTTTTCTCTATTTGCTCAAGAAGCCGATATACGCACCGATGCCAATGTACCCTATGAATTGGATTGCGGAGATGATATTAATCTTCTCGTAAAATTGACAGAAATCGTGTATCCTGCAGATAGTCGAGATGAAGCGGAAGATCAACGTAAAGAAATACGAGAAAGCTTTCGTGTCTATTTCAAAAACTTTCCAGAAGCCACCAAAAGTTTTTATACCTGTATCAATGAAGATTGTCAGGATGAATCCTGTTACAAGGATGTTGAAAACATTTTTGTGAATGCCACTGAACCTAAGAACTTGGGGAACGGTAATTATCGAATTATCATGTATGTCTATGTAAATGCCGAATGCAAGCAATGTGGCCATCCAAAAAATGGCGATCCAGATGATCCAGAAAGCGAAGAATGTCCTATTGAGATTCTGGCAGAATGTATGACCACTAGTACAGCTTCTTATAAACATCGCGTAAAGAAGATGAAGGTAGAAACTGAAGAAGAAGCCTTGGAAGAAATCGAACGACTCAAGGAGATCATGGAAAAAATGATCGATTTAGCCCCCGATGTTCCCAATGTTACCTTAGAATGCGTACCTCATGGATGTGAACCACAAGAAGTATGTAACGGCTCCTATACCATTGATGATGTGACGAATACTAGTCCAACGTTTGATGGGGAATGCTGGACCGTAGAATTTTATTTAACAATCACAGCAACCTGTTCTTCTTGTACCTTACCAGAGAAGGATCCAGTTCCTAGAAGCAATAGAACATTGGCCCTTCAGGTTGAACTGAAACCGAATCCAGTGCATGATGTGATGATGATAGAATTAGACACGGAAATGGATATGCGATCATGGCAGCTTGAAATCTTTAATGCTCAGGGACAATTGATGTTTGCATCTACGAACGCACTGACGGATGTGCAAGCAATGGATGTAAGCGATTGGTCCAATGGACTGTATTACCTGCTCATACAATCTGAGAGTGAGATTATCGCTAAGAAATCCTTTATAGTGAATCACTAATTATGCGTGTACAGGTACTTCTTTCGAAGTACCTGTCATTTATTTTGGCTAGAATTAATCTTCTAGAACTGCGGAAAATTCAATTTCTACCAAAAGTCTGCGATCGATCAAATTATTTACTTCCACTAAGGAGGTGACAGGGTAGATTCCTCTGAAGCAATCACCATGTGCTTTGCCGATTTCTTCCCAATCATTAATATTCGTAACAAAAATTCGTGTTCTAACCACATTACTTAAATCAGCGCCCAGCTCATTCAATGCTTTTTCCGCCTTTTTAATAATGAAAATGGTTTGTTCATACGGATCGCCTTCACCTACAAATTGACCCTGATCGTTTACCGCTGTTGTACCTGCAATTTCGATGATGTTACCAACACGAACCGCCCTAGAGTAGGCTACGATATCTTCCCACTTTACGCCTGAAGACACTCTTTTTCTCGTTGACATAATTGTTTAAGTTTTGTTTTTTATATAATAATGGGTCAAGCCCAAATTATCAAATTCTTCCGTTTTCCAAAAGGTCATATTTAATTTTTCTAGTACCCTTTGGGATGCTCTATTATTAACAGAACATCGAGCAATGATCTGTTCTATTTGTAAGCTATTAAATCCATATTCTAAACAGGACTTGGCCGCTTCGGTTGCGTATCCTTTATTCCAAGCTGAACGTATGAGTCTAAATCCGATATCAATCAAGCCATCCTCGTTGTGCTTTAGACCACACCAGCCGATCCATTGATCGTCTTTTTTTGTATAAACGCTCCAACGACCAAAACTATGTATTCGATAGGCAGAATAATTTAAAATAAATTCTCTAGCTTCGGAAATAGTGGCAAATGCATCATCACCCGTATACTGCATAACCGAGTCATCAAGATTTAATTTGTAAAACCCTACTGCTTCTGAAGGATGAAATTCGGATAAGATTAGTCTTTCTGATTCAAGGATTTTCCTCCTCATATGATGTCGTCAATCATTTTAATCGAATCAGTACTCGTCTGCGAGGATTGTATCATATGAATAAGATTATCGCTGAGATCAAGGAATACTTTATCTATTTTTTGGAGGAATATTGGAGTGATTAACTTTTTGACATCATGAGCCGTTTGAATCGTTTCGGATTCTCTGATTTTATAGCTCTGCGAGGTCGCATCTGATTCAATTTTTACAGTGAACTTTCCCATATGTTGTAAAATCGAAATCTTATAGATGGGATGTTCTACTTCTCCTACGATTCTCATTTGTAATATTTAGTAATATTTTCGCTAATAAGTGCATACATTTTTTTATGAGCATCAAGATCTATCTGCTTCATATGTTTTTCTATAGTTTTTATATCATCTCGTATCGCTGGACCTGTTTGAATATCTTTTGCTTTTCCTTTAGTCCATGCCTGAGCACTTTGTTGGATAATTGGCAATAATATATTTTGATCAAGGGCATTTTTTTCCAAAATATCAAAACTTAGAGTCATCATAAAATTTGAAAAATTGTTGGCATAAACCGCTGCTAGATGCAGTTTTGCACGTTCATGATCATTCACGACGTAGGTATGTTGACTAATACTCCTGGCCAATTCTATTAATGTATTCTGGACAGATGCATCGGGGCTTGTAATCAGGAAAGGAATCTTACTTAGGTTCTTTTTTCGTTTATTACGGAATGAGTACAGAGGGTAGAAGATTCCTTTTTGGGAGGGGCTTACGCCCAAAAGCTTTAGATTTCCGGCACCTGAAGTATGCGCAAGTATACCACGGTAATCCGGGGGAACTTGCTCCGCCACTTCTGAGATGGCATCATCTTTGACCGCGATCAATAAAACATCTATTTCTTGATGTGGAATTTGAGCGATGTTTGATAAGCCTTTAGCCTTTACCTTAGAAGCCAACGATTGAACGGCTCGGTTATTTCTACCTACTATGAATGACAAATGATGATTTGCGTCATACAGGGCGAGCGAGAGTTGATAAGCAACTTTCCCACTTCCAATAATACCTATCCGCATGAAAATACATTAAAATGATGCCTGAAGGCAAGCTATAAGTCTTAGCCCTTTGCTTGAGCATTGATGAGTTCTTCTTCTCCTTTATATTTCGAGGGACACTTAAGCAACATCTCATCAGCAATGAAAACATCTTCTTGTAACTTCCCAGTAATGACGATGGATTCAGACATTTCAAAATCTTGAGGCTTCGCTCCTATATAATTGACTTCCTTTTCCATCCCTTTATCATCTTTCATGAAAAATTTGAAAAGATTAGCGTCTATGTTTGGATTATAGGTCATCTCCTTATCTTTCGATAATTGACCCACCACCTTTACTCGATTTCCTTTTTCTGCATCTTCAAAAGATGCATATTTGGAAACGTCGTTAGAAGCGCTAATCATCATGACGATACCCGCCGCTAGTGCTAAAAATCCAATAATATATATCTTTTTCATCTGTTACAATTTATACAAGTTCAACGATAGAAATCCACATTCTGTTTTATTATATGCAATGAAATTGATCAAGTAGATCGTGATTCTATCATTCTATTAACAAAATTAGGTATTAATTTAATAATCATGGTGAAAGCTGGGAGAGTTTGGAATAATTATAAATTAAATTTTAAAATGTTCTATTTAATTGAAGGGATATGCAGACTTTTACAACAGCTATTAATCATTAAGTCTATATGTCTGAACAAAATTTGCTTTTATCTTTTCGTGATGCCACCATTAGTAATGGAGCGTATGATGTACTTGAATCGGTGCACCTTCAATTGGCGAAAGCGGAATTTTGTTATTTGATTGGTGAAACTGGTAGTGGAAAAAGTAGTCTCTTAAAAACGGTCTATGCCGATAATGCCCTGAAAAAAGGAAAGGGCATGGTGTTGGGGCATGATCTCCGTAATCTAAGTCGTCAAGAAATTCCACAGATGCGCCGTAAAATGGGCATGATATTTCAAGACTTTCAACTTTTTCATGAATGGTCTGTCGCCCGAAATCTGGCTTATGTGCTTAGTGTGACCGGTTGGAAAGAAAAGTCCAAGATGCAAAATAGGATAGAAGAGGTGTTGATGGCTGTTGGTTTGGAGGAAAAAGAAAAACAATTGGTCTATAGCTTGTCCGGGGGAGAGCAACAGCGCTTAGCGATTGCACGGGCCATTTTAAATAAGCCTCAAATGATCATTGCAGACGAACCAACGGGTAATCTAGATCCGGATACAAGTGATGCTATTCTTTTTTTATTAAGAGATGTAGCCTTGGCGAACAGTGCTGCTATCTTAGTGGCAACCCATGATCAACGCATTTTGGATAAATTTCCGGCTCGCGTATTCAGATGTCATCATAAGGAACTCTTGGAACTTGACTAATTCGTCTTTTTGGAATGTTTGGTTAATCGCATGATTTCTGCGATTTCTTTGGCTTGCAAATTTCTCCAACGGCCTGTTGATAATTTTCCCAAATGAATATGCATGATTCGCGTTCTTTTCAGTGCTTTTACTTCATAACCGAGATATTCGCACATTCGTCGTATTTGACGGTTTAGTCCTTGTGTCAATATGATTTTAAAGCTTTTTGGGCCAATTATTTCGACGGTACATTTTTTTGTAATTGTGCCTAAAATAGGAATACCATTTTCCATTTTTTGGGCGAAAGCCTTATTAATCTTTCGATCCACACGCACGATATATTCCTTCTCATGTTTATTGCCAGATCGCAAGATTTTATTGACGATGTCGCCGTCATTGGTCAAGAATATTAATCCTTGAGAAGCCTTATCTAAACGACCGATAGGAAATAATCGCTCTTTATGATTGATAAAGGAAATGATATTTTTCGCTTCTTTTAAGTCGGTCGTACAAACAATGCCAGGAGGTTTATTGAAGGCAATGTAAATGGGCTTGGTTTTATTGACAACGCGTTTGCCATTAAGCTTTACGATGTCTCGAGGAAATACTCGATTGCCTAAGACAGCTTTCTTGCCATTAATGGTGACTTTACCAGCATCAATAAATTTATCGGCTTCTCTTCTTGAACATATTCCTGTCGAGCTGATATACTTATTAAGACTTATAGATTGATCCTTATTTTCCACGGTACAAAAGTAAGGAAAGCACATAAAGGGACAAAGATCGTAGTACTTTGTCCCTTTATTTATTATTTCCGCAATAATATACTGCCCATTTTGGTATAACAACTTAGGTTGACAGATCCACCGCCGTTAATCGTTCCGATGGTCCAATCATGGCCGACGACTTTCATACTGCCGTGCTTATCGGATTTTTTCAAGCTTGGTTTCTGTGGACTAATGGCTACATCATGATCACTAAAGACTTCTCCCCATTCTGTGCGCAATTTCAAATCTGCTCGTATACTGGCTGGAAGTAAAAGATCAATGGTTCCAGTAATTGAGTTGAAAATCATTGTTTGTTGATCCGGAATCTGTTCGAATTCGATTTCTATGTCTCCAGTAGAAGCACTAGCTGATACCGTTCCATTTAGTTCTTTGACTAAAATACTTCCAACATTGCATTCCAAGTTGAGATTACCTGTGATATTCGTAATTTCAATGTTTTCGCCAATTTCTTTGCGGATTTCTATATCAATGTTTTCTGGAACTTCTAATTTCATATACATGATGTCACTGAAATTTTCGCTTTTTATCTTGACAGCATTGTTTTTTTCGCTCAATTCGAAGTTAAAATTGTGTGCAGCGATTCGTTTCATTCCTTTTGCTTTGTCCGGAATTTCGCGCTCCTCTTGATGATCGTCCAACTTCTTCGTTTCGTAAGTCAATTTAATGTCTTTTCTATTGGAACCAACGATTATGATATTCGCACTGAAGATGTTGATTTCTAAAGATTTAGCTTGTTCTGTATTGCTAAACGGAATGATTAATTCTTCTTGTGCTTGCAAATTCCAATTTGATAGTAAAAAACAAAGTATGGATAGGATGATTGTATGTTTCATAATTAAATTGTTTTTAGATAAGCGTTTCCATTGATTGTCTCCATGGTGAGTTTGTAACCTCCCTCTCCAATTTTTACAAGGGTATATTCTTTTATTTTTACATGCAATGATTGGTCATGATCAGCAATCGTTTGAAGTGGTTTTTCTTGGATGATGCTGGATTCAAAATCTGTGAATAAATCACCTTGAAAACTTTTGAATCTGGCCTCAAAACTGGCATCTTTGACTAAGTGAATGTCAATGTCTCCATTTACGGTTGTGATGTCCACGTCATTGGTCGGTTGTTTAAGAAATTGAATGTCTACGTTTCCATTGACCGTTTTTGCTTCTTTTACGTGCTGAACATTTTTCATCGCGATATTTCCCATCACATTATTTATATGAAGATTGCTTTTAGAGTTTTCAACAGAGATATCACCATTGACTAGAGAGGCAACCAAGTGTACCGATGCAGGTAATGAAACCTTGAATACTAGTTCGGGAAAATCTTCGAATGGATCCATATCTAAGTGACATTCATAGCTTTGCTCATCTTGGATCGAATACAGATTGAAAGGTCTGTTGATGTCAAATTGTATTTGATCATTTGGTTTGGTACAAGGGGTTTTCAAGAATACAGCAAGATAATTATCTCGCTCTACAAGTTCTAATGAAAAGCCTTCAGGATATGTTTTATCCTTGTTTTCAATAGAAATTACTAGGGTCGATCCGGTACTTTCTTCAATGTCCATGTTTCCATTAAAATTGGAGAGAATGAGATAGTCAAATTGATCTTTAGGATATTCTTTTGTGATTTGATGTTGGCCATTTGCATGCTGCCAAAGCAGACAAGTTAGTAGGCATATGTTTATTAATAATTTCATTGTTTATTCTTATTTATTTGTTTGCCAATAGTGATCAACCCGCTCAATGATTAAGCCTACTGGTTTGTAATGTTATTCTGTTGAGCCAGAACGTCAATTATATTTTTATAAAGTGATCTTCAATGGATTTCATGATGGGTTTAGGAAGATTCTTGTTAATTCGATTTTCGAATTCATCCTTGCTCAGTTCTGTACCATTGCTATTCAATGCTTCCGCAATATTATTGAGTACCATAGCTGATGTTTGATTAACGATGGCGTTGATGAGTCCTGTTCTTACATTTTCCAAGTGCCCATATTCTGATAAGGTTTGAACACAGGCTAAGCGTACGTTGGTACTTTTGTCATGGTTTAAGCTATATAATAGTGCATTAATTATTTTAGCATCCGATTCGATGTTTGGGATCTCCGAGGAAACAAGTCTAATTTTTTCATTGGAGTTGGAACTCTGCTGTAACTCATTGGCGAAGTGCAAAGATGGAGCAGGAGTTGATTGATCGATGGACTCCGTTCTATTGGTTAAATATATATTCATGATAATCGCACCAAGTAGTAAACAGCCAATACCCAGACCGATCCATTTCCAAGGCAAAGGCCTTCCTTGCTGAATCGAAGCAACGATCTGATCGTCCACCGCTTTATCTGGTTCGATACTATCCGATAGAAAGGCATCTAATTCTTGGTGATCGTATAGTTCATCCATTTGTATTTCTCCGGAAGCGATGTACGATTCAATCTGTGTTAATTCTTCTGCTGTACACAGATTGGCGCGGTATTTTTCTAATAATAATTTCTTGTTCATCTTTATACATGATTGATTTGATGAATAATGGATTTCAGTTCTTGCATGATTCGGAAAACCTTTACTTTGATATTCGATTCGGTTGTTTCCAACACCAATGCAGCCTCCTGATAACGCATACCATTTAGTTTTACCATAGATATGAGTTCTCGTTTTTCGGGACTTAGTTTTTTCATGGCCTGTGCTAAGAGCGCATGTTTATCTGATTTTAAGGATTGCGATTGATGATTTTTAACCGAAATCTTCTGATCATCCCAATGCTCCAAACTGTTTTCCTGTCGTTTGTTTTTCGATTTAAAGGCATCAATAAATACATTCCTGGCTATAGTAAATATCCAAGGCTTGAATCTTTCGATTTTCTGGCTTCGATTGGAATATTTTATTAGTTTTTCAAAGGTTATTTGTAATAGATCTTGGCTGGTCGAATGGGACTGTGTATTGTTATAAAAGTAGGCTAACAAAATGCGCTTGTATCTATTATATAGCATACCACAGGCTTGTTTGTTGCCTTTTTGGTATTGTATTAATAATTCTTCGTCTGTCAGTTGGTCCATTTACTCGTTGCTTTCAGAAAGGGAGACAGCTATATTTTGAAATGGTTACAAGACCGAAATGATTTTTTTTAATTTTTTGCAGAATCTCTGATTTCGACGATTTCTCTTCGATATAGTTGTAGCTCTTTTCGGTCCATTTGGGCAATTTCATCCATGAGTTGATCCAGTAGCTGTCTGGCTTCTTCCATGCGTTGATGGCCCTCCAAGAATTTGTAGTATTCGATTCGATGATAGTAATTTGAAAATCGATGATTCATGCTCTGAAATACATGATCTGCCTTATCTGGATTTCCCGTCAGGGCCAAACTATGCGCATAGAGCACTTTTTCTTTGGATTTGTTGAAATATGGATCTGATTCGATTTCTTCTGCCGTTCGAACAACTAGAGAATAATTTTCCTGGAGATAATATGCTTGCATCAACTTTTTATTGACTTCCACGTCACCCATACCTATTTTATCTTGACATCGACGATAATGGTGTATGGCCTGAGTCAACTGATTTGATTCTAAGTAGGCATTCGCTAAGGCCATGCGATTATTAATTGTATCGGAAAATTGGACTGCTTTTTTGAGTCGTTGAATCTTAGCATTTGGTTGGAAATGGTCCTCTAAATTCGTTTGTAGGTCCTTGAGTTTATCTTTTCTTAAGAGATAGATATAAGCATAAATGATCGCTCCGATCAAAGGGAAGAAGGCGACAATGAATATCCATTTATAATCTTTAGAATGTTTCAAAATGTGGTAGAAACAAAAGATTTGTATGATAAGAATGATCGGGTATAATCTAAACATGGACTTGTTTTCTTGCAGATGGTTAACGTGATCGGAATAGAGAACGTAGAACTAAGAACCAATTTTCTTTTTGAATAGCCGTCATTTCTCCATGATCTAACCAAATACCGCCGCAGTCGAAACATTGATCCATGATTACATTCGAATCTCTGGGATGTGGTATCTTTTCCATGGCTTTCTCTGAGCCGCATCGAGGACAATAGAGATTTTTAAATTGTTCTTGCTTGGAAGGAATATCTCTAACTTCCCAAAGTACCGGTTCTATTATTTTTTGAAAAGGCGCTATTTCGCCAGGGTCAAACCAAGTGCCGCCACATTGCTCGCATTGATCCAATTCTATAGTCGTATTGACTTCTTTTACTTCGATGGTTTTTAGCTCGTTTTGACAACGCGGACAGTTCATATGTTTTGTTTTAGACATTCATAGTTTACGATACTATCTTGTAAAATAAAGATATACTCTTTTTTGAATAATGCCGTACTTATTTGATTACCTTTACTAGGTTGTGGAGCTTTAGTGATCTGTTGGTGGGCAGGATTTTTTTCATTCCGTCACCGCTGTGCAGTAGTCCCGATGAAATCGGGAGCCCGTTCGGGCCGAACGGTATCGTGAGCTACGGAACATAGGGGCGACATTCCCTGAGAAGGGGATGGCGCGACGGCCAAAATAGTATAAAATGGATGTAGAACAGACTTGGAAAACAGTAGCTCAATCCTTGCAATTATCCACGGAAGTGTCTGCCAGGTGTTGGGAAGAAATTGAACAACAATATACCGAGAAAAGCCGGTATTATCACAACATAGCGCATCTTTGTAGCATGTTCCAATCTTTTGAGGCACATCGAGCGCAAATAGATCAAGTCGAGACGCTTTGTTTGTCCATATTTTATCATGATATTGTCTATAATGCTACCAAGCAGAATAATGAGCTAAAAAGTGCCGAATGGATGGAAAAACGGATGCGTGCGGCAGGTGTGTCAGAAGCAATTATACGAGATTGTTATCGGCAAATATTATTGACAAAGACTCATGATTGTGATCCGAATCAAGCGATGGATGATGCTTATTTACTAGATTTTGATCTAGAGGTTTTGAGCAGGAAATGGGAAGCATATGCCTCGTATTGTGATCAGATTCGACAGGAGTATTCTATGTATCCGAATTTCTTGTATAAACGTGGACGTAAGGCGGTGTTACATCATTTTTTGGATAAAGAATCCATTTATTTGACAGCGTATTTTCGAAGGCATCATGAATCACAGGCACGTGATAATTTGAGACGTGAACTTGATTTGTTGTGATGCTAAAAGCGTCCCAATGCATTGATACATTGGAACGCCGTACGAATTATTTTGCTTTTAGTATTCCATTATCAATGAGTACTTGAAAAGCATCTTCCATGGTTTCCTTCATTGGTCGGAAATTCATGTTCAATTCTTTTTTAATCTTGGAGTTATCCGCATTCCAAGGCACATTTACATTGTTGCGTATGAATTTTCGTGTAAACAACTTGTTGGTCATTGGTCCTACAAGCATCAATAGCCATTTGGGAAGTGGCTTTTTCGGTAGGGGATACTGATCGCCGTATTTGGGAAGTAAGCTCATACCCATTTCAAGAAAATTTGTATTGTGCGCAGCTGTAATGAATCGACCTTTGGCTTCGGGGGTATAGCCTGCACGGAAATGTGCTTCTGCCACATCCCGCACATCAACGATACCAACACCCATTCTTGGAGCGCCCATCTTCATATCTCCACCGCCGAGCATTTTTAAAATATTGACACTTTCTGATGTTGTATTGTTGGCATTTAATGCTGGGCCTAGAACAAGGCAAGGATTGATGGTGACTAAATCCCATCTATCTTGATTCCCGGCCATTTCCCATGCTTTTTTCTCCGCCAATGTTTTGGAGTAAGAATAGGGTTGGTATTCCAATGATGACGTAGTGTTCCAAATGTCTTCGGTCAGTACTCCGTTTGGCGCATTGACCGAGTCGATAGCGTCTGTGTAAATAGCGGCGCAGCTACTCGTAACCACGACACGTTTTACAGATTCTACTTGATTGACTGATTCCAGAACATTCGCTGTACCTTGAACTGCAGGATCGATCAATTCTTTTTGAGGATCTTTGACATCTGTAGTAAAAGGAGAAGCCGTATGAAACACTAATTCACAATGTTCCATTGCTTCTTTATAAGAATTGGGCTGCAGTAGATCTGCTTTGAAAAATTTT
>JAHDFB010000027.1:869-40714 GCA_020628475.1 Saprospiraceae bacterium | reverse complement strand
ATACCTTTGTTCTTTAAATCTTGGCAATTCACGAGTAAAAAACCAAATGATCATATTTATGTTGATGGAGGCGTATTGTATAATTTTCCATTTGAGCACGATACAGATTTAGACACCATTTTGGGTTTTTACTTAAAAGATCTGTCGGGAAAGACCACCGTAGATGCATTCGGGCATGATCATCCACTCAAATATGTACGAGCTACATTTGATACACTATTAAAAGCTCAAAATACAGCCTTTGCTGAAAATGCCAATGAAAAGAAACACACCGTGATTATTGATGATATGGGGGTCTCAGCTACAGATTTTTCCTTGGATAATTCTACGAAAAAGGCATTGAAAAACCAAGGAATGAAGGCAACACAAGCTTACCTACAGCAATTTTCCCCCAAAGAATGAATTGAATAATACGTTGCAGTTTTTTATTATGTCAATTTTAACCTTGTAAGATTTTCTTATGAGGTTTTTTTATGCGATATGTTGAAAGAAATCAGAATAATCGATTAAATTAGACGATCTTTCGACGAAGTCAACGGTAAACGGGAACACATGTATTCCTAATTGCGGTTAATTATATAAACAACTCACTATGCTGGATATACTTTTTTGGATTTCAATGTTTACAGGAGGCATCCTGTTGATTCTTTTTCTTTTATCCCTGATTGGCGGTTTGGACTTGGATATTGAGGCGGGTGATACAGATGTTGATGGTTCAGGAGGTATCGGATTGATAAAAGGGGCACTTACTTTTATATCCATTTCTAGCTGGGTCTTTAGAATACTTCTGATCTATAATCAACCACGACCAATTTCTCTTTTAGGAGGAATATTAGCAGGTATTGTAGCGGTATACCTATTATCGAAGCTATTTGTTTTCTTGCTCAATCAGCAAGAATTCAATGAATGGACGATCGAGGATAGTCTTGGTCTCGATGGGAAAGTATATTTGAAAATTCCCCCTGCTCAAAAGGGGACAGGAATTGTACAAGTTTTGATCAATGGTTCATTGAAAGACTTAAAAGCAACAACCTTGGATACAGAAGAAATTCCAACTGGATCTTCTGTGAAAGTGGTTGATGTTGATCAGCAACAAGTGGTTATAGAACGAATATAAATAACACATTTTACATATTAACTCTTAAACTTAATTTATGCCTGAGTATTTAATTCTCGCAGGTTTTATACTTGCACTAATCGTAGCTCTATTAATCTTTTTTGTAAGTCGTTACAAACGTTGTCCTTCTGATAAAATATTGGTGGTCTACGGAAAAACGGGAGGACAAGAATCGGCCAAATGTTATGCGGGAGGTGCCGCTTTTGTATGGCCTGTTATTCAAGATTACCAATATCTTGATTTGACACCTTTGTCCATTGATGTAAATCTTCAAGATGCCTTATCCAAGCAAAATATTCGTGTGTCGGTACCTGCACAATTCACCGTGGGGATCAGTAACAAACCACATATAATGTTGGCAGCTGCTGAGCGATTGTTAGCCCTTGGACGTCCAGAAATCACTTCATTAGCACATGATATCATCATGGGACAAATGCGTTTGGTGATTGCCAATATGGATATAGAAGAATTGAATACGGATCGGGATAAATTTGTTGATTCCGTGTACAGTAATGTCGGAGATGAATTGCATAAGATCGGGCTTGAATTGATTAACGTAAATGTTACGGATATTCAAGATGAATCGGGATATATTATGGCGCTCGGTAAAGAGGCTGCAGCCAAAGCCATCAACGATGCGAAGGTCAAAGTTGCGAATGAGGTGCGGATCGGTGCGATCGGGGAGGCAGAAGCAAAACAAGATCAACGGATCAAGGTATCCGATGCCAATGCACGAGCGGAGATCGGGGAAGCGGAATCAGCACGTTCTCAACGGATTAATGTTGCAGCTGCCAATTCGAAGGCTGAAATTGGAGAGGCACAAGCCAATCAAGAACAACGGATCAAAGTAGCAGAAGCGAATAGTTTAGCAGAGGTAGGAGAAGCTTCCTTCAATGCGAATGCGGCAGAAGGTAAAAATGAGGCCGCTATTAAAATTGCAAATTCCAATGCATTGAGAGATATTGAAATGGCAGAAGCGGAAAGGAAAGCCACTGCAGCCAAAAAGGTAGCCACAGCAAAAGCGTTGGAAGAGGCATATAAGGCTGAACAAGCGGCCGAAATGGCCAGAGCACTCAAAGAAAAAGCGAAGAAAGAAGCGGATGAGGTTGTAGAAGCAGATATTGAAAAGCAGAAAGCCGTAATAGCAGCACAAGCTGAAGCAGAGAAACAGCGTGAAATTGCTAAAGGGCAAGCGGATGCTATCTTGGCTAAGTATTTAGCAGAAGCGAAAGGACAAGAAGAATTGCTTAAGAAACAAGCGGAAGGATTTAGTGAGTTAGTAAAGGCTTCTGGTGGTGATCCTCAAAGCGCCATTGGATATTTGATGATCGATAAGTTAACTGAATTGGCAAAAATACAAACAGGTGCTATCAAAGATCTTGGAATTGATAAGGTCGTCGTCTATGACAATGGAAGCGGACAGGGAGTTGGAAATTTTGTTCAAGGATTATACGGCATGATGCCGCAATTAAATGACTTTTTGAAGCAAAGTGGAATGAGTCTTCCTGATGCTTTGGTAAAATTGGATGAGGTACAAGCAGCCCTACCAAAGGAAGAGGATACGACGAAGGAACAAGAATAATTCTTTTTTATCTTCTATTAGTAAATAGAATACCCATCTCAGATGTCGAGTAATCAATCCCGACATCTGGGACTTTGGGCGTAAGCCTCCTCCTAATACATGGTATTATTATCCTCGGGTCTCCAACCATTCTATGGCACGCATCAATTGCGTATCTTCCAGCTGATCCTGCACTACTTCAATATCAGGGTCTATGCCTTTTTTATAAACATTTTTCTGGCGATCGGCATAATAAGAACTAGCCAAGAAGATCATAGATCCGTCAGATAATCCGAAGTTGATATTTCCGGTGGTGTAACCTGCTGTTTTGGTACCAATAAGAACAGATGCATTCCTGTTTTTGAAAGCGGTAGCAACGATTTCACCAGAACTGCCAGTCTGTCCAGAGATTAATACTGCAACAGGCGGATTGGAGCGAATCGGTGTATAACTTGACTGAGCAATACGACAATTTATGATGCTATCCTGAAAGCTCGCTCCCTGCTGATATCCCCAAGTACTCATGCCATCTTGGTATTGAAAATAACCGGCGGTTCCTTTGCCCAAAATCGGACCGATTCCAGCGAGCATAGGCCAACAGTTGCCGCCCGTATTATTGCGAATATCAAGAATCCATCCCTCCATGTTGGAATGATCTAGAGAGTCTATCAACTCTTGTAGATGTTCCGCAAAATATTGCAGACTGATACTATCTCCCGAATTGACACCCGGCATCCAGATATAGGCGTAGGTAGAGTCAATATGCTTGCCGTGACAGAGCGTCATTTCTGTTTCATTAGAACTTGTGTTCTCCCAAGATTCAACTGTTTGCTTTGTAATGTGAAAACTATGATTATCTATTGATCGCAGAACCAAACTTAAAGCGTTCAATCCATCGGTGTCCTTGTCATTTCCTGCAAGATACCGATGCCAATCTTCTATCAATTTCGTCGAATCTAGGATCGATTGATATAAAGAGTGTTTCATAATGGTGTCCAATACCTCTTGTTGAAAGCTAGAAACTTCCTGGGGCCATGGCAATATAATTGCTATTTCCTCCAGCTCGAAATAATCAACGATAAAGACTCCTTGACCTTTGAGGTATAAACCGAAAGTAAGGCTTTTCGCTCGCTCTTGAATCCATATTTCCAAGCTCATTTCTATCCAAGAGGTATCTCGATGTATGCGATTTGAGTCCAAGGCCTTGTATTGAATCCATTGATTGTCGACTTGGGTAACCGCGTATAAATCGACTACACCTCCATTCATTTGAACCGTTTTAAATCGTGCAGTGACCTTCCACTTTTGAGGATGATTAACCCGTACAGGAATTTCTTGAGTTAGATAAGCAAGTCCTTGATTATCCTCTTTATTTTCTAAGAGAATGGCATGATCATCAATCGAACCAGCTTCAGCAATAACCTGAAATGGGTAGTTCCAGGCATGTTCCCAGTGTCTAATGCTGTCTTGACTCTGAGTGCGTTCGACAAGATTTAGATTCTTGCCCAAAGCTTGCTGTGCCAGTATAGATTGAGTGGAAAGACTCCAAAGAAGTAAAAGCAGGTTTGCTAAAAGTTTAAGAATGATGGTTGATTTCATTTGTTAGAATTTTGTATCCATTCGATGCCAATAGGAGGGTGAATATCTTCAATATAAATTAAATAATCATAGCTTTTTGATAGATTGATATACATGGGGGACGAAGTCTCATCTGATTGAAATTCTGAAATGTCGCGCTGAATAAGCTGTTCATTAAATATAGGAGCATGCATCGTTTTTGTGGCTTCGACATGCGATTTAATATCGTAGAGTGCAAAAGGGAAAGATCTCTCGCGAAATTCTTGGGTAATAGAGGCACCCGATAAGGTGGATGCTTCCCATATTTTGAAACCATCCGATGAGAAGGCCCCATATTCTCCCTGTGCATAAGTAAATCCAATGCTTCGGTACTCATCTTGAAACCATTTATTAAGATAATGCCCCAAGACGTCATAATTAAACAGAATAGATTGCTTGGCAACATGACCATTATGTGCCCAAATTAGACATTTGCTAGATGCACTCAGTTGATCGATACACCAGAGTACATTTCGAGCAGAAAATTGATCTCGAAGTTCTATTTGTAAGGAGACATCATCCTGTGAGATATAAGTACAAAATTGACCTAATATGTCTATGATGTGTTCAGCAATGATCAAGTCCTGATCGATTTCTTCCATTTCCGAGGGAGTCTTTATTATACCATAGTATTTCCCAAGCTCGAAATATAAATGCCAATAGGCTTGACGTTCCTCATCGGAATACTGTTGAAAAGCAATACCCTTCGTTGTATTGTTGAGCTGATCTAACAAGGATTCAGGACAATCGGAACGCTTCTCCAGAAAGTCTTTCATCCATTGTAGGTTGTCTTGCACACTAGTCATCTCCATACCAAATATTTGGAAAGGTATATCTGCCGTTTGATTATACTGATTTATTTCTTGAAGCATGGTTTTAAAGGCTTCCGTACGATAGGTAAACCATCCAGAACAGGCGATCAAGCTATCTAGATTTCCCTTACCCTGAACAACATATTGGTTCCATTGTAAGGCCTGCCCGAAATCTACTTCTAAAATGAGGGCCTCGTAACCAAACTTTCTTAATACTTGAATGATACTAGCTTTGAATTCATAACATTCCTGCGTATAGTGGGACAACTCTCCTAAACCAATGATTCGAGCGGACTGAGCGAGATCCTTGATTTTAGTCAAAAAGATAGAATCTTGCTTGGACTCAAAGCCATGATAGTAGTGATCTTCCAACACTATTTGATTTTGAGCCAGGAGCTGCCCCAATGAAAGTAGGATAAATAGGATCGTAAATTTCATAAAACATTGCGTTCGTTGTGTCACATAGATAGCTAGAAATCAGCATTGAAAAATATATATTACATGAATGCAGGAATTTGCTTTTGAACGCGGTGAAGAAAGCTTTTTCCTGAGCAATTATTCCGTACTTTGGTCCTATGAATCGTTTGTCCGCATATTGGTTATGTCAAATAATAGGTTGGGGCATGGCTGTACTCTATTGGTCTCGATATCAGGTTGTGTACGCAGATGATCGAGCTTGGGGACTTGTCAGTGTGTTAGTAATGTTAATCCCTGGTATTGGTGCCACGCATGTCTATAAAATCATAGCGCATAGAAGAGGATGGATTCAATTGAATATTTGGAAATTATGGCCGATTCTTATACTGGCTTTACTGGTTTTATCATCTTTTTATTACTTCATAGGTTATGTTTCTACGCGTTATATTTTTGGACCTCAAAATATAGATGCTTTGTTGGGTATGGCAACAGGAGGTGTTCGGTACATGGCCATTTGGTTATTAGCTTTTCATCTGTACCATTTTGGCATTTCGCGGAAGCAAGCAGAAATGGATCAAAAACATTATGAAAATCTGGCCATTCGGGCACAATACAAAAGACTGAATGCAGAACTAAATCCTCATTTTCTCTTCAATGCTTTGAACAGTATCAAGGCATTGACTTTGGAAAATCCAGAACAAGCTCGTAATGGAATCGATTTACTATCCAATATGCTTCGTTCATCCTTAACATTGACGCGTTCCGAAACGATTACCGTTACCGAAGAATTAGAGCGGATTGAACATTACATTGCATTGGAAAAAATAAGATACGAAGAAAGATTGATTTATGATGTCCATTTGGATCCAGCAGTAAATAATCGCAGTATCCCTCCATTAATCATCTATAATTTGGTCGAAAACGCGGTCGTACATAATATCAGTAAATATGATCAAGTCTTGAAGATTAAACTGGACATACGATTGGTAGAAAACAAGTTGCAAATACGCGTGAAGAATAGCGGTCAATTAAATGAACCCATTCGATTTGGAACCGGACTTACTAATGTGCAAGAACGTTTGACTTTACTACATGGTCAACACGCGCATTTAACCGTCAAAAATTTTATGGACAATCAAATTTTGTCCGAAATAATAATTGAAAGATAAATGTCGCTAACCGTAATAATAGTGGATGATGAACGACTGGCACGTGTCGAACTGGAGCATATGTTACAAAAGTATGATCTTCAGGTTTTAGATCGGTGTTCTACGGCTGAGCAAGCATTACAATCTATACGCTTTCATAAACCTGATGTGGTTTTTTTAGATATTAATATGCCGGGGCAAACGGGCTTGGAAATGGCAGAAGAAATTCCAGAAACGGTCCAGATTGTTTTTGTAACAGCCTATGACGAATATGCCTTGAAAGCCTTCGATGTCCATGCCCTCGATTATCTGGTGAAACCTGTAGAAAGACATCGATTAGATAAGGCTATGGAGCGGTGCTTGGTGCATAAGGAGGCTTTCGCCTATCGGCTCGCCCAAAGTCAAAGCCAGCATCTTCCTGTTTCCTCAGAAAGGTGGAAAGATCATATTCTAGTAAAGGATTCGAAAACAACACATTTTGTAAACTTATCTGATGTGGTTGTTTTCAACTCGTACGGAAATTACGTAAAAATCTGTTTGCTGGATAAGACGATCTTGTTTCATGCTAGTTTAAATGATGTGGAAAAAAAGATGGACACAAAGCAGTTTTTTCGGGCAAATCGCTACACCATCATCGCGATCAAAAAAATCGAAAAAATGCTGCCGGGTCCAAAATCAAGAATACGTTGTTTAATGATAGATCAACAGCTTATCGAGTTTTCTGATAGGAAGTCTGCTCTTTTCCGGAAAACCTTCGGAATTTGATGAAATAATGAATCAATATCACCAGCCTCCAACACCGCCACCTCCACCGCCTCCACCGGAGAAGCCTCCACCAAATGATCCACTTCCGGAGCTACTGGAAGGTGCACTGGAACTTTGAATAAATCGGTTGCCGAATTGTTGATGAAAGTAGTAATCGGCCAATAGGTAATGTCTACTTTCATGATCGTAATAAGAAGATTCTTCAAGGAGATTGGCAAATTGATTATTCCATGATTTTTCGGCTTTTAAAGAAATCGCAAAAGGTAATAGCCGTTCATAATGTTCGATGGTTCTTCTAGGAGCATCCAAAATCTGATCGCGTTCTTCTTCGGACATATTCAGGTACGATTTAAACGCTTTGATTCTGGCTTGTAGGGCCACCTTTTCTAAACTTGGTTTCTTAATCAGATAGGAATAAATCGCCAATATTGCGAAGGAAATGATGGCAAATAGAAGTAGATAATACCATGGTAAAACATTGTAAATCTGTGCAATAGATAAAATAACCGTTATGATAGTTGTACTGATTAGTAACAAAATTGGTAATATCAGTTTATTGGAGTTATTTCCTTCACGAATGAAGTCCTTGTATTGTTTTTTTAAGGAAGCGTGATGCGCCTGATATGCTTTGGCAATTTGCTGATTATATTCTCCATTGATATAAACGGCCTTCGAGTTCTTGGAAGGAAACAATGTGTCTAACAATCTACTTTGTTCTTCTGGAAGTTGTTTGCGATTTCCGTTTCCCGGTGTTAATTTGAAACTGGACAATCGACCTCTTTTTTCATAAGGATTGATGTGTATATAACCTTGATTGGCTAAATCGACGATGCTCGAAGTAATACTGACGGAGTTTATTTGCTCATAGAATACATAACTGGAAGCGGCCGGTGATAAGGCATTTGGACTTTCAAAGGAAGGCGCTACTTCTGGCCTCTTAGGATCTCTGCCATATAATAACCAGCTGATGATGTAGTAAGGAATTAAAAAAAGAGAAACCCCAATTATAAGAAGTATTGAACTATATTTTTCCAGAAAGGTCGGCACCTTGAAAATCCCTGGTTTGACTGCAATAGCAATGGTTACCCCTTCTTTCGGTGATAATGACTTTGTAATTTCAAAGTGATGAACATGCTCATTTGTTTCCAGCGTATAGTTTTGTTCCTTCGAAGAGAATGAGCCTGTATAAGCCTCCGCACTTAAAACAGCAGACGCTTCTGGTAAAATGATATCGATAGAGGCTTCTTGAACAAAAAAGCTGTTGTAATGACCGATTGCATTCCAATAGAATTCTTCATAATCCTCATAAAAGGCAATTTGATTTTTGAGTGTATATCGAATGGTATAATCGTAAACGCCTGGACTTAATAGGACATCCTTATTGCCAATATAAATCGTACTGAATTTGTCATTTGATTCAATGTGATAAGTCTCGTCGATATTGTCTTTTCGAACATACTCTATATCATAATTTAGGTTTTGGTATCCATGATCTCCCAGAATCCTAGAGTTGAGTAAATCTCTTGTAATTCCTCGTCGAATTCGTTCTTGATTAGATTTGACTTGGATGAATTCTGTTACTTCAATGGATCGATCAAGCTGAACGTTGATGTCCACATCATAAGATATAATATATTCAGAGGGAAATTGACCGAAAATAATTATCGGTATTAGAATAAAAAAAACAAGGATAGATAGCTTATTTGACATAGCAATACATTTCTTATTCTAAATTAATAGATTATTTATTTGATTATCCAATATATCTAATGAATTTTGCCCTTGCAATGAATAAATCAATAAGTCCATTATTTCCGTATAAAATATTATTGGGGTCACAATCTCCCAGAAGAGCCTTCCTGATGAAGGAATCGGGTTTTGAATGTGCAATTAAAACCATAGATGTCGATGAATCCTATCCAAGTCATTTAGAAGATCATGAAATTGCAGGATTTATTGCGGGTAAAAAGGCGGTAGCTTATCGAGAAATGCTCGGAGAATCGCGTTTAGGTTTAGTGGCAGACACCATTGTTTCCTTAAATGGTAAAATATTAGAAAAGCCAAAAGATCGCTCGGAAGCCGTAAAGATGTTATCGAGTATGAGCGATACAAAGCATCTAGTGTATACGGGTGTTTGTATTTTTGATCGAGATAATATAGTAGAATTTACCGGTAAATCAGAGGTTTACTTTTTACCACTAAGTGCTGCCGAAATTGATTTTTATATTGATCAATATAAGCCTTTTGACAAGGCTGGATCCTATGGGATTCAAGAATGGATCGGATATACAAAAATTGCAAAAATTCATGGTTCATATAGCAATATCATGGGTTTACCTATGGAATTGGTTTATCAAGCCCTTTTCGATTTTATAGATAAATAAGTACATACAATGAATGTATTCAAATTTGGAGGTGCATCGGTCAAAGATGCAGCAAGTGTAAGGAATATTTGTTCCATTGTTAAAAATTATGATCAACCGCTGGTGATCGTTATTTCCGCTATGGGAAAAACAACGAATGCCATAGAAGAAGTGATACGATTAGCCAAAACGGATAAAGATCAGGCCATTGAAGCTTGGAATGAGGTTTGTCATAGACATAAACGGGTTTCTGCAGAATTACATGCGACCAAAGAATCCTTGAAATATCTGGATGAATACCAAATGGAAGGTCGAGACATAATTATGCATTATTCGCAGGATAATGCTGATGAATTTTATGATCAATTGATCTGCCGAGGCGAATTGATGTCTACTACCATTGTAACCGCTTATTTCTTATCGGAATCAATGTCCGCTAAATGGATCGATGCGCGTAAGATTATAAAAACGGATGAGCGATTCCGGTCGGCGAATATACAATGGAGAGAAACGGAGTTATCCACTAAACAAATGATTGATACGCACGCCCCCAATCATAAGTATTTGATTACCCAAGGATTTATTGCGAGTACGAGAGATGGCCGAACGACGAGTTTAGGTAGAGAAGGTTCGGATTACACTGCAGCCATAATAAGTTACTGTATTGATGCCGAAAAAATGAGTATTTGGAAGGATGTGCCTGGTGTTTTGACCGGAGACCCTCGTATTTTTCCGGATGCAAGTCTAGTGACTAAGTTGAGTTATCGAGAGGCGATCGAAATGACCTATTATGGTGCTCAAGTCATTCACCCTAAAACAATACAACCGATTCAAAGGAAGGAAATCCCTTTACATGTAAAATCATTTGTAGATCCTACCTCCATCGGTACATTAATAAATAATGAAGGAGATATGTTATATCCTCCGATGACCGTAGTGACGAAGAACCAATATTTATTGCATTTTTCAACCAAGGATTTTTCTTTTATAGCGGAACGTCATTTATCCATGCTATTCAGAAAATTTAACCACTATAGGGTTCGTGTCAACTTAATGAGAAATACGGCCATTAGCTTTACGGTTTGCGTGAGTGCAGAGGCAGATCGTTTGGCATTATTGAAGGAAGATTTGATGTATGAATTTGGAATTGAGCAGCAAGATCAGATGGAGTTGATAACAATTCGTCATTATACCATGCATGCCATTGATCGATTGAAAGAGGGGAGAGAGGTCCTTTTTGAGGAGTTACAAGGAAACACCTTTCAAATGGTATTGAAATCAAAAGAAGCATAAAAAAAGCCGAGGATCATTTCCTCGGCTTTTTTTTATTTCTGAAAATTCAAAATTGTTTTTTCGATGATATCGCAACATTGATGAATTTCTTCTTCCGTCATGACCAGTGGTGGTGCAAAACGTATGATATTACCATGTGTTGGTTTTGCTAATAATCCATTATCTCTTAATGCCATGCAGATGTCCCATGCTGTAGAAGAGTCTTCTGTATCATTGATAACGATCGCATTCAATAATCCCTTACCCCGTACTAAATTAACTAGGTCGGATTTATCCACTAGGTTTTGCATACGCTCGCGGAATACCTTACCTAATTTCATTGCATTCTCTGCCAATTCTTCATCTTTGATTACTTCTAGGGCAGTCATAGCAACGGCACATGCCAGGGGATTACCTCCAAAAGTTGAACCGTGTTCTCCTGGTTTGATGCATAGCATGATATCATCATTCGCTAGCACAGCAGACACTGGAAATACACCGCCAGAAATAGCTTTTCCTAATATTAAAATATCAGGTTTAATCTCTGGTTGATGTTCACAAGACTTGCTACAGCTACAATTTCCACATGTTGCTAGTAGCCTTCCAGTTCTAGCAATACCAGTTTGTACCTCATCAGCAATAAAAAGCACATTATGTTCTTTACATAGATCGCTCGCTTTTTTCAAATATCCTTCATCTGGCACAAAAACACCCGCTTCACCTTGAATAGGTTCTACGATAAATCCCGCTACATGCTCATCATTCAAAGCAGTTTTTAAGGCTTCTAAATCATTATAAGGAATCACTTCATAACCAGGCATATAAGGTCCAAATCCCGTCGTGCTTGAAGGATCTGTCGAAGCCGAAATAACCGCTAAGGTTCTACCGTGGAAATTTCCTGTAGCAAAAATAATTTTAGCTTTATTTCGATCAATCCCTTTCTTTTCATAAGCCCATTTACGACAAAGTTTTAAAGCAGTTTCTACAGCCTCTACACCTGAATTGATCGGCAATACTTTATCATAATTGAAATATTCCGCTACGTATTTTTCATAGGGCCCCAATTGATCATTATAAAATGCTCTAGAAGTCAGCGTTAATACTTGAGCTTGATCATTTAAAGCCTGTACAATTCTTGGATGACAATGTCCTTGATTAACGGCAGAATACGCGGATAAAAAATCGAAATATCGTTTGCCTTCTACATCCCATACATATACGCCTTCACCTTTAGATAAAACTACTGGTAGAGGATGGTAATTATGCGCCCCATATTGATCTTCCAATTCCATCAACTCGTTTGAAGTCATTAATTTTTCCATTTTTTATTTTTTTTATTAGACGACCAAAAATACAGATTATATTTCATCTCAAATAGCTTTTATACACCAAAGCTGATAAAAAATCAGGAATGTCCTTTTCAGCATTTAAATGGCTATTTGGACCAATCTTGTGAAAAATAAAAACCTTAGATCAGCTATTTATTATAGAACGATAAATGGCATAAACTTGCGGAATGAGTGCCGTTTGGCCATCATTATTTATCAAATAATCTGCGCGTTCCATTTTAAGCTCTTGTTTCATTTGTTTATTTAGTCTCGCTTCTATAGAGCCTCTTGAAGCGCCATCGCGAAGCATTCCTCTTGAAATTAAAACCTCTAAGGGAGCATGAACCACAATAACTGCATCCATACGTTTATCGGCATTTATTTCAAAGGTAAGGGCTGATTCTTGGAGGGTAAAAGCACTTTTTTGTTGATTGCGCCAATTCAAATAGTCATCTGCTACAGCAGGATGTACTAAAGCGTTCATGGATTGAAGCAAGGTCGGATCATTGAATATTTTTGACGCGATGTATGCACGATTCGGTCGACCATTTCTATGATAAGCCTCCTTCCCCAATAAAGACTTAATGCTATTCTTTAATTCTACGCTTTTATACATGAGCATTTTTGCCCGAGAATCGCTATAGTAGACTGCAATACCAAGAATTTCAAAGATTTTACAAACCGTTGTTTTCCCGCTCCCAAGATTTCCAGTAATCGCTAGATGTTTCATACAATTGGTTCAAAAGTTACATGTTCCACTTCAGTGTCATCTTCAATATCCTCTACAGGACGTTGCAATAACTTGGCCTTGATTAGATTGATTTGATGTGGATAAATAGATTTTCGGAAAAGCACATTCATCGAAGGATTTAAACTAAAATCTTTGGATTGGATTACTAAATCTAGGGATTTAATGTGGTTCATTATATCGCCCATTATAGCGTAGTCAAATTCAATCTTAATCACGGTTTGTTCGTATTTGTCTTTCACGTTTACAGCATGACAGACCTCTTGTGCGGCTGTTTTATAGGCACGGATCAATCCGGAAGCCCCAAGTTTCGTTCCTCCAAAATAACGCACTACGGCAATAAGGATTTCATGTAATTCTGCACTCTGAATCTGGCCATAAATAGGCTTTCCTGCTGTTCCTGAGGGCTCACCATCATCATTGATTCGAAAAGACATCGTCTGAACTTTTCCCTGTTGAAAAACCGGCACCAGTCTGTAGGCATAACAAATATGTCTTGCCTTAGGATGTATGCTTTTGATTTCTTCGATGGCAGCTTCTACATCTTCGACCTGCTGCACGGGGTATAAATAGGATATAAATTTGCTGGCTTTTTCTTTGTAGAAGCCTTCAGCTTTTTCACTTGGAATCTTGTAGATATCTTCCATGACTTTATTGGTTGCTGAGGGCTATGAAAATAATACAAGCAAGGCCACATAAGAATCCGATCCATTGCAGACGGCTTAGTTTTTCTTTAAATAGGGTCAAGCCCAAAATGGCAGATCCTAGAATGATCGAAACGTTCAAAATCGGGAAGATTTTACTGCCTTCCCAGCCCGCATCAATTAATTTTAATAATAAATAGATGGTGAAAAAATTAGGAATGCCTAAAGCAATGCCCGCTACCACGTTTTTCCATTGAAATTGCATTTTTCCAGTGATCCAACTGATGATCATGACCACACTTCCTAATAAAGCTGCCATCCCAAAAAGAGCAACGACAAATCCTATATCAGCACTGCTGGAATAATCCATGGCCTCTACATAAAAGATGGTCAAGTCTATAATTCCTGATAATACGAATGTAAGGATCAACAAGTACCAGAATTTCTTAAATTTAGTATGATCAATATCGAGTCCTTTTTCCGGAACATTAATGAGAATGATGGCTAAAACCGCTGAAAGAATACCAATGATTTTAAGGAAATTGACACCCTCATTAAAAAAGAGAATCGTGAATCCTACCGTTAATATCAAAGACATCTTCTGAGCAATGGCGCTTAGAGTAACCCCAAATGATTGAACCGTTTTTGCCAATATATTGAAACCAGATATAAATAGAATGCCTAAAAATATAGAGTAGGGAAACCATTTTTCATCGATGCTCGCCAAACTAAGCGGGAATTTACCGAGGACAATGGAACCAACAGTAACACAGGTTAGATAATTAAACACAATGGCCTGAAAAGTATCTACTTTATAACTTTTGTATAAGCGAAAAATGATTAATAATAAAACATTAAAAACTACTAGAACTAGTAACAAAAATATCATTGGAGTAATTTGGCTCCAATATATTAATATTGATCGAATCGCAAGGGTAGGGACATAAAAAAAAGAGGTAGCTTGTGGGGGCACCTCTTTAATATTTTGGCTATTGATCACACATATTTTATATATCAAATTCGGTCGTATCGATATATAAGCTGTAGTCTCTGCTTTACTTTTTATTGGTCACGTTTACAGTTCATATTGTAAAATCGAGAAATCTATCGTATCCGATTTTAGCTGTCGTGTAGTTTTCTGTCTGAAGTAGTAATCTTTATTCAATTCAGACCTAAATTTCAAAATGTGACAAGTTTCAAAATAAAGAATTATTTTAATAGCTCAGTCTGCCATAAATATTACAAGTACCGTGCCAAACTTTTAAATATGGTGAATAAATAGTATTTGTTGTTGCCAGAATTTGAATAATTTATCGAATAATCGTGACATTTCCTTTCTGTACTTTATTATTACAATCGGTGATTTCCACTTCAATGAAGTAGGCATAAACCGTTGCTGGGGCCGGAGCATTATTGTCCATGCCATCCCAGCCAAGAGAAGGGTTGTCATTATCGTATAATTGATTTCCCCAACGATTATACACTTTGAATGTTTTTACCTCGACCACATCTTCATAACCGGGAAGTACAGCGACATTGAAATAATCATTTTGATTATCATTGTTCGGGGTGAAAACATTCGGGAAGAATATAAAATCAGCCACCTCTTCAATTGAAATCTCTTTCGATATTTCATCATTACAAATGTTTTGAGCATCACTGACGCGCAATGTCACCGTATAATTTCCGAGATCGTCATAGATGATCGAAGGATTATATTCCGTAGAGCTACTACCATTTCCAAAATCCCATACGAAATTATCAACAGCTCCGACTGACTTGTTTTCAAATATAGCGAGCCCTTCACAATAACTCGAATCGATAAAGTCGAAATCAGCAAGAATCTCCGTTATATATATCGGTTCCGTGATAATGAATTCACAGCCATTTTCAACAGATTTCAAAATCAAGTCTACTTTGGTTTCACCACCCGGTGGATTAAAATCAAAAAAGTGCTCGATAGGGGAGACATTCTCTTCGACTGTACCATCACCAAAAACCCAGATGTATTCATTGACATCAATTGGATTTTCTAAACTGAAGGTAATAGACTCACCCTTGCAGATACTATTTTTATCCAGAAACATATCTCCTTCTGGTCCGACCAAAGTATAAGTTTTTGATATCGTATCACTGCAACCATATACGGATCGAACAATTAATTCGACCTCATGTGTACCCTTTGGAAATGAATTGAATGGATTAACCTCATTACTACCAATACCATTACCAAAATCCCAAAAGTGATTGACAAATCCTTCCCATTGGGACGTGTTATTAAATTCTATGATGGCAGGATGACAAATTTCTTCGAGATCATCTACGCTTGTACTAAAATCAGCTACTGGAACTTGTACCACGGTAATAGGTATCTCTGCTGTACCAGAACAACCACTTTGATCTTCCGTGTATTCCAAGACTACATTGATCATTCCGCTGTCGTCAAAAAGAATCGTTTCGGATTGATTCATACTTGTTCCAAATGATTCGAAGTCCCATTCATAATGTAAGAATGAACCTTGCGAGGTAAAATCAGATGCACTAAAAGTGATTTCTTCTCCAACACATATGCCGGGCCCATTATCTATAGAAATATTGGAAGTAACTTCATAAACCGCTATTGTTTTTGAAATGGATTCCGTGCAACCAACGGCATCTGTAAGGCTAAGAATAACCTCAATACCTGGATTGTTGTCAGTGGTGGTGAATTCAAAGCTTGGATTGGTTTCATCACTTCCAAAGCTCCAATCCCATTGCGTGATCGTGGTGTCCGAGGTCGATAAATCCTGAAAATCTACCGTCGCCGGTAGACATATATTCGTAGAGCTACTCTCGAAAGAAGCGTTGATACCATAAGAAGTGGTTCCCTTGGTCAAAGTGTCTGTACAACCATTGATATCTTCCACGATCAAGGTAATTTCTTGATAGCCAGTAATTGGGAAATTGATGTCCAATTTTGAATCGCCTAGCTCACGTGGTCGATTATATGGTAGTTTCCATAAATAGCCTTTGTGACAGGTCTCATTGACATCCACGGAATTTATGGCATCCAATTCGTATGCTTCATTATCACAAACCGTTTCGGGTAGGTCAAAAGCTGCTTGTATTTCTACAATATGGATTTCAGCACTGTCTAAACTGGAAGGACAGCTGGAACTGTCATCGAAGGCTTCCAAGTATATTTTTTTGATGCCTTTCGTGTCAAAGCTATGTGTAAACGATGTTTGTTGATATTGATCGGGTTCCTCGATCGTCCAAGATAAACTGCTGGCTCCTTTACTTTGACTTGTCAGCATGACATCATAAGGATTCTCGCAATTAGTCATCCATGAAATGTTGGATTTAGCACCATTAACTTGAATGGTTTCACTTATCGTCTCGGACCAGTAGCATCCATTATATTCTGTCTCTAACTGAATCGAGAAGTTTCCAGGTTCATGAACAAAAGTATGACTAGCTGATGGAGACATCCAACAATGCTGGAACCGATTATTATCGGTGGTGGCGTGCCAAGCATCGATGCGGTCATCCATATTGGTTAATTCAATCTGAACCGTATCTCCGAGACAGATTTCTGTTTTATCCAATACATAATCACTAGGAATAGGTTCTCCCACTAGTATCCACAAGCCCGCAGACGTATCAATGCAACCCGCATCGTTTTCTATGACTAAACGCGTGTAGTATTCTCCAGGATTTTGAAAGGTGTAACTATGATCAGTAGGGTCGATCAAGATGTCTTCATCCCCATTTCCATAGATGTACTTCCAAGAGACAATATCTTCTTTTGAACGGCTATCATCTGTAAACTGTATTTCTAAAGGTGCACAGCCTTTCGCTGTATTTACCGTGAAATAGGCATCTGGTTTCCGTTGTGTAAAGTAAGTTTCGTAGCTAGCTTCACAGCCAATATTGGTTGTTACTGTTAAGCTAATCAATAGTGAATCCGTAAAGTGTAAATGAAGCGAATCTCTTTCTGGCCATTCATGAGCAATCATAAAAGATGAAACATTATCTGTATTAATATTCCATTCATAATTGGCATAACCACTTTCTAGCGCTTCAATCGTTAAATTCGTAGGCTCAGTACAGTCAGTGATTGGAGGATCTATCGTGAATTCAGCGGTAGGGTCTTGAATATCAATGACAAAACTGGTGTCATTCATACAATTGAATTGATTCGTGATACTCAAATTAATGGTTTGCGGGCCAGGACTATTAAAAGATACTGTTGGCGATTGATCCGTACTACTGGACGGTGAAGCATTGGGGCCAAAATCCCAATTGAAATTCGTCGCGGAAGTATTATTTACTATGGTAATGGGACTATTGATGCAGGCATCCATCACATTGATGTTGAAATTAGGCGCTCCGATATAAACCGTTCGTGTCTGTGTAGACTCACATCCATTTTCATCCATGACGGTCAAACTAATCGTATACGTTCCCTCTTCATTGAAAGTGACCGTGCCTGGATCATATCCCATGAAATCATCTCCATTGCCAAAATCCCAGAAGTATTCGTAATTGCTATTATTGTCCGTTTGATTCGTAATTACAAATGTTGCTGGAGCTTCACAATCGGCAATCTTATTCAGTATAAATTTACTTTCGACACCATCGACCGTTATATAATCCGTAAAGATTTCAGTTTTATCACATTCCAATAAATTGGTTTTAATCGCGAGAGAGATGGTATACTTTCCGGCATTTTGAAAGATGTGCGAAGGATTTTGAGCAGTGGAGCTATTCCCGTCTCCAAAGGTCCACAAGTAGGAATCAATCGTTAGTGCTGGATCAATCGTTATGTTAGGGCTGAAATCTACTTGAAGAGGACTACATCCTTGTGTTTCAGAAGCGTTAATTTCGATAATTGGATCTGGATATACAGTGATTTCAAGTTCTCCGATCTTCGTTCCATTCACACCTTCAAATAGTTCTACTTTAAATACACCTGCGGTAGTAAAAATATGATCAGGATTCTGTAAGTCTGAGCTAGAATTATCACCAAATACCCAGTAATATTCTGATAAATCAGCTGTCGAAAAGTTGACTTCCAACGGAATGCATCCACTGGTTACACTTGCATTTTGGGCTCCGACCCAAAAAAAAGAAAATAGCGCAAGCAGAATAAGTATTGTTTTTTTCATGATTACCATAGACTAGAATTTTTAATATTATTCGCCATTTTCAAATATTGTCCTCTTGTAAAACCACAATCGCAGCCATAATAAGACATAATATTTCCCATATCAGGTTGATAATACTCTCCGTTGGCATCCAAACCAAGCCAGACAAATTCGCAACCGTTTTGCCAGGTAACATTTTCGAGGGAAGGATCATATGGATCTGCTGGAGTATCGCAGATGCCATCTCCGGCTGTTTCACAATTGGAGCCATCGACCAATTCAGTGCCATTACCTTCAAAAGTATGAGCCAATCCCCAAACATGTCCCATTTCGTGCGTCATCGCACCTAAACAACCTTTTTCAAGATGAATAGTCGAACCACCTCCTAATCCACAAACGGTTTCATCCAGTAAGTGACTCATAATATAAACATTGAGCCGATTTGATTTTTGAAATATGGCGGATTTTTCGGCCATTTCCTCAGGGTTCGGTAGTGAATCGAAGTTGTAATTCCAAATGGTGTCCACCTCGCAAATACCGAAGCTCACACATATGGGCGCGAACATTTCATTCGTAGATTCGACAGCACCTTGTATGGCACCAATATCAACGCCTAGATTACGTGTACTATCTACCATGATATGGATCATTAGATTGAAATGTCGATCCAAACAAGGTAGATCTTTATTTAAGGTATGCAATTCTTGTCCTTTTAAACTCAGGGCAAAAAGCAGAGAGAAAAGCAGTGTGAATGGAATTATTTTCATTGTATTGTTTTAAAGTCTTGGGCAAATGTCAATTGGCGTAATTTTTGGCCGTTTTTTGAGGATGAATATTTTTTTAACGCCGAGTTCAAAGGCACCCTGTCGATTGTTGTACGCTCCGGCAGAAGAAACGGTAACGTCGTAGGCTAGACCAAATTCCCAATCTCGATATTCTCCAACCAATAATATCTGTAAGGCATCAGCTACGCGATATCCCAATCCTGCACCAATAACCATCTTTTGCTGAAAATTGTACTTCGCAATGGTCTGAAGATTTATAGCATGAAAGGTCGATATAAAAGAGGCAAAAACTCGAGGTTGAATGATTATATCTTTATTTAGGCGATAGTCTACGGTACCATAAACGTTGTATCGACGCCATATTTTATTGTTATTGGTCGTGTTTTGACTGAAATCAAAGCTATGAAAGCTAGATGCTCCGATTTGATAACGAATACGCTTGGAAACAATGCTTTTAAATGAAAGCCCGATAGAGTAGTCCGTATAATTTTCATTGAATTGGTCCAGTAGTCCAAAATCGGAGCTCACACCGCCGCCCAGAAGAGCGTCCGAAAATTTGGCGGCACTAGAATTATTCATCGATCGCTGAATTTGTCCCACCGAAAATCCACCGGAAATGACCTGTCTCATTTTTTTATCCAATGGATAATGGTAACTGAGACTGGCTAACACGCCTGTATTATTAAATCCTAAATCGCCCGAACGGTCGTTAAAGAATGCCAATCCATAACCTGTCCATCCTCGCTTAAGAAACTTAAAACGTAGGGGCAGATCGACTTGAACCAATTGGGAATTGTATCCTTCTTCGATGAAGGCGTCATATTGATCTCGATGACTGGCTTGAAGTCGGACAGTACCTAAAAAAGCTCCAGCCTCAGCAGGGTTTAAATAGGATAGATTGAAGTCGTAATTACTATAATGTAAATCTTGACTAAGAAGATTGAATGTGCAGAGCAAAAGGAATAATAGGAGTACAGGTTTTTCGATCATGTTTTAAGTCCTTGTATAAGCATTGATATCAACGCTTTAAAAAAAGCTGCGTCCAATGGGACGGCAAAAAGGATTTTAAAACAAAATACTATTTTTTTTACGCATTACTTCGATCGTAAGGCCTCCAATTTTTCCTTAGCTTCCGAATTCTGATCCAAACGAACGGCTATTTCGTACTGCTCGATGGCTTTCTTTTTTTGCTTTCTAATTGAATAGTAATCGCCTAAAGCTGAAAAGGTTCTTGCTTCTTCTGGATAGTAATGACGATTTAACTCTAGAAATGCCAAGGCTTTCTTCGGTGCTTTATGTGCGCTTAGAATAAAGAAGCCAACATCATTAAGAAATTGCCAATCCGGTTTCATAGGACGGTTATATCGACGACTTAGTTCGGTGTAATGGCTGTAATAAGGATTGATTAATTCTTCGATACTATATTTTCGAGCATTGTTAAAACGCCATCTCTCTGGAAATGCATACCAAGAGAATATAGAGCTTAAACCTCGATGTAAGGCTGGAATTACAATGCTGCCATGATCCTCGTTTTCTTGATAATCCCAGTCAAAATCCACAGATTGATTCAATAAGATATCCCGAAAATGGAAATTGGCACGCAGTATCTCTGTATTTTCTGAATGCATATGCCGCACTGCGGTAGTATCAACTCCAGTGCTATTGGCAACAGCGATGTACAAAGATTTTTTAGCAAGTTCGTCTGTATTTAATAGCTTCAAAGCTTCTGAAACCAATTGTTCTTCATCCCACCATAAACTGGGGTCAATGGCGATGTAGTTGTCAAAAGATTCTGGATGGTGTACATAAGAATAGAGTACAAATAAGCCTGCCGTAGAGTGACCTATTATTGTAGAATTGGAGTCGATGGGCAAGAATTCTTTTAAATAAGCTTCTAACTCGATTTCTAGAAATTGATGAAAGCTTGCGGCACCTCCTGAACTTTCAGTATTATGGCCTCTTGACATGGAAACATTGGTCGGAGTAAAATCTCTTAATCTATCCGTATTCTTAATGCCTACGAGTATACATTCGGGAATATTCCATTGTTCTTTTAGTTGCAGCATTCCCGTCAGAGTCACAAATAATTTCGGACCATCCAACAGATAGATGACAGGATACTTTTTGGAGGTATCCATTTTTTCTGGAAGATGAACCCAAATTTCACGAGATTCATTTAAAATGCTCGATTCGAAAGAATATGTATTTCCGATTACAAGTTGTTCCTGTTCATTGAAAGAGATTTGACCTTTCATGGTGAGATGTCCTACTATTAATAAGAGGCAAAAAATAAGCTTTCGAATCATTTGAGTTGTTTTGAAAGTTAGATGTTATTACGATTGGTAAAATGCAGACATTTTAAAGGATGTATTATTGAACATTTTTGGTGTGTCACAGTCAGCGCCATTATAGCCAGGAATTACAATACAAGCATGTTTAAAGAGCTAGAAGGTTGCAAGAATTATTTGTATCTTTAATGAATAAATAGTTTGAGCTAATATTATGTAAATCAGAAGTTTAGTTATGAAGTTTTCTACTATAAATACCTGTTTCTTGTTCATTGTTTTATTGCATTTTGCATGTACGAATTCCATGGACCCAGAAGATCCAAATCATAATGATCCTGATCCAGTCATACAGCAGGATATCATCAAGGTAGATGAACGGGTTGAATCGTTTATGTCTTTATATAACATACCTGGAGCTTCAATTGCTATCAGTAAGCAAGAGCAAATGATTTATACCAAAGGATACGGAATGGCAGATACCTTATCTAAACAGCCTGTTCAGATTAATAGCGTGTTTAGAGTTGCTAGTATTAGCAAGATGTTCACGGGTGTCTGTATACTGAAACTCGTGGAGGAAGGGCAACTTCAATTGGATGATCGGGTATTTGGCCCTGAAGGAATTTTAGGTGATCAATTTGGAACAGCCACCTTAACAGATCAAGAAGAACAAATAACCATTGATCACCTTTTGCACAATTCATTTGGTGGCTGGGGTGTTGCTACAGGAGGCGATCCAATCGATTATTTTCCGGAATACAATGAGGATCAATTTTTAGAATATTTGTTGAAAGAATGGGATCTCACTTATCCAATAGAAGATACTTATGTGTATTCGAACACCGGCTATTGGTTGTTGGCACGAATCGTTGAGAAAGTCAGCGGAACTATTTTCTCGGAATATTGTAAAAGCTTGTTTGAACAAGCTGAAATATCCACCCTACATTACACGCAATTTCGTCAAGATGATCGACAAGCGAATGAGGTCGAATATTATGGACAAGATGGCGAAGAGCAATATGTCTATAGTATTGCCTCTAGGAGGGATGGTGATGCCGGTGTGGTAATATCAGCACCGGATTTATTAAGAGCCGTTTGTGCATTGGATAAACTAGAGAAGAGAACAGATGTTTTATCGGCATCTAGTATAGAGCTTTTACGTGGAAATGGGCCTCTGTCTCCCAATTGGGGGCGAGGTATTGGTTTTTGGAATGAACAGGGATATTGGTGGACTACTGGAGCACTACCGGCTACACGATCTTGGCTCAATGCCACTTATGAAGGATTTAATATTGTAATAATTTTTAATTCCAAGTCCAATTCATCCAACTTCGATAGCGATTTGAATCAGATGTTATTTGATATTTTGAACGATTCTAGCATTGATTGGCAAGAGGATTTAGATCAATTTTAGTATGGTGCAAGTCAAGAAAAACAATCTTCTCTTACATTCATAATAAAGGTTTTTCAATAATTTGACACTTATTAACAAATATTACCATTTGATATACTGAAATTTGCACCATTCAACTATATTCGCGATAAATATTGAATATTGAGTAAGACTGAAAAACAGTACGACGATCAGATCGCTATGTGCAAAGAACTATTCTTGAAGAAAACCAAGGATTATGGCACTTCTTGGCGTATTTTAAGACCCAGTTCTCTTACGGATCAAATTTATATTAAAGCATCCCGCATACGGAGTATCGATGAAAAAGGTGATTCGAAGGTCGACGAGCCTGCTGATGATGCCTTCAGAGCGATGGTAAACTACGGGTTGATGGCACTTATTCAATTAGAACATCCAGTCTCGGATAGTTTGGATGTCGAGTTATCCTTTGATGATGCCAAAAGACATTATGAGCATTTTGCGGATATTGTTCGAAGCTTGATGTTGGCCAAAAATCATGATTATGGTGAAGCATGGCGCGATATGCGGATAAGCTCAATGACCGACCTTATATTAATGAAATTATTACGGATCAAACAGATTGAAGAAAACGATGGAAAAACCATCGTATCGGAAGGGCTTGATTCGAACTACATGGATATTATTAATTATGCATTGTTCTGCCTGATAAAAATGAGCGAGAACGAAGTATGAGTAAAACGGGGGTAAATCCTCACAAAAAATAAAGAGATGACATTAACAACAATGTTATTAATGATAGGAGCATTTGCTCTGGCTTTCACGTTGGTGGTTGTATTTATATTGAAAAAACATGAGTCTGCATGGATGAGTTATGTTCAGTCTTTTGTAGGAATGTTATTTCTGTTTTCAGGGGCTGTAAAGGCTATAGATCCTCTAGGAACCGCTTACAAAATAGAGCAATACTTTGGAGAATTTGAAGGTGCTTTTGAAGCATCTTGGTGTTCTTTTTTAGCTCCTTTATTCCCTTATTTAAACAATTATGCGGTCGCATTTTCTGTGGGGATGATCGTTTTTGAAATTGTATTGGGCCTACTTATCTTATTGGGAATATATCGGAAGTTTTCGGCTTGGTCTTACTTCATCTTGGTGGTTGCTTTCACCTTTATGACGGGCTTTACTTTTTTGACAGGCTATGTGGGAGAGGGAGCAACTTTCTTTAATTTCTCTTCGTGGGGGCCATATGTAGAGACCAATATGAAGGTGACGGATTGTGGTTGTTTTGGAGATTTTCTAAAATTGGAGCCCAAAGTATCCTTTCTAAAGGACGTCTTTTTGTTGATACCGGGCTTTTTGTTTTTGTTTTTCACAAAGAAAATGCATCGTTTGGTCGGTAAAAAAGGATCATTTATTATTACGGCCATCGCGACTATAGCTACTTCTATTTATTGCTTTAGCAATTATGTTTGGGATATTCCACATATCGATTTCAGACCTTTCGCAAAAGAAGTTGATATTAAAAAACAACGGCAGATTGAGGAAGATGCGCAAGCCCAAGTTCAAGTCATTGGATTCTTAATGGAAAATAAAAAGGATCCGAACAAAAAGATGGAAATTAAAACGTCGGAGTATAGTACCTATTCAGATGAGTGGTCCGTTGTAGAGCAAATCAGAACGGAACCAACCTTAAAACCTTCTAAAATCAGCGAATTTGATCTCAGTGATATTGACGGAAATGAGGCAACGTATGAAGTCATGGATAATGAAGGAAAAGCCTTAGTAATCGTGGCTTATAAATTGAAGGGAACCTCTAGCTCTAAAACGGAAACCGTGATAGACACGATTGTACATATTGACGAAAGTTCTGGAGAAGAAATGACCAGTTTTGTCAATAAAGATATTGAACTCACCGATTTTAAAGCGGAATCAGCATATGCTGAATCTTACACAAACAAGTTGGTTCCTTTTGTCAATGAAGCCAAGAAGGCGGGATATGCTATTTATTTTCTGTGTGCCGGTGCATCTGTACCAGAGATTCAGGATTTTACCAAAGATGTAGGATTGGAAGCAACCATTTTAACGGGTGATGATATATTGATGAAAACGATTATTCGATCCAATCCGGGTGTTATGGTCATGGATGGTGCGAAAATCTTAGAAAAATATCACATTAAGAAATTGCCGGCATTCTCAGAGATATAAATAGCTTGTAGAAGCTATGTTGCACATATTTCGTTTTTTAACAAAAAAGTTCACGGAATAATTAGTTATTGTCGTAGTTTATTTTTTCTTTGTATTAAAGAAAAGTATAATTTGAAATAATGTTAAGTAGAAGAGGTGTACGAATTAAAGTCATGAAGATGCTTTATGCTATGGGCAGAGATGAGAGTTTGAATCTCAAATCAGCCGTTGCAGCATACAACTCATCCGTGCAAGCCACTTATGATCTATACATGCTAACCATGTATGCCTTTACCAAGATATGTAGGGTTTCTACAGAGGACGAAGAGAATCGAAAAAAGAAATACATTCCCAGTGATATTGATAAAATATTTACGGCGAAATTGTATGAAAATCCGATTATAACGTATGTTGATAAGTCGGCTTACATGTCGAAGAAAGCCGAAAAGCTTTATTTTCAAAATGCCGTGACCGCAGATTTTGTGCGTAAAGTATATGCGGACTTTTCTAAAGAAGATGCTTACACAGAATATATTAAGAGCGAAGACACACTGGAAAATCATCTGAATCTGTTATTGGAGCTATTTAGATTCTGTCGAAAAAATGAATATTTCAATGACGTTCTGGAAGAGTCCTATATTAATTGGATTGATGATAAAAGCTTAGTTATAGGAACGGTTAAGAAGACTCTTAAGGCCTTACCCACCGATCTGAATATTTTCGAAGAACACTTACCGGATCCAGAAATTGTAGATGATTTCGGTAAAACCTTGCTTGAATTGACTTGCGAGGAAGATGATGAATTACTTGATTATATCAAACCAGTCTTAGAGAATTGGGATCATGAACGACTGGCCATAATAGATATGATATTAATTAAAATGGCATTGATTGAATTTATGAACTTTAAGACGATTCCAGTCAAAGTATCTCTAAACGAATACGTCGAAATTTCTAAAATCTATTCAACGCCTAAATCCAAGGAATTTGTCAACGGTATCCTGGATAAGTTATTAAAGAAATTACAAGCGGATAATAAGATTCTCAAAGAGGGACGCGGTTTAGTGGATTAGGCAACACTGGATTTCGAACTTTTTCTAATGTATATTTGTATTAAATTAAGTGGATTATAGGCCTTATAGCAATAATCTGCATGATTTTTACATTATTACTGTCAATTAGATGGCATAATTACCAAAATGTGACTTTTATTGAGACCTTTTTGGCCCAGTTGTTGTCTAAGCTATAGAATAGTATACAAATATGAAATCATCGAAGATAATAACGATTGCCATGATGTGTTTTTTGTCTGTTTCCTTATTTGGGCAGACTGAAACTCAGACAAAAGCTTACATTCTCTTTAAAGGATATCCTTACGTGGTATACCTTTCACCAGAAGGGGACATTACAGAATTTATTCGTGCAGCTCCAGAAGTAATGAATGGGGTAGCATTTGATAAGGATCAACCTATGCCGATCGCTTTGGGCCCTTACACGAAACCAGCGCCTACCGAATTACCTGTTTACAACAGTCCTCAGAATACAACAACGATTGATGATGTAGAAATCGTAGATTTTGAAATTAAAGAACATGTGGATGTGTTTGAAGAAACCGCTACGGATCAAACATCACAAGAACAGGAAGAAGAAATAGCCTTCAAAACTACGGTTATCAATAAGGTGGACGAAGAAGATAAAGAAGCCTTGATCGTGCGCAAAGAATTGGACAAAACAGTAGAAGATGGTTTATATATTCTAAAGTTTCAAGGATTTACTTCACGATTGACGCCTGCACTGATCGATTTGTTGAGTGATATTTCTAAAGAACATAAACAGAATAGTGATAAACAACTCATTATTAATAGTTTCATGACGCAAGGTGATGCATCGAATAGAAAGCTGGCTGAAAATAGAATGGCGGCATGTAGAGATTTATTAGAAACGTATGGTGTTCCTGCTGATAAAATGAGTACCGAAATATTACCGTATAATAGTGCGATTGATGGTAATGTGAGTATAAAATTTGAAGACTAAGCAAGGTTCTATTGCTTAGCCTTCTTACAAATTTAAAATATAGAATTTTCTTTTCGATTGCCAATTTTATAGCTAACTCCTAAGGTCATATATCTGCCCAAGGTATTGTATCGGCTATATCGCAGCGCATTGGCATCACCAGATCGAAATATACCCGTGTTTTGATTTAATAGATCGTGTACCCTAGCACTAAGCGTAATTTTGTTTTTAAATAGAATGCGCTTTACTTCCAGATGCATAAGGTGTAATAATAGGCTTTCGCCTTCTGGCTCGCCCAAAGTTCTTCCGAGAACATTCTGCATATCGTAAGTGAATCCTAATTCCCACTGGTCTTTATACGAATACAAAGCATCCAAATAGTAGGAGTTCGTAACAAAAGTCTGATTCAGTGCTTGATCTATACTGTTGTTAAAGTATTGAAAATTCGATTGGAAACCGAGTGCAAGGTCCCACTGATCTTTATTCCTGTTTTCAACACGCACATCAAGATTTGCACTATTGGATTGAACGGCATTTTCTTCTTGATTCAATCGCGTTTGATACCATTGGCTTTGAAGATTTAAGGAAACATCGTATTTGATTTTTAATTTTCTAATTGGACTTCCGTAGCTAAGATAAGCGTTGAGGGCCAAAAAGGAAGGAGATTGATAAGCACGACGGACCGCTGTCAGATCGCTCAATATTTCTCGTTCATAAACGATTTTATTATTAGAGTATTGAACATTGAAACTCGAAAAGAAATTGGAAAAATTAAATTCATTTAAATCAGAATAATTCAAGCGAACATTATGCAAATATTCAGGTATTAAATCACTGTTTCCAAGTTCAAGAATATTTGGGTTTAGATTGTTTGGAATGCTAATCAGTTGTCTCAAGCTCGGTGCTTGTACAGATGTCGTGTAATTTGTTTCTAACTTTCTACTTCCTTTGAAGCGTTGAGTGTATTTGAAATTAGGAAGAACATAGGCCTTCTGCTTTTTTATGGCAGATTCAGAAGTTACGGTGCCCGCACTTAGCTGGGTTAAACTATAATCCAATCCGGCAAAGATCTTCAGCTTTTGTTTATTTCTTTGAAGCAAGATTCCTGCCGTATGTATATTCCAAGATCGTTCAAAATCACTACTGAGATCTTCATTCAATACCGAGAGATTGTCGGCGATATCATAGAAATTTCTATATGGGGCCTGTTGGTTAAATGAGCTGGAAATTTGTGCAGAAAGATAGCCGTTTTTAGAGATCGGTTCCATATACTTTAATGAAGACTGACCTGCCTGAATTTGATTGGCAAAAATCTGCTCTTGTTGAAGTAAACGTTGCGTATTATCACTATTCCAGATATTATTAAGAGTATTATCTTCCATCGCTTGGGTACGCTCATAACTATTTTTAAAGCGCAGATTTCTGCCTTTCTTTTCAAATTTTTTGATGTAATTCAGCTTAGCGACACCTTCCCATTGAATACCATCAGTTAGTAGCTGATTCGTGGTCTGATTAATCACGGAATTGTTTTGAAGAAATTGGGATTGTGAAAAACGTTCCAGATTATTTAATCGGAGACCTCCATTCAACTGAACAAGAATTTTTTGCAAGGGTGTTACTTTATATTCTAATTTACTATTTAATCGATGATTGCTCAATCGATTAATCGCATCTGTGCTGTCAATCGAAGTGAATGGGATTTGTTGCCCATAGAAATCGGCGTTGCTTTCTGCTTGTAAATCGTTTCGATTATTAATAAGCATGTAATTGTTACTCCAATTCAATTTTTTGGATCGAAAGTAATTGAAATTGATGCCGAGGGCCTTTGCCTGATCGATGCCTTGTTGATTCTCTTGATTCATGGAGAATAATCCTTGGGTATTCATATTGCCGTCTTGCAGAATTTGACTTAATCCTCCCATGAAATTGATATAATCATTAAAAGAGAAAACCTCCTGATTCATATTGTTGGCATTCGCTATAACTGAGGCTTGACTTTTAGGAGAAAACCGATTGTAATTTACTTTTCCCTTGTACCTCGACTCAGTGCCACCTTCTGCCGTTATTCTTCCGAAACCACCATTTTTGTGATCTTCTTTTAAGGCAATATTGATGGTTTTCTGTTCTTCTCCATCATCGACTCCCGTAAATTCAGCTTCTTCGGATTTCTTGTCGAAGACTTGCACCTTATCGACAGCTTCCGCTTCTAGATTCTTCGTAGCCATGGTAGGATCGCCATTGAAAAATTCTTTACCATCCACCAAAACCTGATCAACATCCTCTCCATAAGCTTTAATACTGCCATCTCTCTGAACATCGATACCCGGTAATTTTTTGAGTAAATCCTCGACGGTCGCACCTTCTCTGGTTTGAAAAGCAGAAGCATTGTAAGAAATCGTATCACCTAATATACCCATCGGTATCCGTTCCGCGGAGATGTTAACTTCTTGAAGAATTTCTGTTGAAGGAGAAAGTTCCACCCGACCTAGGTCTATGGTTTCATCGGTCAAACAGGAAAAAGGTATGAATGTATTGGAATAACCCGTATAACTAATCTGAGCTAAGTAATCTCCAGAAGGAACATCAAAGACTTTGAAAGCACCGTTATCGTTGCTGACGCCGAAAGCAACCATCGTAGAATCTTGATTAGTGATGATTACGACCGTAGCCCCAATGAGCGGCGTTTCTTGATCTACAATGGTTCCCTCCACGCGATGTTGCGCGGAGAGATATACAGAAAGGAACATTCCCAAACTAAGGAATAAATATTTCATTTGTCATAAATTTTTTAAATGAGTTAAATCAGGATTATCCTCGGATAATCATGCTCCCTTTGCCGTATTGCATTTCCATTTCTTTCATTTTGTCTTCAACAATCTTTTCATATTCCTCGGAGGTCACCTTTTTACCTTTGGTTGGCTTTTTGATATCTACATCCTCCATAAATGTTACTTCTGTTGCTTTAAATACACGTTGATCTTCGCCTACGGATAACATCAAAATGGCTCCAGGTAATTGGCCATAAGCGTCGGGGCCAATTTTTTGTGGTATTTGAGGGGCAAACCAAGCTACGATGATTTCGCCTTCTTCATTGGTCGTGGTTGCCTTGATACATTCGTAATCTAAATATTTGAGTTTTTCGCCAGTGATTTTCCACAATACTTTTTCGATTGCTTCTTCAATGAGAAATTCCTTTCCCATGAAACCCGTCTGATTCAGACGTATCTTATCTCCATAGTGGTGGTATAGTTTTTCTTCGGTATCGTCTTGAACAATTTCTATTTGTATGGTAGCGTCTTCATTTTCAACATGGATATCATCATTCATTTCCGCTTCGACTTCCTCGTAAACGGATTCATTTTGATTGAAATACAGATCATTGTACGTAGTTCTACTATCAGGTAGCATACTGGATAAATCCATGCCATGGGTATCTTCGCTATCCAAGACGATGTTTAATTTAACAACTTGGGTATATTTAATGACACCGCTTTTCTGTGCGAATAGTGAGCACGATAGTAGTGTGAATAGGAATAACAGGCTTAAAGATGAAAATTTCATTAGTACTTATTTTTTTAAGAATGAATAGTTTTGTGATCAATGAATGCCAAACCTTCATAGGATGGATTCGTACATTGACCTTACCGGAACAAAAGTAGAAGGACGCTTGGTCGAACTAGGTTAAATAAAGTAGAAGAAAGGTTAATTAAGGTTAATGAAATCAGAATCCATGCGAGATACATTCTACCTTTGTTATATCACTTGATGATAAAGTAATGTAATGATTGCTTCATGATCTTGGGATGCATGATATTAAAATGTATGAAAGGATTATTTAAAAATTCCATGTCTTTATTTCTAACCGTCCTGAGTCTAGGGCTTTTGGCCATATTCTTGGTATTATGGAATCGGGCAAACTATCATAAAGAATCCGATCAACTATCCAAAGAGATATCCAGTATCTTAGCGCGTGCATATAATGATGTAAAAGATGCCTATTTTTTGGATGATTTGATTCCTTCCATGAAGAAAACTTGGGGATATGGTTCCTCAAAGGACTCCATTCAGGTAGATTTAAGCATTAGCACGCAACAAAATTATCCGGTTGATATTCAATTTTTCGCTTTTTTGGATGCTATGCAAGAAGATTCGATGGAGCAAGAAATATTTATTGATATGCATGGAGATACTTGTGATCCGAAGGGAGCCATGTCAATCAGTCGGTTGTATGTGCAAGAAAATAAAAATAGTCAAATCCGCTGGATGTATGATACGGTATTCGACGCGCATACCAATGTGCAATATAGCTTTGATACGATACATTCGGACAGCGTGCAACCCAGTTTTTTTCAAAGCTTAATTCGGCCGAAGTTTGTAAAAGAAGATGAAATTTTTCGTCAATTTGATCGCTACCTTCGTGAGAATGATTTGGATGTGCAATACCTAATCGTGGAAGAGGAAACATCCGATTATGCACATGTAATTCGACATCAAACTCGAATTCTAGGTGATAGAATATTGATGATTGATATTATCAATTTCAATCGGTTGGTTTTCCAAAAATTATATAAGGCATTTTTATTTAGTCTCTTGCTTTTTGGAATTACCGCCTGGGCCTTTTGGACCTTATTTTTGCATAAGCGAAAGCAACAACATTTGGTCGACATGAAAAATGAATTTATTGGAAATATGACTCATGAGTTGAAGACACCGATTTCAACGGTGGGTGTTGCCCTCGAAGCGATATCCACTTTGGGCGTAAGCCTTAGTGAAGAAAAGAGAAAGGAATACGTTGATATCTCGCGAAATGAGCTACAACGACTCTCTTTACTGGTGGATAAGGTACTTAAAATGGCCAGTTTTGATAATGATGAAGTACTGCTCAAAAAAGAAACCATCGATATTAATGAATCCGTCCATCAGATATTAAATTCTATGAAACTACAGCTGCAAGAAAAGCAAGTGAAATGGACCTTAGAAGAAAATGCACAGGCGATTATTTCTGGCGATCCAGTGCATGTTTCCAATGTGATTTATAATATTTTGGATAATGCTATGAAATATAGCGAACAGAATCCTAAAATTGATATTCTAATAGACGAGGAGGAGGACTTTTATAAGATCGAATTCAAGGATCATGGAAAAGGCATTCCGCGAGAATATCAAGATAAAGTATTTGATCGATTCTTTCGATTGCCGTCTAATGATCACCATAATGTTAAAGGTCATGGACTGGGACTTAGCTATGTAAGAGATGTAATTGTAAAGCATGACGGTCGCATTGAACTTCAAAGTGTGCTGGGAGAGGGAAGTACCTTTATCATTCGATTACCAAAATACACTGGGCATGTATAAGATATTATATGTCGAAGATGAAGTGTTTTTGGCTAAAATAGTAGCTGAGAGCTTGGAAAGACATGGGCATCAAGTGCGTCATGTACTACATGGACGAGATATTACCAAAATATTTCAAGATGTTCAACCAGATATTTGTATCCTGGATATCATGTTACCTGATAAGAACGGTTATGAAATTGCCACAGAAATTCGGATGATTAATCATCAAGTTCCGATTATTTTCTTATCCGCTAAGAGCCAAACACAAGATTTAGTAGAGGGCTTTAAATCAGGTGGTAACGATTATATGAAGAAGCCTTTTTCGATGGAAGAATTGATGGTTAGAATGGATAATTTGATTCACATTACCCGCGCCAATCCAGCCGAAAAACAAACCAAAGATGTGGTTGAATTGGGGAAATTTTCATCCTTTTATCCACACAAACAATTATTACTTTGTAAGGGCAAAGAAATTCAGCTATCCTATAAAGAGAGTAGCATTATAGAATTGCTTTCAAAGCGAATCAATGGAGCTACAGAACGAAAAGAAATATTATTGAAAGTATGGGACGATGATTCCTACTTCAACAGCAGAAATTTGGATGTCTATATCCGTAAAATTCGTTCCTATTTAAAGGATGATGAAAATTTGAAAATAATTACACTCAAAGGCGTCGGATATCACTTTGTCGTTGAATAAAATTGTTACTTTTGCCGCTTAGAAAATAGCGATGAACGAAAAAATAATTATTCTTGATTTTGGTTCCCAATACACTCAACTGATTGCTAGACGCGTACGTGAAATTGAAGTGTATTGTGAGATTCTTCCTTACAACAAAATTCCTGACTTAACGGACGACATCAAAGCGGTGATTCTGTCTGGTTCACCTTTTTCCGTAAAAGAAGAAGATGCACTACATATCGATTTGAGCCAGCTATTGGGCAAAGTACCCGTACTAGGTATCTGTTATGGTGCACAGTATATTGCGGATTATTGTGGCGGTAAGGTAGAACGAAGCACGAAACGAGAATATGGGAAAGCTGAATTACAGCTGATCGATCAAGAAGAAGCGTTTTTCGCTGATATGCAAGCCGCTTCTCAAATTTGGATGTCACATGGGGATTCAATTCTTGAAATTCCTCAAGGATACGAATTAATTGCAAAAACCGATAGTATTCCAGTAGCCGCTTTTAAAGCAGGAGAAGGTCTATATGATCAACCGGTGTACGGGATACAATTTCATCCAGAGGTGTATCACAGTGTCGAGGGTGCTCGTTTATTGAATAATTTTATTAGGAAGATCAGTGGTCTTCAGCATAAATGGACACCGGCGAAGTTTGTTGATGAAACGGTTGCACAATTGAAAACTCAACTGGGAGATGATAAGGTGATACTCGGCCTGTCGGGAGGAGTAGATAGCTCTGTGGCAGCCTTTTTGTTACATCGAGCTATTGGAGAAAATCTATACTGCATTTTCTTAAATAATGGTCTCCTTCGAAAAAATGAGTTCTCAGAAGTGCTGGAGTCTTACAAAGGTAAAGGACTCAATGTAATCGGCGTCGATGCATCGGAAGACTTCCTATCTGAGTTGGATGGAATTTCTGATCCAGAAAAGAAAAGAAAGACGATTGGGCGGGTATTTGTCGAAGTATTTGAAGCAGAATCCAAGAAAATAGAAGGTGCCAAATGGTTGGCTCAAGGAACCATTTATCCAGATGTGATCGAATCTGTAAGTGTTCATGGCCCATCGGTTACCATCAAATCGCACCATAATGTTGGGGGGCTTCCAGAAAAACTTAACTTGAAGATTGTTGAGCCACTGCGCATGTTGTTCAAGGATGAGGTTCGGAAAGTTGGAGCGGAAGTTGGATTGGATCCAGAAATATTGAACAGACATCCATTCCCTGGCCCAGGCTTGGCGATACGAGTATTGGGAGAAATTACAAAAGAGAAAGTAAGGCTTTGTCAAGAAGCGGATGCCATATACATCAAAAACCTGAAAGAGGCAGGATGGTATGATAAAGTTTGGCAGGCAGGTGCAATATTATTGCCTGTACAGTCCGTTGGTGTAATGGGGGATGAACGTACCTACGAGTTTACAATAGCATTACGAGCAGTAAATTCTGTGGATGGTATGACCGCTGAATGGAGTCCATTGCCACACGAGTTATTGGCAAAGATTTCAAGTGAAATTATTAATCAAGTAAAGGGAATAAATAGGGTAGTCTATGATATCAGTACAAAACCACCTGCTACGATTGAATGGGAGTAGAATAGCTGCTCTTTTCATTGTAGGGAGCTTACTATTATCGAGTTGTGGAATCTTTTCTTCTTCGAGAAGTAATGGTTCTGGCGATGTCACATCCGAACAAAATCAAAATCCCGATAAAGCTGAAGTGGATACGGTGCAATGGACGAAAATTCCAGAAGATAAGTTTCCACCGATTAAAACAGATAAAAAGGAAGAAGAAACAACGACTTCCTCCAAAGGAAAGAAGGAGGCGTATAGAATGGCTTGCTTCTTACCGATGAATAGTCAACGCATTGATTTATCGGTGGAAGATCCTAATGAAATGCGATCGCTAAAATATATCCACTATTATGCCGGGATGCAGTTTGCCTTGGAGGATTTGGAAGAAGCGGGTATGAAACTAACCATGGATGTTTTTGATTCTAAAGATGATCCGAATCATGTGAAATCTATTCTTAGCAGTCGATTAGCCACGGACACCGATGTCATTCTTGGCTCCATCAAAAAAGAATCTTTAAAGGAATTGGCCCGATTTGGAAAAAAAAATGAAATACCGGTCATTTCGCCTTGGTACTCGAGTAAAAGCGTGACTCGAAACAATCCATATTATGTACAGTTAAATCCCTTCTTGACAGAGCATTATCGAGCGATAACGGAACATGCCTTGGCGCATTTTGATCCTTCTCAAATCTATTTGTTGGGAAGAGAAGGTACCAAGGATTTGTCCAGATTCAAATATTTTCAAGAAACTTGCCAAGAGTTGACCGATGGGGAAACCTTGAATACCTTTCCGTTTTATACGGATTCATTGACGCAGGAATTTGAAATTTTCAAGGATATCATTTTACAAGATTCTGCGACCGTCTTTATAATTCCGAACTTTTCGAGTAGAGATGCGCAATATATTTATGATGTGTTGAGGCGTATTAATGTCGAAAAAATGGATCACGAAGTCTATGTGTATGGTATGCCCATCATGTATATGATGGATAAAATGACCTACGAATATTACACCAATATGAATATTCGAATCGTCATGTCTCGATTTACCAATACGTCGACCGAAGAAGCAAAATCATTTGAAGCTCGATATTTTAGAAGGTACAATGATTATCCTAGAGGAGAAGCATTCGAGGGCTATGATAATGTGATGTTCATCGGTCAGATGTTACAAGAATACGGATTGGATTTTCTAGATCATTTAGATGATGATATGATGGAGTATTTTTCTGCACGATTCGATATTCAACCAGTATTTACTGGAGATGTAGAAGATGGTACCGTGAATTATTTTGAGAATCAAAATTTGCGCATCATTCAATTTGTCGACAATCAATTTAGGAGTTTGAAATAAAAGTCATGGATGTCAAGCCCTTTCTCACCGACCGACGTAAAGAGCGTATACGTTCCGTAGTTTTGAAACGTCAATTTGATCTTTGCGTGATCCTGGAGAATATTCATGATCCACATAATATAGCTGCTGTTATACGGAGTTGCGATGCCGTCGGAATCCGAGAAATATTCGCTTTGGTGACCGATGAACGAATTGATTTGGAAAAGTACGAACTAGATAATAATTACGTTTCATCGGGAAGTCGAAAATGGGTTCAAATTCATATCTATCAGTCCGTCAAAGATTTGATGCAACATGTCCGTCAACAGTATACAAAAGTCTTGGGAACCCATCTTTCTGCAGATGCCGTATCCCTGTACGATATCAACTTCAATGCAGAACCGACAGCCTTGGTTTTTGGAAATGAACATGCCGGATTATCCGATGAATTATTGGCTGAACTGGATGGTAATTTTATTATCCCACAATACGGCATGGTACAAAGCTTAAATATATCCGTAGCCTGCGCGATTAGTGTATTTGAGGCCTTGCGGCAAAAGGAGAAAATACAGGCCTATGATCAACAGGAATGGGAACAACATCATGAAGCATTATATGAACAGTATGTCTTAAAGAGTAAGCCCAGACTTACGGAAGAACCACTAGATAAAGAAGAAGCATGAAATTAATTGGATATGTACTGCTCCTATGCCTGATGGTATCCTGCCATCCATCCGATGTCCAAAAGATTCAAACTGAAGTCCCTACTTTCGAAATTCCCAAACTAACCAAGACGGCATTGGTCGTATTAGGTAATGTTCAGGATGCTGGTTCGCCACATATCGCCTGTAAGAAGGCATGTTGTGCCGATCTTTTCGAGCATCCAGACCCTACACGCAAAGTAGTGAGTCTAGGATTATATGATAAAACAACGGATCGTCAGTATTTGTTAGAGGCCAGTCCAGATATCAGCGAACAATTAAAAATTCTAAAAAAAGCGACAGGTCTAAAGCAGGATTTACCGCACGGAATATTCCTTACGCATGCACATATTGGTCATTATACTGGATTGATGTATCTGGGTAAAGAAGCGACCAATGCCAAGCAAGTTCCCGTTTATGCGATGCCACTTATGAAGGCTTTTTTGACCAATAATGGTCCTTGGAGTCAATTGGTTTCAACCAATAATATCAGCTTACAGTCCATGCAAGAAAATAGCTCCACTAAATTATCAGATAGTCTAGAAGTGATCCCTTTTAAGGTACCACATCGTGACGAATATTCCGAAACAGTAGGCTTCAAAATTATGGGGCCCCAAAAATCAGCTTTGTTTATACCAGATATTGATAAATGGGAGCGATGGGATAAAGATATTGAACAAGAAATTGCTGGTGTAGATTATGCTTTTCTTGATGCCACTTTTTATTGGGGACAAGAAATTAATCTTCGAGATATAAGTCAGATTCCACATCCTTTTATTCAGGAAAGTATGCAGCGATTTGAACAGCTGGAAGATCGTGAAAAAGCTAAGATTCACTTTATACATTTTAATCACACCAACCCCGTTTTAGACGAAAATTCAGAACAGTATAAAGAAGTCATCGAAAAGGGATTTAATATCGCCCATTTCCTAGATGTTTTTGACTTATAATATGTAATATTGCTTTAGTAAAAAGCACAAATAAAACGAAATATGAGCAACAAATTTCTGGCTAAACGATTAGCACGAGTAAATGAATCGGCTACTATCAAAATGGCCCAAATGGCAAGAGATATCGCTAGCCAAGGGCATGATGTCATCAGTCTTAGTCTAGGACAACCTGATTTTGATACACCAGAACACGTCAAACAGGCTGCGAAAGATGCCTTGGATGCTGGATTTACGAAGTATACTCCCGTACCAGGACATGTAGAATTCGTCGATGCCATTATCGAGAAATTTAAACGCGACAATAATCTGGATTTTACAAGAAAAAACATCGTTGTTTCTTGTGGTGCCAAGCAGTCCATCAATAATCTTATGAATGCTTTGGTGGATCCAGGAGATGAGGTGATCATATTTACTCCGTACTGGGTATCTTACTTTGATATTGTTACCATGGTCGGCGGAGTACCGGTTTGTTTGAAAGCTTCCATCGATAACGACTTTAAAGTGACGCCGGAGCAGTTGGAAGCAGCAATTACAGATAAATCGAAGTTGATCATATTTTCATCACCTTGTAATCCAACCGGGTCGGTGTATACCAAAGATGAATTACATGCGCTCGCGAAGGTCATTGATGCGAAGCCAGATTTATTCGTGATTTCAGATGAAATTTATGAATACATCAATTTTACAGAACAACATACTAGTATTGGATCCTTCGATTTCATGAAGGATCAAGTAGCGACCGTAAACGGTATGGCCAAAGGATTTGCTATGACTGGTTGGAGAATAGGATATATTGGTGCACCAGAATGGTTGGCAAAGGCATGTTCGAAAATCCAAAGTCAAGTCACTTCTGGAGCTGCAGCCTTTTCACAAATTGCATCGGCAAAAGCGCTTCTGAGCGACATGAAACCAACTGAGGAAATGAAAGCGGCCTTTTTGAGAAGAAGAGAATTGATGCGAAACGGTTTGATGGAAATTCCTGGTATCAAAACCAATCAACCACAAGGAGCATTCTATATATTCCCGGATGTGAGTTCATTTTTCGGCAAATCGAATGGGACAGTAACGATTACAGATTCGAGCTCATTTGCGACGGAATTGTTGAAAGGAGCACATGTTGCAACTGTGGCTGGATCCGCTTTCGGTGATGATGACTGCATCCGTCTTTCTTATGCCGCTTCTGACGAACAATTGAAAGAAGCCTTGCGAAGGATGAAGGAATTTTTGAAAGATTTTAGTTAATTCAATACATGGATAAAAAATTAGACCTACTGAAAACCCTTCAACAAGAAGCTTTGAAGGGCGGGGGAGAGCAGCGTATAGAAAAGCAACATGCGAAGTCAAAGTTGACCGCTAGAGAACGCGTGAGCCTACTAATCGATGAGGGCTCATGGGAGGAAATAGGCATGTTTGTCAAGCACCGGAGTACCGATTTTGGTATGGAAAAGGAAAATTACTTAGGAGATGGAGTAATTACCGGTTACGGTACTGTAAACGGACGCTTGGTATACGTATTTGCACAAGATTTTACCGTCTTTGGTGGGTCTTTGAGTGAAACACATGCGGAGAAGATATGTAAGCTAATGGATTTGGCGATGGCGAACAAAGCACCGTTTATTGGATTAAATGATTCGGGTGGAGCAAGAATTCAAGAAGGCGTCAAATCATTAGGTGGTTATGCAGATATATTTTATCGAAATAGCATCCGGGGTTAT
>JAHDFB010000027.1:0-859 GCA_020628475.1 Saprospiraceae bacterium | reverse complement strand
ATCCCTCAGATTTCAGCGATCATGGGACCTTGTGCGGGGGGAGCCGTTTATTCACCAGCGATTACAGATTTTACGATCATGGTTGATAAGTCGTCTTATATGTTTGTGACGGGGCCGAATGTGGTTAAAACAGTGACGAATGAGGAAGTGTCTGCGGAAGAGTTAGGAGGATCGAAAGCGCATGCGACCAAGAGTGGTGTTACGCATATTACAGCACCGAATGATGTAGCTTGTATTGCTAAATTGAAACAATTACTGAGTTATTTGCCGCAGAGTAATGACGAAAAACCGATGGATCTTCCATATACCTTGGCCAATGACGAATCCAGACCGGAATTAAGAACGATTATTCCCGAAAGTAGTAATGTTCCTTATGATATGAAAGAGGTGATCTCTTCTTTGACGGACAAAGGATCCTTTTACGAGATTCATAAGGATTATGCAGATAATATTATAGTCGGATTTTCAAGAATTGGTGGTAAAAGTATCGGAATCGTGGCCAATCAGCCCTATAGCTTAGCGGGGGTACTCGATGTAGAGAGCAGTCGAAAAGCGGCTCGATTTGTGAGATTCTGTGATTGCTTCAATATTCCACTTTTGGTATTGGTAGACGTTCCAGGATTCTTACCCGGTACAGATCAAGAATGGAATGGTATTATAACCAATGGCGCGAAATTACTCTATGCTTTTAGCGAAGCGACGGTACCTAGAATCTCGGTGATTACACGTAAGGCTTATGGAGGAGCATACGATGTGATGAATAGTAAACACATTGGTTCAGATTTCAACTTTGCCTGGCCTTCCGCAGAAATTGCCGTGATGGGAGCGAAAGGAGCGAGTGAAATCATTTTCCGTAAGG
>JAHDFB010000026.1 GCA_020628475.1 Saprospiraceae bacterium | reverse complement strand
TTCATATAGTATTTAGCATATTGTGGATATACATGTGTGTTATTTTTTGGATGAACTATTTGATTTAAACAGAATCACCTTAAGGAGTTAGTTCTTATATTTAGAAATAATAATCATGATAAAAATGAAAAACGCTATCACCATAATCTTGATTTTACAATCCGTATCTCTATTTAGTCAAGAAATGGAGTTGGATTCAGCTTGGATTGAATCGGATTCAAAAAGTTTGTTTAAAGAAGCGGAGGAATTGACCAACATTGTATACTATCATTTGGAATTAGATTATCTAATAAGTATTGTGGATACTTCTACAATAAAAGGTAAAGCTAGAAGAGAAATTTACTTGGAACAGAAAGAAGAGTTACTTCGAAAAGCACTTTCAAATTATGAAGAATTAATATTAGAATATCCCACTTCGACCCTTTATTATCGAGCATTGAATAATCAAGGAATATTACAATTTGAATTAAAGTTTTATTATGCTGCTAAAAAATCATTTTTAGAAGTGTTAAATAGTGATGTTCAAGATGAGGAGGAAGTATCCGTAGGTCATGGATTAATGGCGGAAAATTTTGCAAACTATCGCAGGAGAGCCTCGGAAATGTTATATAAGATTGAATTTATTCAGGGAAATTATCTTGAAGCAAAAAAATACTTGGAAGAATCAGAAAAGTACCCTTATTATCATTGGTGTGGCAATGCACATGAGGACAAAAACTTTTGGTTGGATTATCAAAGAAGTAAGATAGCATTCAAACTAGAGAATATAGAGGAAGCAAGAAAAATAATGATTCCTCATCTTTTTACTCGAAAAATAAGAACGGATACGGAGTTAAGGGAGTATTTGCTGGAACTTCTATATCACGATTTAACAAAAGAAACGTTAATACAGGAATTTGAGAAGGCGATTGATCTCTATTACACCAAGAAGAAAAAGGTCGACTCTAACTATTTTGACTATTACATTCCATTTTTAGGGGAAGCGTTAAAAGTTGATATCTATAGACCTAAGAATAAAGATGAAGCATTGAATATGATCCGAAGAAAAGTGGAAAGCCAATTGATATATATCTTAATCAAAGGAGAATAATTTTCCGCTTCAGATAGGACTAAATCTTAAAATTTATAATTTCTCATGTCAGACACATTGGTTTTTAATCGTCGTAGTAATCAAGGACTAAACCTACAGATTATATTGCTGTCGGGAATAGGTCTTCTACTCTTGTATGCGGCTTTTACATGGGTGTATTGGTTGTTAGTGCCTTTGGTATTGTTGATTGCTTTTGTTTGTTTGAGAGCGGTATATAGTTATTATCGTCGACATCAATCCATTATAATTCGTTTGGAATGTACAAAGGTTAGGCTTCAAATTGAATATCGTAATGGCGAACGTAAAGAAGTATTTTTAAATCAATTGCAATATGCATGTTTGTTAAAACGTCGGTATAAGCCTCTACAAAGCATTGAATTGTTTGAAGGCTCGAAGTCTCTACTCAAACGAAAAAAAAGCATAGGTCGTTTGTCAAGAAAATATTGGCAGGAAGACTTGGAGCGATTAGTTCGCTATTTTCTTAAAAAAGAACTGAAGCGGAGAAAGTGGACATTTCGATGGGGGCTCGGTGAATATTTGTTCTTATTGTCATGGCTGGTTGGTTTGGGCGATACTTGGTCGGATGCATACTTTGAAGAATTGGGATCCATGATGAATGATGGCGCCGAAATAATACTGGAAGAAAAACATAAAATCATCGAACAAAGTAATCAGAAGGAACGGGATTATTTTGATAAATCCTGACTTTTGTATTTCCTGTTTTGTCAAAACAATACTAGATGAGATACGCACATACGAATATTATCAGTAAGGATTGGAAACGATTGGCACAGTTCTATATAGATGTTTTTGACTGTAAAATTGTTCCTCCACAACGTAACCAATCTGGATCTTGGTTGTCCAAGGGAACCGGCGTATCGGATGCTTCATTGGTAGGTGCGCATCTGCTGTTACCTGGTTACGGTGATCAAGGACCTACGCTGGAAATTTATCAGTATGGTCATGTAGAATCTTTGGATCCTGTCAAACCAAATACTAGAGGATTTGGACATCTTGCATTTGAGGTAGAAGATGTAGCAGCTGTATTGGAGAAAATGATGCTATACGGAGGAAAGGCCTATGGTCAAATTACTCAGCGTGTGGTGGAAGGAGTGGGGGAGATTACCTTTGTGTATGCACGCGATCCAGATGCTAATCTGATCGAGCTGCAATCATGGAAAAAAGACTAAGTATAAACATTTAAAGAGAAAAACCGCTATGATTATAGCCAGTGCACAGATTCAGTCAGAAGTTGGACGTATTGAAGCGAATTTGGAGAAGCATTATTATTGGGTTCTTCAAGCCAGTCATCAGGAGGTGGATTTGATGCTTTTTCCTGAAATGTCCTTGACCGGTTACTGTCGATCGGAAGCCAAGGATTTGGCTTGGACATTAAATGATCCAAGATTAGAACAACTTCAAGCATATTCTAATGATTTCAAGATGACCATCATCGTGGGGGCACCTGTGTTGAATAATGGGCAACTGTATATTGGTTCTATAATACTATCTCCTTTTCAACAGGCCATTTGGTATGCGAAGCAGTATTTACACGAAGGAGAAGAGGTATATTTTAGCGCAAGCATGGATATGAATCCATACATAGCATTAAAAGGAGAACGTATTCAGTTGGCCATTTGTGCGGATATCGCTAACGTCGCTCATCCTTTGGCAGCGGCAAAAAAAGACTGCAGTTTATATCTTGCCAGTATTTATTATACAAAAAAAGGTATCATGGAAGGACATGCCTGTCTTGAATCTTATGCAATCAAGTACTCTATGGCTATATTAATGTCGAATTACTGTGGTCAAGTTTGGCAATACGAAGCTGGCGGCAAAACGGCTTTCTGGAATGCTGATGGTACCAGACTTGGGCTGTTAAATACCACAGATGAAGGCTTATTAATGATAGAAAAGTCAGAAAAGGGTTGGCATCTTAAAAGTAAAGAGGTAATAGGACTAGGATGATGCAAAAATAACATCTGTATTCGGAATGGAATACGAGACTTCAGATAATCTTGATGTGATTAAATCAGAAAGTGAGGATTACCTAAGAAGCACCAAGAAGCTAAGGCAACATGAAATAATATCATGTTTAATACATACTATCAAGCGATATATTCCGTATTAATTCTGCACTGCATTTAAAACTTGGAGTATGCGATTAAAAGGGATGGTGTTGTTAAGTCTTATTAATGTATTTCTAATAATATCATGTAATTCAAAGAGAAATACCTTAGTCTTAAGTTTACCCTATAATTTCGGTCAGGTGAATTTTGAGAATCATTTAGATTTTGATTGGTATTTTAGTTGGATTGATTACTCCGACATGGTAAACTATGATGAGCGCAAAATACGATTTGCAAAATCTCAATATAATCCCTTGTGTGAAACCGGCTTTATCCATTCTAATTTTCCTGATTCAGTTTATCAAATGACTTTAACGTCTTATACGGATGATGTATATGAAGCATTTAATTCTGAAGAATATAATTGGGGCTACAATGAATTATTTACATTCGAAAAGAGGTTTCGTAAAATAAGAAAACTTGGTTTTACAATCATTGATTCGACTTATATCGATTGGTTGGGTTATCAAGGATATAGTATTATTTATGAAAATAATAATCATTCTATCTTACCTGCGATTTATAGAGAAATTGTTATTGATACAGAAGTCTCTCACGTAAAACTCTTATTTGAATGTAGCGGTAATAATTGTTCATCTTTTTTAGAAAAGGTGAATAATACGTTGAACTCTATGGAATTTAAAGAATAAATGGGAAGTAGATATTTAATATCATCTAGGTTTTAAGTTTTATATTGATTTTAGTTGCTTCTTAACTAAGAGGATATTTGAGATGATAAAGATCGTGAAGAAATTGATGTATCACGAGAAGTTTATATTGTATCTTTTGGATAATAAAAATTTGAATGGCAATTAAAGATGAGGAATGCATTAACGGATAAATGGGCAAAAGGGTTATTGGAACAAATATTTGAAAACTTGGATAATGATGCATTGATATTCTCAAATATGGCGATGCTTGAGAAATACTACAGAAAACCAGAAGGGCTGATCTCTGATTGGATATTTTATAAAGATCTTTCCGCCGATGAAATCTTGGTGGAATTAAAAAAGAATACAAGCACACTATTATAAATAACCCATTTCAACCGTGGCAGGGATAGTAGTGGGCGCGATCATTCGATCCGCGCTCCTGACGAGCTGGCGAGGAAGGATGACCTTCGGGAAACCACGCATAGCCCGACCCGCAGGGTGCCACCCTTATCGCATTAATTGATAGACCACTAAACTGGCAATATAGGCAAGGGCGGTCATATAGCTAAACTGTATAATTGGCCATTTCCAACTGTTGGTCTCCCGCTTGGTAATCGCTAATGTACTCATGCATTGCATCGCAAAAAGATAAAATATGAGCAGCGACATAGCTACCGCCGGTGTATAGACTTTCTCGCCAGTATCAAGATTGACTTCCTTGGCTAGGCGATCTCGAATGGTCGACTCGTTATCCTCACTACCAATCGAATAGATCGTCGCCATCGTACTCACGAAAACTTCTCTTGCTGCAAACGATGTGATCAAGGCAATCCCCATCTTCCAATCAAAGCCTAATGGCTTGATGACAGGTTCAATGAATTTCCCCATATGACCGGCATAAGATGCTTCGATCTTTTTAGCCGCAATAAAATTTTGAGTCTCTTCCGGTGATAAATTTTGCTCGATGGAGTAGGTCATAGCCTCTTTTTGAGCCAGCTCCATTTTGTTTTTGGGACCGAAACTGGCTAAGAACCATAGTATGATAGAAATCACGAATATAACCTTACCTGCTTCCCAAATGAAAGCCCATAGTTTTTCTTTGATGGTAAGAAATACATTTTTCCAGATCGGTTTTTTATACTGGGGCAACTCGATCATCAGATAGGATTTCTGATCCGATTTAAGGATTAATTTGAATACAAATGCCGACACTAAAGCGGCTACTATGCTAATCAAATAAAGTCCCATAAAGGCCAATCCTTGCATATTGAATATGCCGCCGACCGTCTCGTCAGGTACGACAAAGGCGATCAATACGATATACACAGGAATCCGTGCTGAACATGATATCAAAGGAGTCACCATGATGGTATTGAGTCGTTCCTTCCAGTTTTTCATGGTTCGAGTAGACATAATCGCCGGAATGGCGCAGGCTCCACCTGATATTAGCGAAACAATACTGCGCCCATTGAGCCCGATACCTTGTAAGAGTTTGTCAAACATGTATACGGCACGGGACATATAGCCGATTTCTTCTAAAATACTGATGACTAAGAAGAGGAAGAATATTTGTGGGATAAAGATGACGATACCACCTATCCCGGCTAATATTCCATCTGCTATCAAGCTACTTACCCAACCTGAACCTAATGCATATTTAACCGAGTCTCCCAACCAAGCAAATGCACCATCAATCAAATCCATGGGATATCCTGTCCAAGAAAATAATCCTTGGAAAATCAGGAACATGAGCCCAAAAAATATAAGTGGCCCGGCAATCGGATGTGTAATCACCCGATCAATTCTTTCCGAGATGAACTTGTTCGAATCATCCGGCTTAGAAACGGCTTTTGCTATCCAAGGACTGAAAGTATCGTAGCGTTTCATGGTTTCCTGGACCTGTTGATCCAGCTTGTCAAATTGGTTTAACTCGACAATATGCTTCGCATTTTGTCGGGCATTATCACTGATGCCTTCGATCCAATCATAATGATTGGCTACGACCAATGCATTATAATCATTGAGTTCGGCACCTTGCTTTGACTGAATGGCGTCCGCTACTTCTTTGGCAATTTTTTTATGCTCTTTATTGAGACTGTATAAAGGGGCTGGTTTGCTAAAATCTTTAGATTCTATATGTGCTTTCAAAGCAGCCATACCTTCTCCTGTTCTTGCGCTGACTTGGACGACCGGTGCTCCTAATTTTTTTGACAAATATGCCGTATTGATGGAAAGTTGATTTTCTTTGGCAATGTCAATCATATTGATCGCAATAATCGTAGGAAAGCCAAGGTCAATAATTTGCGTAGCCAAGAGTAGATGCCGCTCCAATTGTAGTGGATCTAAAACATAAACGATCTTGTCGGGATAGAAAGCGTCATCTGGGTTTGCCAAAATATTGACCACCAATTTTTCATCTTTCGAGTTCGGATAAAGACTATATAATCCTGGAAAGTCAATTAAATTGATCGTTTCACCTTCATCACTTAGGTAGGTTCCGGTTTTCTTATCAACCGTGACTCCTGGAAAATTTCCTACCTTTTGCCGAAGACCTGTTAAGTGATTAAATAGGCTTGATTTTCCGCTGTTGGGATTACCGACTAGGCCAATCCATTTTTGGTTTTTGCTCATTGGATTTCGATGGATACTTGAGCCGCCTCTGATCGCCTCACCGCCAGAAGTGTTTGATTAAATGAAAGATAAAGGCTACCGCCGAAAGGCATTTTACGCTTTAATTCGACGGTCACATCCGGCAGTAATCCGAAAATAAGAAAGGCTTTTTCAATTTCCAGATTTTCAAATGATAGGATGCGCCCTTTTTGGCCTTTTTTAAGATCGTTGAGTGATGTCATGGTCCTTTTAAATTCTTATTTCATCGTTATTGCTGTCAAAGAATTTGTATTGGTCCAGGTAGTAATCCTCCATGGGATCGACTTTAATCCATTTGTAATATTTACGGAACCAGGCCACGCGTTTGTTCATAATACCTTTGGTAAAATGCGCATAAACAAAAGGATGCACCTTCAAGGATGGTTTGATCTTAGGATTTGATGTTAATATCCTTTCTAAGTCACTCTCGATTCGATCTGCTACCAAAATAGAAGGTTTGGCTTTACCAGTACCTTGACAAGTCGGACACATTTCGGAGGTATCAATTTTTACCACCGGCTTGGTTCGTTGTCGAGTAATTTGCATCAATCCGAACTTACTCAAGGGCAAAATGGTATGTTGAGCACGATCACTTTTCATGCATTCCTTCATGGCTTTATATAACGCGGCTTTATTTTCTTGTTTCCGCATATCGATGAAGTCGATGATGATTAGCCCACCAATATCTCGAAGACGTAATTGTCGTGCGATCTCTTTTGCCGATTCAAGATTGACCGCTAGAGCGGCTGATTCTTGATCGCTCTTTTGCATTTTTGGACCACTATTGACATCAATGACGCTCATGGCCTCTGTATGTTCAATGACCAAGTAAGCTCCGCTGTTCATCGTAGAGGTCTTACCAAAAGAGGATTTGATCTGACGATTTATACCAAAGTTTTCGAAGATAGGTTTACCACCTCGATAGTGTTTGACTATTTTGGTTTTTTCCGGTGCTATGGTGCCCATCAATTGTTTAATGTTTTTGAAGTAGCTTGGATCATTTACGATGATACTCGAGAAATCTTCATTGAGAACGTCGCGAATAAAACTGGAAGTTTTATCCATTTCGCTGACCAATTTTTGCGGTTCCTTCACTGTCTTTAATTGACGATGAATATCACGCCATGTTTCAGTCAATTGACTGATTTCCTCGTGTAGGTCTGCTACTTTTTTACCCTCAGCTGCCGTCCGTACGATGACACCGAAATTTTTAGGTCGAATACTCTCGATCAGTAGTTTTAGACGTTTGCGCTCTTCTGCATCAGGAATTTTCTTCGATACAGCAACGTGCTGGTTGAAAGGAGAAAGTACGACATATCGACCGGGTAAGGTGATTTCTGAGGTCAATCTAGGTCCTTTTGTACTAATGGGTTCTTTGGTAATCTGGACCAGAAGTTGTTGCTTTTTTTGAAGTACTTGGTCTATTTTACCCGTTTTGATGATGTCCGGTTCGTTTTTGAAGTTGCCTAGTAGTGCATTTTTGTTTTTGCCTGTTCTAGTGGTTTCTGCAAACTTTAACATGGATCTTAGTTGTGGCCCAAGATCGGTATAGTGTAGAAAGGCATCTTTTCGCAAACCTATATCGACAAAGGCTGCATTAAGACTTGGCATCAACTTTTTGATACTTCCGAGGAATATATCGCCGACCAATAGATTTTCGGTCGTTTTTTGCGTTTGAACCAGCATCAGTTTTTGATCTTCCAATAAGGCCATCTCGACTTTACCTTCAGATACATTTACGATTAATTCTTTTTCCAAAACATTTTTGTTTGTTTGGAATGCGTGCTATATGGTTACAATTTTTTGCGTTTGATAGTGTGCGTAACGATGGTGTATTTCAATAAGCACCAAATAACAATAGACTTTGCCATGTACATGGAAAGTCATCAATGAAAATTACAGTTGATAGATAAGAATTACTCAGGAAAAATTAAAATAGATAGACTGTCGAACTGAGTAAATGTACAAATTTGGAAACTTGCGTTATTTAGAAAGATTGATTGTAAAAATCATTGCATTCGCTTCCAATAGAGAGATTACCTCCCCTATGGGAGATAATCTCATCAATTTATTTATTTATTCTTCTTCTTGTGTCTGTTTTTTCTAAGTCTCTTTTTTCTTTTATGAGTAGAGATCTTATGTCTTTTTCTTTTTTTACCGCAAGGCATAAATATGAATTTATTAAAATTAAAAAATTTATTTTCTATTTGCTTCGCAGAACTCAATATGTTTTTGAGCTGCTTCCGCATTATTTGTTTGTAAGTAAGCATCTGCCAATAGGCAATGTGCTTTTACCAAGTTTGGATCAATTTCTAATATGGTTTCTAGCCTGCCAATCGCCTTTTCAAACTGATTGGTTTGCATACCAAAACGAGCAAGTTGAAACAAAACCGCTGGTGTCTTAGGAAACTTCTTATCTAAATCCAATAACATCAATATACCTGTCATAGGTTGATCTTCTGGAGGTCTTTCTGCATAGCAAATAGCTAGATTGACCTGATGATTGATGTTATCTGGTTCGAGACTAATAGCGTTCTCAAAAGCATTAACCGCTTTTGCCATGTTAAAAGTTCGCTTTGTTTCGTTTTTTCCGTTTTTAATTCCAGCGGCATAGCTGGTACCTGTCATCGACCAGCTGAAACCAGATTCTTCTATTTCTGCAATTTGTTCTGCAGCATCACCAGCTAGCGCGAATTCTCGTTGGCTATACCAGAATGAAGAAATCGATTTTAGAGCTTCGATTTTCGTTGAATCATCAAAACTATCGTGCAGTTGCAATTGCAAACCGTCAAAATAGGCTTTGGAGGTAAGATCCAAGGAGTCGAAAACGGATTTTCTTATGTTTTCAATGCTCGTATTTTCAAAACTGGCAACTCGAGACTTTTCTGCGAGTTGTATACTAGGGTCTTTGGTGTTAAAACCAAAATACAGGACCAATACAAGAACAACTGTTGTACAAATTGCTATGAATTGATGTCTGCTTATAGTCATGTTACTTATCGTCTTTTGGAAGAGAAGAAACGTTATCTTTTACGTGATCGATAAAAATCTTAGCAGGTTTGAAAGCCGGGATGTAATGTTCAGGGATTTCAATAGCTTCATTCTTTTTGATGTGTCTGCCTATTTTCTTTGCTCTTTTTTTGATCACAAAAGAACCAAATCCTCTTACATAAACATTTTCTCCAGAACCTAATGTATCTTTCACTTCGGAAAAGAAAGTTTCTAAGGATACTAATACATCAACTTTAGGAACTCCTGTTTTTTCTGATATGATAGATACTAAATCTGCCTTTCTCATTAAACTATATCTTTGGTTATTAATTAGTTATGTCTTGTTTGCACTCGCTTTTTTCAATGGGAACGCAAATTTCGAAAAATATTCGTTTTAAAAAAATATTTGTCGATTTTTTTGAGAAATAAATGAAAAAAAAAGGGGTGCATGTGGTTGAAAATCACTGAATTGGACCGCTGATATCCCCATTTTTAATCCAAAGATCTCTCTGTGGAAATGGAATTTCGATACCATTTTGATGGAAAGCATGCACAATGTCCTTACGGATATCACTTAAATGCTTGTCTATAAGAAATATTTGCTTGCTGTAAAAATACAGTTTGAAGTCAATTGAAGACTCGCCATATTGATCCAAGTACACCGCCGGAGTATAGTTCATCTGATACTTATTATATGGACTGATGACTTCCAATAATATTTTTTCTACTTTCTTTATATCGCTCCCATAAGACACGGATACATCCACGTGAAAGCGGATAGGATTTTCTCGATGACTGAGATTGTTGACCGCATTATTGATCAGTTTGGAATTTGGAATGATCAATATGTGGCTATCTCTTGTTTCGATTTTGGACGCCCTAAGACCGATGTATCGCACTTTTCCGTAGGTATTATCTATAAATAATATATCACCAACTTCAACGGTGCCGTCAACTAGAATGATAATACCACTGAAAAAATCATTAAAGGTCTGTTGTAAACCAATTCCAACTCCCACCAATAAGGCAGCTGAACCAGCCATGATGTAGGTCAATTTGATCCCTACAATACTCAAGGTGGTCAAAAAGATGATCGTATATATAAAATACTTGAGTAGTTGTAATATGGTATAAGACCTTCCTACGTCAACAGCTCTTTTCTTGAAGTAGGCTTTTAGTATTCGTAGAAGAAGGAAATTGATGATTTTAGCTACCAAGAAACCAACAATAATGAATAGGATGGAACCAACCGTCAGGGTAATATCCTCATTAATTTTTAGCAATTCATAATTCAAAAAATCTTTCATTCCTGTAATCTAGCTTGATCCATTTTTACTAATATACCTATCATTATGGAGAAGAAGAAAAGCGACGTTCCTCCCTTACTTAAAAAGGGTAAGGGAATTCCTATAACTGGACAGATGCCCATGGTCATTCCTATATTGATAAAAAAGTGAAAAAATAGGATGCCGGCAAGGCCATAGGCATATCTTCGGATGAACAAATTCTTTGCTCTTTCTCCGAGGATAATGATACGATAAATTAACAGACTAAAGAAAATGATTATACTAAATGACCCAATAAATCCCTGTTCTTCACCTATGATACTAAATATGAAATCCGTCGTTTGTTCTGGTACATGGTCTAATTCGGTCATGGTTCCCTTCAGGTAGCCTTTACCTGCTACACCACCGGATCCGATGGCAATTTTCGATTGAACGATATTGTAGAGGGCACCTCTAGGATCGCATTCTTGCGGTTTTAACCAGACATTGATTCGATCTTGCTGATGTTTTTTCAAAATGTTGTTAAAGATGTAGTTGGTTCCAAAGGAAATCGAAGCAACCAATAACAAGGCTGGGACTAATATCGTCACCAATTGTCGTTGTCGTTGTGTCCACATGTAGACGCTAAAAGCAAGTACCAATACGATGTCACCCAAGAGTAAGTAGCTCGCGGGAATTTTCGACCAAAGAACAATATTTGCTACCAGACAGGCCAAGAATAATAAGAGCGTAATTCTTTTTTTATTCAATTGGATTAGATAAATCAGGGATATAATAAAACAGGCCGTGATGATGGTCGTCCAGGGATTGTACATCAAGGTCAAGATGAAAGTCCCAATCAGACCAACGGCAATGTAGTAATAGATTATGGGAAGTCCTTCTCGATACAACAGAATCCCAAAGGACATAAATATTAAGGCAGAACCAGCATCTGGTTGTAATAGGGTCAGAAAAATCGGGAGTGCGATAATACCTACAGCAATTAGCTGTGACTTTAACTTCCGAAGATCACATTTATAATAGCTGAGATAAGCTGCTAATGCCAATGCGGTGGCCAATTTGGCATATTCGGCAGGTTGAAAACTCAGTGCTCCAAACCGAAACCAGGATTTGGCACCTTTGATTTCGGTTCCAAATATGAGCACGAAAAATAGAAGGCCTAATGCGAGACCATACAATGGGTAGGTAAAAGTGTTCCAAAGTTTCCAATCAATCAAAGTGATGAGCCAAAAGGAAACAAAAGAAATGATGATCCAAATGGTTTGAGATCCAACGATACTGCTCATGCTAAAGATTTGCGGATCTACATCTTTTTCATAGACGGCTGCGTACAGCATCAACCATCCTATCAGTACCAATCCCGAATATAAAGAGATGGTAACCCAGTCAAATGTCCGATTGTTAAACTGGGAAGTTCTACTCATTTATAGACTTAATTCGGACTTGTAAATTCGATCTCGTACGGGAATAGCTCTTGGAAAATCCGTTTTCAATTCTCGAAGAAATGATTCTAACTCAAGTTTGGTTTTATAGGCTCCTACTTTAACCTTGTAATAAGGTTGTACATGCTCCCAGGTCATCTTTAGATAAGGGTATCGAGCACCGAATAATGATCTCGCAGACTCCATTTGCCGACGATCATCGGTATTGATGATCTGGATGCGCCAACCGTCAATATAATCTCTTGCTTGAGATTTGTTCGTATAAGCTTCCATGACACGACTGATCTCAGCGGACTCATTGATTTGAACCTGAGCATGCAATCCCTGCAGGTAAGTCATAAATATGGCGATCACTAATAAATATTTCATCTATATTTCATTTAGAATACGGACACCGGAAGAACAACCTAGTCGATCTGCTCCGGCTTCTATAAACATAAGCGCATCTTGTAAGGTTTTTATTCCTCCAGAAGCTTTAATTTTCAAATTTCCGTTTTTTATGTTGGATTTCCATAATTGAATATGCTCTATTTGCGCTCCTTGTGATGCAAATCCAGTAGATGTCTTAATAAAATCCGCGTTAATATCCATGCATAACTGACAAATGTCTGTCAATTCGGATTTTTCCAGATTTGCCGTTTCCACAATCCATTTAACAACTGCTTTATGTTGATGTATATACTGTGTTAAAAGTTTCATCTCTTGCGTGAGCGCTGTGTAGTCTTTTGCTTTTAAAAGACCTTGATTAATCACGATATCGAATTCGTAAGCGCCATTTTTCAACGCTTCTTCTGCTTCTAAGAGCTTGATTCTGGTATTGTGATATCCCAAAGGAAATCCGATTACGGTGCAAACGTCAATGTTCGAGGACAGGAGAACAGATGCCGCTGTTTCAACCATCGTTGGTGGAATACAAACACTTCGAAAACCAAAAGTCATTGCCTCCTCACAGAAAGCAATGACTTCTTTTGTTGTTGCCGTTGGTCGCAGCAAGGTTTGATCAATATATTGACTTATTTCTTCCCGTGACAACTTTTGTATTTTTTACCACTTCCACAAGGACATGGTTCATTTCGACCGACTTTTTCTTCTTGTCGTACATATTGTTCCACCGCTTTGCGAACTCTACCGGCATTGGCAGCAGCTCTGGACGCAGCAGCTTGTGCTTCTTGAACCGTATTTCGGCTGGTACGAACATTGCTTAAATCGGTTTTTTGCTCTTTAGCTTCTTGAACATCATTACCACCAACCAACACTTTTCCTTTCATTAAGTAGGAACAAACATCTTGATTAATACTACCGATGACTTCTTGGAATAGATTGAATGCTTCCATTTTGTAAATTACAAGGGGGTCTTTCTGTTCAAAAGAAGCGGCTTGAGAGGACTCTTTCAATTCGTCCATATTTCTCAAGTGTTCTTTCCAGTTTTCATCGATCAAAGCAAGGGTTAATGCCTTTTCAATTTCCTCCATGATCGCCGCTCCTCCAGAATTATATGCTTCTTCAAGATTGGCAGATACAGGAAGTGGATTGGCACGACCATCTGTAAATGGAATGGCAATGCGCTTGTAGGTATGTCCTTCTTCCTCGTAGACTCGTTTGATCACAGGGAATAAGGCTTCATTGATTTGTTCTTTTTTACGCTCGTAAATTTCTAAAACTTGATTTTGATATTGCTCCAAAATTTGTTGCACGCTACCTTCAGAGAATGTAGCCGCATCAATAGCAGGATCAACACCCAATTGTAGAATAGAACTGTTTCTAAAAGAGTCGTAATCACCATTCATTTTATGATCTTCTAAGATCATTTCAGTCAAATCCAAAAATCGATTGTATAAATCGACGGATAAACGTTCTCCAGAAAGCGCATTGTTTCGCTTGCTGTAGATAGCCTCCCGCTGAATATTCATTACATCATCGTATTCTAGCAATCGCTTACGAATTCCAAAGTTGTTCTCTTCCACTTTTTTCTGGGCGCGTTCTATCGTCTTGGTAACCATAGAGTGTTGGATCACTTCACCATCTTTGAAGTTCATTCGGTCCATCAATTTGGCAACTCGTTCGGTAGAGAACAATCGCATCAATTTATCTTCAAGAGAAACATAAAACTGAGAACTTCCCGGATCACCTTGTCGTCCTGAACGACCTCGTAACTGACGATCGACACGTCGAGAATCATGACGTTCCGTAGCGATGATGGCTAGACCACCTTTGGCTTTTACCTCTTCTGAAAGTTTGATATCCGTTCCCCGACCGGCCATATTGGTCGCAATCGTAACGGCACCTGATTTTCCTGCTTCAGAAACGATTTCTGCTTCTCGTTGATGCTGCTTCGCATTCAAGATATTGTGCTTGATATTTCGAATATCAAGCATTCTAGATAATTTCTCAGAAATATCGACGGAAGTTGTTCCGACAAGTACCGGTCTTCCTGCTTCTGAAAGTTTTACAATATCGTCGATGACGGCATTGAATTTTTCTCTAGAAGTACGATAGACTAAATCCTCTTTGTCTGCACGTTGAATCGGCTTGTTCGTAGGAATAACCACCACGTCCAATTTGTAGATTTCCCATAACTCGCCCGCTTCTGTTTCGGCCGTACCGGTCATACCAGCCAGTTTATGGTACATTCTAAAGTAATTTTGGAGCGTCACCGTAGCATAAGTCTGCGTGATTTCTCCAATTTTTACATTTTCTTTCGCTTCTAAGGCTTGGTGTAGACCATCTGAATAACGTCTTCCTTCCATCATCCTTCCCGTCTGCTCATCGACGATTTTCACCTCATTGTTCATGACCACATACTCATCATCTTTTTCGAAAAGCGTATATGCTTTTAAAAGTTGACTTGTTGCGTGCAGACGTTTTGATTTTACCGTATAATCTCGGATTAAATTTTCTTTCTGCGTGGCTTTTTCTTCAGAAGATAAATCCTCAGCTTCTTCGATGGATTGCATCATACTGGTTATATCCGGCATCACGAAAAAGTCAGTATCGTCTTCACCTTTGGCGAGGTAATCGGTTCCTTTTTCAGTTAGATTTACACCTCTATTCTTTTCATCTATGGTAAACAATAAAGGCTCGTCCGCTATATGCATGTTTTTGGATTGCTCTTGCATATAGAAATTCTCTGCCTTGTTCAACTCTTGACGTACTCCATCTTCACTTAAAAATTTGATGAGCGGCCGGTATTTTGGTAATGCTCGGTAACTTCTCAATAAGGCGATACCCGCTTGACCTTCTTCATGTCCGGTGTTGCCTTCTTTGAACAATCGTTTAGCATCTGCTAGAAATCCTGTAGCAATTTTCTTTTGTGCGGCATACAGCCTCTCTACCTTCGGCTTCAAAGACATGTATTCCTGTTCTTCAGAACCTCTTGGAACGGGACCCGATATAATCAATGGAGTTCGGGCGTCATCAATCAATACTGAATCGACCTCATCGATCATACAGTAATGATGCTTTGCCTGCACCAATTCGTTCTGAGAACGCACCATATTGTCCCGTAGGTAGTCAAAACCAAATTCATTGTTCGTACCATAGGTGATATCCGATCGGTAGGCTTTTCTTCGCCCTTCTGAATGTGGTCTGTGCTTGTCGATACAATCCACGGTTAAGAGCAAGAACTGAAAAATGGGACCAACCCATTCTTGGTCACGTCGTGCCAGATAATCATTCACGGTAATGACGTGCACGCCCTCTCCACTCAAGCCATTTAAATAGGCAGGAAGGGTAGCTACTAGGGTTTTACCTTCACCCGTCATCATCTCGGAAATTTTACCATCATGTAGCACCATTCCACCAATTAATTGAACATCATAGTGAATCATGTTCCATTGGATCATACCACCTGCAGCATCCCACTGATTGTACCAAACTGCTTCATCACCTTCGATGGAGACATAATCACGTCCTTGACCTGCTAGATCTCGGTCATGAAGCGTGGCGGTAACGCGTAGTTCATTGTTCTCTGAAAACCGTTTTGCTGTTTGTTTAACCACAGCAAAGGCTTCTGGTAAGATTTCTTTTAAGATGACTTCAAGAGCCTTATCTCGTTCTTCTTTTAATTTGTCGATTGTTTCGAAAATATCTTCCTTGGCATGTAAATCCTTTTCATCGTTTGCCTTGTTTTTTAAGGCGTCTATATCTTGATCGATGTTGCTTAGAAAATTGGCGATTCTAGTTCTGAATTCGTTCGTTTTATTTCTTAGTTCATCGTTACTAAGGCTGGCATATGATTCGAAATGCTCATTTATTTTGGTAACTAGGGGCATGTATTCTTTGACATCGCGGTCATACTTTGTCCCAAATACCTTTTTCAATAAATTTAACATGTATTATATTTTATATTGACTGCAAAGATAGCGAATAATCATAGTGCATGAATCGTTCCAATCGCGATTTCTCGACCAAATGTGACATATTGACATTTATTGAGCCGACGAATTCGTCGGATAGACAGGATAATTGGACAAGTATCGAAGATTATTCTATGGACGAAGGTCCGTTTTTTTATGCTTGGCTTGATCAATCCATTTTTTTGCTTGAATCCAACATTTGATATCGATAAATACCTTGTATACCAGGAAAAAACTTAAAAATGGAACCGTTATAGCCAGAATCAATTGAAGGAACCAATGACTCATTTTGCTGAAGAAAGATGCTACTATGATTTGTTGAAAAACCAACAAAAAAGCCGTCATTAATAAGGTGGCCATTAGACCCGCTTTAATCAACTTCAGGGCAAAGGTGTGCGCACTTCTGTGTGCAGAGAATAAAACCCTGCGCGTATCTTTTCGTTTCGGGTTGATATTGATCAGTTGTTTGGCATGTTCGATACAAGGAGTATAAGAACGCATGTGATAGAGGGCCGTCGCCTTCTTATGCAAGGTTTCTTCATATGGATTTTCCCCGTGAAAGTAATCGATGTTGTGATAGATCAATCGCTGTAAAAATTGTTGTGATTTATCGTTGTATTTTTTGTACTCGCCCGTTTGAAAAAGGGCATCCAGATAACCCGATTGTATCCAGAGAGAATCTTCCAAGCGCATGAGCATGATATCCGATTCGTTTTGGTCAAAAAATCGAATTTTATCATAAAAAGCCTTATCATCCATATACAAATATTGGTTGTATAGATTTCGTAATCTTGTATCTGATGATAATGGGCTCATTACATTTCTTCTATTTTATATAACACCGGTTTACTGGGGCTTGCATCCATCTCAAGAGGGCATATTGACATTTGTAACAAATATAAACCATCTTTGATCACAGAAGGCACAAAAATCATTTCGGTAATGGTGTTAAATTTTTGAATGTCTTCTTCGATACCCCAAAATGCCTTGTGCCCAGCCAATTTTCCACCATCTTCTTCTCGATCTACCGATGGAAGATCGATCAATAAATGCCGCACGCCTCTTTTTCGAATTTCATGCAAAAAGTCCGCCTGCACGTAAGGAGGATTAGTGCCAGAATAGATTCGCTGCTTTTTGTCTTCTGTATTGGGTAAAGAACGAATGATCAGAGCTTCAGGTAAGGGCTGTTTTTCTTCTTGACCATGATCCAATAGCTCGAGGGCCCGCATCCCGATTACCCGATCTCCGTTGTCCAGTAATTCTGGATAAACGGATAATAACATGGCTGGGAAAATCATTTGTTGTAGGGCCTGATTGACGGTCATGGATGTATCATGAATATGGCCATAACATTCCGTATGAGTACCATTGCCATGTGGATTGATTTGTAGATTTTTGAAGTTTAATAAACCTCCTTCATCGATAGAGCCTACAAAATCTCCTGCCCGTACAGGTTTACTGGTCGGAGGCGGTGCATAAAAACAGTTCGGATTGTTTTCATTTGGCCGAAGAGGAATGGATATATCTAGGAACTGACGCAAATCCGCCTGGTACTTCTTATGGTTAAATGAAAATTCAGCTCTCATAGAAATAAAAAGTATTTTTTGATGAATGGAATGGTGGTGCTATCAAAGCAAGTATAAAATTAAACCTTGAAAAAGCGAATCTTTCAAGCGAATAATTTAATAGATCATTGATCGTCCCTTTTTAATTCAAAATCCATTTGAATGGGTAAGTGATCAGAAATCTCACCAAACTCATTCAAGACTTTACCATGAACTTCTTGGAAATCATCGATGGTATAAAAGATGTAATCGATGCGAGAACTTGGATTTTTAGAGTCAAAAGTATTGGCAGGATTTTCGGCATTAAAAGCGACATTTCCTAAATCCGTTCTTTCCAATAGACCATGAATCACGGCTTGTTGGTCACGAGCTTCCGAGTTGAAATCACCCAGTAAAATGACTGGATGTGTTTTTTTATACTGTTCCAATAATGTTAAGACCTCTTCAAATTGAATTGCCCGAGTAGGCGCATCAAAGGCCTCTAAATGAATGTTGATTAGAATAATCGTTTCGCCATCTAAATCAACCTCACATATCTGCGCCAATCGCTCCAAATAGAAAGCATTTCGGTAAAAAGGATCCGTTGCAACGCGTTCCAATACAATGCGTTTCTGATGACTCAACGGATATTTGCTAATAATGGATTGACCGGAGAGCGTTCGACCAAAGTGTACCGAAGGAGGCCAGTAGGGATAAGGGACGTATTGTTCGTCCCAATTCACCGTTCTTCCCACATAATTATATCCAAGAGATGCAATTTCATTTTCTTGATCGACATAAAAGGAACGACTGGAATGATAATCGATTTCTTGTAGACTGATGATATCAGGGGCTATTCGTTTAATATGTGTTAAAAGTTGCTTTAAATTCTCTTCGAAAATAGACGAAGGGCGCTTATTCTTTTTATCTAATAGTCCACCTAAGTATCCTATATTATAATTTAATATACGGTACGCATTTTTTGAAGGAGTGGATTTAGCATAATCATGCTCATAAATCTGATTATAGGCGGTTTCATCCAGTACAGGCGAAGAAGCCCATTGGTAAAATATAAAGCTTCCGCTTAATATTATAATACAGCTAATAAGACTAGATCGAACAAACATAGCTATGCCATCAATAGTTATATTCTAAAGGTGTACGTCAGCTTAGCAATGAGCACTTGCTCTGGGATACTTTGCTGAATTTCCTGTTGTATAAATAAACGATCCAATTCGGTCACATTATTGTATACTAAAAATAAATCTACACCTTCCCTTGGATTGTATCGAAAACGTATATTTCCTAATCCAACATTTCCATCGCTAGTCGCCTGTAAGAAGCCGCTTAAAGACAATTTAGTGCTCAGCGTGTACAAGAATTTCAATCGCGCAAGATGCACATGTATGATCTCATCGCTTGTCCAACCATTTTTAAATATAGGATTGTAATTATAAAATAAACCAACGCCTAAATCTTGAAAAACAACCCATTCAATGTTATTCTCAATTTGAAAGAATTTACTACTGAATAAATCGCCTGCGCGTAGATTTAAATTATAAGACAATGCTCTCGCGCTTGGAGTGCCAAAACCCGTTCCCCAAACATTAATATTATATAGACCGTCTTGAATAATAAAGTCATCCAGTAAGCTCACTGATTCAAATAATCGCTCACGACGCAGGTAAGAGAAGATATAATAACTAAACCTAGATTTCCATTCAACGCGATATTGTAAACCCATATTACTGGTCTCATCCAACATGCTGTCATTGTTCAAGAAACTAAAATTAAACATCCGGAAACTCTGTTGAAGAATCTTGCTCTCTGGCTTACTTTGCCAACCATAGCCCAATATGGCAAAAATGGAAGTAAAGTTGGTCCTGTTTTCAAACCCTAGTTCTGGATTGTAATCTTCACCACGTCGCCCGATGGCCAAGTCGTAATTGAATCCATTGAATTGAACCTTTTCTAAATTAAGAATAAAGCGTGTTGGTTTGAGACTCAAGGGATTGTTTTCAAAACCATTGGTAAAGGATTGTGCCCAGCGCATTTGTAGGAGATGATTGCCTCGCAGGCGAAACGTTCCATCCAAGGCATACACAGAATTATTTTCTCCTTTAAAATTCGTCTTGTTGGTTCCAATGATACCGATGTAAGAATTCGCATTTAAGACTTTTTTACGAGCCCGAATAATGGAGAAGTTGTTTTTGAGGGACCAATTATCATGTCGAGTGGCCATGTTGATCACGCCAATATCATAGTTTCCAATTCTTCCTGTCAGACGCGCTCCACCCATGATTTTCTCGAGATTTCCGTCATCATCGATACCGATTCTACGACTATAGAATATTCGATTGGGACCACCGACGCGTAGGTCAAAGATGGCTGCACGTTCTTGAAAAAACTGTCTTTTTTCTGGGAAAAATAGACTAAATCGATCTAGATTGACCTGTGCGTCATCTACTTCAACCTGTGCGAAATCTGTATTGACACTTAAGTCTAAGGTCAAATTGCTGGTCACATTGTATTTAACATCTGCTCCGACAGCCATTTGTGTGCCGGTTTCTGCTTCGAATGGGCTTTGACTAGTTACGACACGATCTAGACCAGCAAGGGCATAGGGCGTGACGTAGATGGGCTTGGATGATTTTATATTTCTCAAGCGTATCTGTCGCGCCATGGAAGGTTTGAAATTACTCCAATCTCCCCATTCGTTGGCAATAAGAGGCCATGTATCGGTTTCGTTTTTGGAGGCAATAGCTCGCCACACGATCAGTCCCATTTCTGCGATTCCATTATTTTCTTGAAACTGTAGGGAGGAGAATGGGATGCGCATTTCAACGGTCCAATGATCGTCAAATCGTTTGGTTTTTACATCCCAATAGGTGTTCCAATCCAGATTGACTGGAAATTCTCCAACAGCATCTTCAAATACGGTAAAGTCCGTTCTTGTAGCCGACGGCGTCGTGAAAAAACCGAGTCCATTTTCATCGTCATTGTAACCATCTAGGATAATGCCTAACCAATCCGGCCGTAACGAAAATTCGTCTCTCTTTTTACTGGGTGCTTGGATGTTTTGACCCTCAATTTTGGCTGCTAGATATAGATAATCTTTGTCATAGGTCAGATAGATTGCTTCACCTTCACTGGGTTTTTCGCCATTGAAGGGAAGATGCTGTACCGTCGAAAACGAAGTCATTTCCGGCCAAAAAGATTCGTTGAGTTGACCATCGAAATCGATTTTTTCCGTCAGCGCTTTGATCTCAATAGGCTCGTCTTGTCCGAATGAAATGCAAGGAAGGAGTAGTAATAAACATACAATTCGCAGCATGATGAAGGTTTGAAGCGCAAAGATAGCCAATACCACCATTATTATACTTTAACAGAAGCGCAATTTCGACTAATGTCGGGCGATTCGCTATATACACTTCGTTTCTATAGCGGCCCTATGTTCCATAGTTCGCCATTCGGCTCAGTCCTTTGGACCTGGCGGACGCCAGCTATTGCACAGCGGTATCGCAAACGGAATGTATAGATATGGATGCTATTCCATCATAAAAACCTTTCCCAAAGGAGGCATCTAGCATTTGAAAAGAATGATGCGAAAGACTTGAATGTCTCTATTGTTTAATAATAAATAATGACTATCTTTGCGGTCCGAAATTTTTCGGATATCACCGCTATTCTTTTTGGGCAAGCGAAGTGCGACCCGCCTAAAAAAGAGTATACAAATACTATTCTTATGGAGAATAATGAAAATCCAGTAGAAGAAACTGTTGATGCAACAGTGGAGGCAGTAGAAACTCCTGAAGTTCAGGTAGAAGAAGTGCCAGAAGAGCGAAAAACAGCTCACGATGACTACGATTGGTCAATAAGCAATCGAAATACATTGTCTTACTCAGACGAAGAAATCAAAAAATACAGGGCTGAATACGAAGCAACAATGAGTTCTGTTGTGGAGAATGAGGTAGTTCAAGGTGTAGTGACCGCTATTTCAGACGGAGATGTTGTCTTGAATATCAATTATAAGTCAGATGGACTTGTTTCTTTGTCAGAATTCCGAGATACGCCAGATTTGGCAGTAGGAGATTCTGTAAAAGTATATGTTGAAAATCAAGAAGATGAGCGAGGACAGTTGATCCTTTCAAGAAGAAAGGCGAAGTTGATTCAAGCTTGGGATGATATCGTAGATTCTTACGAGAATGGTACGATCATCAAAGGTCTGATTGTTTCTAAAACAAAAGGTGGATTGATCGCAGATTGTAACGGACTAGAAACGTTCTTACCAGGTTCTCAGATTGATATCAAGCCAATCATCGATTACGATTCTTACGTTGGAAAAGTAATGGAGTTTAAGGTAGTGAAGATCAATGAGACGATCAAAAATGCCGTTGTTTCTCATAAAGCACTTATTGAAAGTGATCTTGCTGAGCAGAGAGAAGCAATTATCTCTGGTCTAGAAAAAGGACAAGTACTAGAAGGTACAGTTAAGAATATCACTGATTTCGGTGCGTTCATGGACTTAGGAGGTGTTGATGGTTTACTTTACATTACAGATATTTCTTGGGGTAGAATCAATCACCCGAATGAAATACTTAGCTTAAATGATAAAGTAAATGTTGTAGTACTTGATTTCGATGAAAACAAGAAGCGAATTTCTTTAGGTCTTAAGCAATTACAACCACATCCGTGGGAGGTTCTAGGAGAAGAAGTGAAAGAAGGATCTGTTGTTAAAGGTAAGATCGTAAATATCGAAGATTACGGTGCATTCTTAGAAATTGCTCCTGGAGTTGAAGGTTTGATTCACGTATCAGAAGTGAGCTGGAGCAACCAGCCAGTGAATGCGAGAGAATACTTCAAGTTAGGACAAGAGTTTGATGCTAAAGTGGTAACAATCGATCGCGAAGAGCGTAAGATGTCATTAAGCGTGAAACAATTGAGCCAAGATCCATGGGAGAAAATCGGAGAGAAATATCCAGGTGAATCTCGTCATACAGGTGTTGTTAAGAACTTAACGCCATACGGAGTATTCGTTGAGTTAGAAGATGGTATTGGAGGTATGGTTCATATTTCTGATTTATCTTGGACGAAGCGATATGGTCACCCATCTGAGTTTACGAAAGTAGGATCTGATATTGAAGTAGTTATCTTAGAAGTTGATAATGATAGCAGAAAATTATCATTAGGACATAAGCAGATCGAAGAAAATCCATGGGATACATTCGAAAACGTATTCCCTGTGGGATCTTACCATGAGGCTACGGTTGTGAAAAAAGATGACCGAGGTGCGATCGTACAATTACCTTATGGATTGGAAGCTTATTCACCGATTCGACATATCAAGAAGGAAGATGGAACCAATGCTGAGGTAGAGGATGTATTGACCTTTAAAGTAATCGAATTCAATAGAGATGATAAGCGAATCTTAGTTTCTCACACTAGATATTTAGATGATATCAATAGAGAAGCGAAAGATGAAGTGATCAAGGAGAAGAAGAAAGAAACAGATAGAATCCGTAAATCAGTAAAAGCTTCAAATACAAATGTGAAGGCTTCTACATTGGGTGAACTTGATGTTTTCTCTCAATTGAAAGAACAGATGAGCGATGCTGCAGCGGCTCCGAAGAAAGAGGTGAAGAAAGAGGAGAAAAAAGAAGCTCCAAAAGCTGAGAAAGTAGCAGATGCTAAACCAGATGATTTGAAAAAAATCGAAGGTATCGGACCGAAAATTGCTGAAATCTTAAATGGAAAAGGAATCAATACTTTTGCTGATTTAGCGGCAACAAGTGTAGATGATTTGAAAGCGCATTTGGATGAGGCAGGAAGTAGATACAGAATGCATGATCCATCTACATGGCCAGATCAGTCTAAATTGGCTGCTGACGGAAAATGGGATGAATTGAAAGTGCTTCAAGATGAATTGGACGGAGGAAGAAAATAATCTGAATCCTAGATAATAATCGAATAAACCCTGCTATGATTTCATAGTAGGGTTTTTTTATGCAGAGAAGCGATGTGCTTCAATACTATTTTAAATCTTTAAAAGTAAAACTTAGCATCAATCTATGTGTTCAAATAGTAGCTTTGTCTAATACAATAAACCATTGAAAATTATATTGAAAAATGAATTGTAGTATTATTACCATTGGAACGGAGTTGTTGATTGGACAGGTGTTGGATACGAATTCTGTGTGGCTAGGAAAATCATTGGCAGATATAGGTGTTCAGATAGTCTCCAAAATATCGGTGTCTGATGATCGAGCGGATTTATTAAAAGCCTTTCAGCGTGCTGAAGAAGATGCAGAACTCATATTAATTACAGGAGGACTGGGGCCTACGAAAGATGATATCACAAAACAGGTATTAGCGGAATACTTTGGCGTGGATTTGTATTTTGATGAAGGGCAATATGAACGGATCAAGGCCTTTTTCCAACAATTGAATCGAAGTATTACAGACGCACATCGACAACAATGTTATTTCCCTTCCAATGTTGAATTATTGGAAAATAATATGGGAACAGCTGCGGGTATGTTGTTTCGACATCATAACAAACGCTTTATTTCGATGCCTGGAGTACCCTATGAGATGAAATACATCATGGAACACAGTGTACTTCCTCTTTTAGCTCAAGAAAGTGAAAAAAGTATCGTACATAAAACCATCCTCACAGCAGGTGTGGGAGAAACGGTTTTGGCCAAAAAAATAGAGGATATTGAAGATCAATTGCCGCCGCATCTAAGTCTAGCTTATCTTCCTGGATTGGGTAGAGTGCGTGTCAGAATTTCCGGGGCATCCGAGAATGAGGCTGCATTGAAAAAGGAAATTGATGACATTTCGGACAAAATAGTGGATCGATTTGGACACTATGTATTCGGCTTTGACGAGGACTCGCTTGCAAAAAAGGTAGGAAGGCAGCTGATGGATAAGGGCTATATGTTGGGGTTGGCAGAAAGTTGTACGGGTGGATCGGTGGCCAAATTAATTACGAGTGTACCAGGATCTTCCAAATACTTTCAAGGATCGGTTGTATCATATTCCTATGATCTAAAAGAATCCTTACTGCAAGTACAGAAAGATACCTTATTGAATACGGGGGCTGTTAGTGAAGAAACGGTGCTGGAAATGGTGCGCGGCGCCATCAAATTACTGAATGTTGATGTAGCGGTGTCAATTAGTGGAATCGCTGGACCAGGAGGTGGAACGCCGGATAAACCTGTGGGTACGGTTTGGCTTTGTGTTGGAGATAAGGACAAACAGTTTACAAAAAAACTTTCCTTATCCAAGGATCGAGAAAAAAATGTGGAATATAGCTCAAATGCCGCATTAAATATGCTACGATTGTTTTTGGATGAAAAATTATTGGATGATTAACCGTGCATTCTTTTGGATTATTCCGCATTGACAGTAAAGCAATTTTGTCGATTGAATTAATTACTGTAGAAAAATTCTTTTTTTGCTCAAACCGCCTAGAAGACAACATTTTAAGAAGTTCAATCATGATTATGGTAAGGTCAAAATGAACTATCTTTGCAGTCCTAATCAATAAATAAAATTCGTCACATGGCAACAATAGATCTTATAATGCCCAAAATGGGTGAGAGTATCATGGAAGCGACCATTCTAAAATGGTTAAAAGGTGTTGGTGATAAAGTGGAACTGGATGAGGCAATTTTGGAAATTGCAACCGATAAAGTTGATTCTGAAATTCCGTCTCCAGTAGAAGGAACGATTACAGAAATTCTATTTAAAGAAGATGATATTGTAGAGATAGGAACCGTAATAGCGAGATTGTCTACTTCAGCAGAAGGTGCAGAACCTGTTTCTTCCCCAGCTGTAGCAGAACCAGCTCCTTCTGAATCAGTGGTCGAGGAGAAAGTGATAGAGGAAGTTTCTGCTCCATTGAAACAAGCAGCTCCTGTGGCGACGGCAACAGCAGGTCAATCTAGTAGTGATCGATTTTATTCTCCATTGGTTAAAAATATTGCGAAGGAAGAAGGTATTTCTTTAGCAGAATTAGACGCTGTTCCAGGAACAGGTGTAAATAACCGATTAACAAAGAAAGATTTATTAGCCTATGTAGCCAATCGATCTTCACAACCGGCAACTAGTGCATCTGGAAGTCCAAGTGTAGCGGCTCCTGCACCAGCAGCTGCTCCAAAACCTGCGGCTAAGGCAGCAGCACCAGCGGTTTCTGTTTCTGGAGGAGATGAAATTATCCAAATGGATAGAATGCGAAAGTTGATTGCGGATCATATGGTCATGTCCAAACATACCTCTCCTCACGTTACTTCTTTTGTTGAAGCGGATGTAACGGACATTTGGAACTGGAGAAATGCGAATAAGAAGAAATTCCAAGAAAGTTATGGTGAGAAATTGACCTTTACTCCGATCTTCATGGAAGCGGTAGCAAAGGCGATTCGAGATTTTCCGATGATCAATGTTTCTGTAGATGGAGATAAGATAATTAAGAAAAATGACGTGAATATTGGTATGGCAACGGCACTCCCTTCTGGAAACCTAATCGTACCAGTTATTAAAAACGCTGATTTCTTGAATTTAGCAGGATTAGCAAAGCAAGTTAACGGATTGGCTGATCGTGCAAGAAATAATAAGTTGAAGCCGGAGGAGATTCAAGGAGGAACCTTTACATTAACGAATGTTGGAACGTTTGGTAATGTTATGGGGACACCGATCATCAATCAACCGCAAGTGGCTATCATGGCAGTAGGAGCTATCCGTAAGAAACCAGCCGTGGTAGAAACCGAGTACGGTGATCTTATTGCAGTTCGTTACATGATGTTCCTTTCTTTATCGTACGACCACCGTGTAGTGGATGGATTCTTAGGAGGATCATTCTTGAGCCAAGTGGCTAAGTATTTAGAGGCTTTCGATCCGACAAGAGGGATTTAATGAACTAAAAAGATATTTTTCTAAGACCGGTTATTGTATAATCGGTCTTTTTTATGTCCAAGGCTTTGATACTTCCATATGGACCATTGTAATAGATTTTATACGCCCTCATTTCGGTGAAACGGATTATTGCGGTGTGAGTTCATAGGTAATCGTATATGCATTGCCATCCGTATTGATGGCGTTGATGTATACCATACCTGTGCTATCTATATAGCCATCGCCCATTTGAGCAGGTAGAAAACCGTTGATCATCTGATCCGGAAGGTCAAATTCTAGGCTATCCGTTACCAATAAATCGATGCTGATGAGTTCGGACGCATATACAAATTCCAATTTCATATTAAGAATACTAGAAGCATCTTCTGTGATTTGCGCATTGGGGATATTATGTGAGGCTGCGTGATCGGTGACGACCATTTCGTATTCTTGGATAAATTTGTCTCTGGATATCAGGGAACAATCGGCTGCTTCATATCCTTCAGGGCAGAGGCAACTGCCATCTTCACAAAAACCACCGTTTGCACAGATGACTAGATTACAAGGATCAGATTCTAGAAAATTACAAGAGGCCAAACTGAAGCAAGTAATCCAGGCAAGAAGATATAGTAAATATGGTTTCATCATCATTTCATTATTGACTGGAAAATTAAGAAATAGAATGTATAGAAATAGGATGTTTCTTGAAAAGAATCTTGATCAACGGGATTCAGTCAAGATCTTCCATCGCGTCTGAATGCTCTGCGACAGGGATGGTAATGGCCGCGTATGCGGTCCCGTGTTTTTAGCGTTTTTTAAAGGCTAAAATACGGGATGAACAAGGTGAAACCATGGACAGCCCGGTCTCGGCCAGCAATGTATTGATGGCTGAGAGTCGCCCTTATAAAACTAAAACAAGGTCTTCTGTTCGGGAAGCGGGTATAGACGAAACGAATTTCGATGATAGCTGCAGGGGCCGTGTTGAATAATAGCCTGTCGGTGCGCAATGGTTGGATATCCTTTGTTCGTATTCCAACTGTAGTAGGGAAATTGATGATGTAGCTTTTCCATGTATTCGTCGCGATAGGTTTTTGCTAAAATAGAGGCGGCTGCAATACTCGTGTATTTCCCATCTCCTTTAATAATGCAACTATGGCCAATACCTTGGTATGGATTGAATCGGTTACCATCAATTAATAAATGCTCAGGCGTTTTTTGTAAGGCATCTACCGCTCGATGCATGGCAGTAAAGCTGGCATTGAGAATATTGATTTGATCAATTTCTTGATGATCCACAAAGGAAACAGCATAACTAATCGCCTCTTTCTCTATAATCTGTCGTAATTCGTGACGTTGTTGATGGCTTAATTTTTTGGAATCGTTCAAGGTCTCATTATTCCAATCGGCAGGTAATATTACGGCTGCAGCAACTACGGGACCCGCTAGGCATCCTCGACCGGCTTCATCGCAGCCAGCTTCTATACGATTTTTTTGTAAATACGGTGCTAACATAAAAATACCCGACTGATTTTGCCAGTCGGGTAAAGTTGGTATTTTTCTTAGATATCGAGGGATATTTTTATTTCAATCCCGGGTTTCGTTCTAGGAATTCATCATATAATAAGGTATGCCGGCTTTCCATTGGAATTTTCCAACCGTTAATGAATACCTGAATGATATTGGTTTTGGTTTCGAAAGGATCGCCATCTGCGATAAATAAATTTGCTCTTTTACCGACTTCAATACTACCTACTTCTTGATCTACTCCAAAGATTTCAGCGGGTACTATCGTAATGGCTTTTAGTGCTTCTTCGGTACCCATGCCATAGGCTGCGGCAAATCCTGCATGATAGAGTAGGTTTCGAACATTTTCATTTTCATTGGTTCGAATAGCAACTTTTACACCTGCTTTTTGCAATATGCCGGCATTGGCATATGCTGCATCATAGGCGCCATTGGATCTTGGAATGGTTAGTACAGGACCAGTGATGACAGGTAGTCCAGAAGCCGCGATCGAATCAGCGATCATGTGACCTTCATTTACACCGGTTAAAATAGCATCGACCTTATTCTTTTCAATCCATTTAATCGCAGCAATAATGTCATCTTTCGCATTGCAGTTGACCATTAATTTGGTTTTTCCTTGCACCGCGCTTCGCATGGATTCCAATTCTGGATTATACATGACTTTACCATTAGCCTTGTCATACATATTGGCGTATTGTGTAGCCTTTTCCCAGTAATCGTTTAATTTTTTCAGCGCTTTTTCCGCATCTTTTTTGATATCTTCATCCGATCGTCGATCCCATCGTCCTCTTCGACCTGTCGATGGAAAATTGAGGACAAGTGCATCGAAGTTTGCAAACATTTGTTCTGGAGTATAACCCCAAAGATCAATCAGCGAGGCTGTTCCTGGAAACAAATTCCATTGTGGTACGGTCAAGACGGTTGTAACACCACTCACTCTTGTTACTGGGATGAGAACAGAATTTGGATTGACGGCTGTCAATGCCTTCATATGCGGTGTGAAATTACCAATTTCGCTGGCGTCTTGTGTCAAAGAAACGGCACCAATTTCATTCAGTCCAAGGGTCGTTCCCGAATCGATAAATCCTGGATAAATGGACTTTCCAGAACAATCAATTCTGATGGCATTCCGTGGAATTGTTACATCGGTTCCTACTGCCGTGATTTTGTCATCGGTGATGATGACTGTACCTGTTATAGTTCCATTGGTTACGGTGTGGATGCGCGCATTTTCCAAGGCGAAGGTGCCTTTTTCTGCTTTACCAACAAGTTGCGCCTTACTTGAAATACTCAGTGTAAGTAATAATACACAGAGTATAGATTTTATATTGAGTATTAATTTCATTGTTCTTTCAATTAATGTTCGTGAAATAGGGTTTCAAAAACGCCTTGCATGCATTTATCATGATCGTGTGCATTCCATTCCATATAACTTGGAATAGATGCTTCCGGATCGATGTCAACGCGCATGTCTTTCTGATCATTTGCTCGATCAAATCGAACAATGCCATCGACGATGGTTAACTGCGGAATAGCGTAGATGGACAATGGATGTTTATTAAAGATTACAACATCTCCGTCTTTTCCTTCTTCTAGAGAACCTACACGATCATCAATACCTAGCTGTTTTGCTGGATTCAGTGTGATTAATTTCAACGCTTCTTCATCTGTTAAACCACCATACTTCTGACTTTTGGCAGCTTCGTGATAAAGGTGTCGAATAAGCTCACCGGAATCTGAATTGATGGATGTAAGTACACCATTTTTAGTCAGAATTGCAGCGTTATATGCCGTAGAGTAGTACACTTCAAACTTGTAGGCCCACCAATCCGAAAAGACGGAAGCACCTGCTCCCCATGCTGCCAATTCTGGAGCCACTTTGAATCCTTCATTAACATGTTGAAAGACTAATTTTTTTACACCAAATTCTTCACAGACATTCATCAACATCAGAATTTCATCTGCGCGATAAGAATGGCAGTGAATGATAATCTTGCCATCTAATATATCGGCAACGGTTTCCATTCTTAAGTTGTAAGTAGGAGCGACTTTTGTCTTACCAGCTTTATATTCGTTCCATTGATTTCGGTATTCTCGAGCTTCGGAAAAGGCTTTTCTGAAGACTTGCTCAACACCCATACGGGTACTAGGACTGATGTTGTTGCCTTCTCCATGAACACGCATTGGGTTTTCTCCCAAAGCAAATTTGATGGTTCTAGGAGCATCTTCCATACGCATATCTTCAGGATCCATTGTTCCGTATCGATGCTTGAGCGTTTCACATTGTCCACCAATGGCGTTGGCAGAACCGTGCATGGCATGTGATACGGTTACACCACCAGCAAGGGCTCTATATAAGGAAACATCGAATGGATTGATAGCATCTCCTACCCAAACTTCAGCGGTAACCGGAGCGGTTGCTTCGTTAACGGCAGAAATACCGATATGAGAATGTGCATCTACGATACCAGGCATCACATATTGGCCTTGTGCATCGATTTCTTTGGTTCCAGATCCGGCTTTTAAGCTTTTACCAATTTTTTTGATTTTACCATCTTTGATTAAGATGTCTGTGTTTTCCTTGATTCCATCCGTGATGGTAATCAGGGTACCATTTTTTATTAAAACACTGCCCTTGTCCTGAGCCTTCATAAAAAAGGCCATACATAAGAGGGCGATTGATAATATATATTTATTCATTGTCATTTCTATTTAGGTTTTCCAGTTCTAGTTCCGGTCATTTTGAAGCTACCAAAGGTTCCAACACTTAGAGATCCTTCCATATCGTCTCCATCGATTTCCACTTCGGCATCCATCGTTACTTCTCCGGCTTGATCCATAGGGACAGTAAAAGAAAAGGAAAGATTATTTCCGTCGAGACTAATTGATTCTAAAGGCGTTTCTTCCCCTTCATCATCGATTAATACACCCGTATAATCATCCCCATCTTTTGAGAATTTGAATTCTGCTTCTTGCTCATCTCCAGGCACCTCTACTATGACGGACCATTGTCCGGCAATATTGGCAGCCTCCGTGGATTCTCCATCTTCTGATTTTTTCTTCTTTTTCTTTTTCTTCTCCTTTTTTTCGAAGGCATATTTCGTTCCTTCGACAATGAGGAATTCTATTTGGCTATCTTCGGTAAATAGTTCTTTATTAGAAAGTATGACATTGCCCAGTTTTCCTTTTTCCAAACTTCCGGCAACCTGATCGATACCCAACATTTTCGCTGGAGTCAGCGTAAGCGCTTCAAGAATCACTTGTTTGTCTAAACCATTTTCAATGATTTTATTCAGGTTTTTATGGATATCTTTTGGTTTGGTATCAAAGTAGGAGAAGCTAAATGCAATGTTATTATCATGCATGAATTTTGCCTGATTTTGATAGTCTAATATACTTTGTTTTTTTCTTGACATCATGTTTTCATAGTCCAAGCTGACCTCTGCTGTACTATCCTTTTTCTCTTCCTTGACATCTTCTGGAAGGTCTAATGATAGTAGTATCGGTGCATTGTTTGATTTCAATGCCGTCAAGTTGGGCCAAGCCTGTTTCGCCTCAACGATAATCATTTTCGTGTTGATGTCCTTATTAAGGGTCAAGGCTCTACTGATATCTAAGGTTTTTTCAGCTTGCATAAACAATAACTGTGATTGATTGACAACTGGATAGAGCGCCTGCAATTCTGGTGCATAGCCCGGACGTTTCAAACCAATAGGATTGGACAAGTAGTCTTGTTCGTGTTTATAAGCATTTTTGGATTGCTGAATCAAGTCCCTGTATTTGGACATCACCGCAATGATAGTACTTGGATACACTCTTCCTTTAGCGGAAAGTAAAGAACCATATTGACTGAAATCTTGCAAGATATAAGAGGCTTTATCATCATCATTTAAGAGAATAATAGAACCTTTTCCTGGTAACATTCTACCGCGAGGTACCGCATGAGAAATAGCAAAGCCCGCTTTTCTCATTTCTTTTACGGAATTGTCATTCAATGCAAGATTATGAGAAACGGATTTTTGAGGTGTTATACCTGCTCGTGCATAACCTGGATTTCCAGGATCTTTGACCTCTTTTTGCTTTTCATCTTTGTCTTTTTTAGGAATGGCGGTATGAGAGCAAGCATCAATAAAAGCCGGATAGGCGTAAAGAGAATCGGCTTTCAGAACAATTGCATCGCCAGGCACATTAAGATTGGTCCCAATTTGAGTAATTACTCCATCTTCTATTAAAATGGAGGATTTTTTAGCAGCCGTGCCTGCTTTTACAACGACCATTGCATTTTCTATGAGTATGGAATTACTCAGTTTTATATCTTCCGGTTCCTGTGCAGAAAGATAATACAATGGCATGCATATGAGCATGAAAATGCTCAGGCATAATTTTCGCATAGTTTTAGTTTTTATTACCTCACAATTTATAAATAATTCAATGAATGAAAACGAATATTGGATGAATGTTATTTGTTTTTCTTTGAAATGTCAATTTCTATTCACATAATTGTGGATTCCGTACAATTAGGAAATATTTTACCATCAATACATTGATAGAAAAAACGCGAATATATCCAGCTAAAATTCTCCTTTTTGGAGAATATACGGTCATTCATGGATCGGATTCTTTGGCGATTCCATTTGATGGTTATTTTGCGCAATGGAAGTATTCAAAAAAGGAACAGGAATCGAGAAAATCATTGGCAGATTATGCGGTGTTTTTAAGAGATCAATGTTCTGATTTCATTGATGTGACATCTTTAGAATTGGAATTACAGGCAGGACTGTATTTAGAGTCTTCCATTCCTCGTGGTTATGGAGCTGGATCTAGTGGATCTGTTGTTGCGGCTATTTTTGACTGCTTTTCAACCGTAGATATTGTTGAATTGGGTCCATTGCGGGCGCATTTTCAACAAATGGAATCATATTTTCATGGTTCTAGTTCAGGCATTGACCCCTTGGTATCTTATCTGAAACAGGCTATATATTTACGTGATGGTGGATTTGAAGTCGTTGACATTTCTAAGTCCTTCCGTATTTTAGATAGACTCTTTTTATTTGATTCTGGTATGTCTAGATCGACAGCTCCATTGGTGGATTGGTATAAGAAAAAACTTGAAGAGGATGATTTTAGACAAGTGATCTATGCGGAGCTCATTCCCTTAAACGGTAGGGTGATGCGGGCTCTTTTAGAAAATGATTTGTCATCTTTTGAACGATGCATCCAAGAAATTTCGAGCATACAATGGCAGTATTTTACCAAGATGATGGATGTAGAAAGTGTTCGAAAATTACTAGTCTTGGATTTGTCTTTTAAGTTATGCGGGGCTGGAGGTGGAGGATTTTATTTGATTTATAGTATGAATGGGCCGGGATCTTCTGATTGGATACCATTGGTTCCTAATTAATTCTTCGTTTTTCCGATTTTATATTGAATACCCAATCGTATCGGCGTTTCCGCCAGTTGATTGATTAAGCCATATTGTTGATACGCAGGACTTATGCTATAACGCAACCCTACACCAAGTGTATAACTAAATTTGTTTTGTGGTTTCCATCGAAGTTGAGCAGAACTTTCGAGAGACCAAGAAAGTAGTGGATTATTTCTGAACAATGCAAGTCCAATACTTGGTGCGCATTGTAAGGCAACATCCCAGTTATTTTTTTTCGCTAAGTAAACCGTATATGGAATATTCAGAGAAATTTGATTCCCCCAATCGATGGATCTATATTCTATCCCCAGCCCCCATTGTCCAATTTTACTCTTCTGATGATATTGTATACCGAAAGCAGAACCCCCGTAATAATTTTCCAAAGCTTCATTATGCCAAAATCCTGGTAATGCCTGAAGATTAAAGGATACGTGTTGAGCTCGTAAAGATAAGCCCGATAGTATGATAGCTATGATCGCAAGCGAGTACTTCATCTATAGATTGTTACTTTGAAAAAATAATCGAAGCGATTCTATAACAAGTGCTTGTTGTGCGCTGGATTCAATGTCAGCTTCACCGTCACCCGCTTGAGGACCATACTGTCCAAATTGAGCATGATTTCCTCCTTCAATGGAATAATAGATGGTGGTTCCTCGAGTGGATTCCATTGGAATTTGAGATGGATCGGAAATAGAGAATTCTTCCGGAAGATTGATTTTGTTTTCTTCGAAGGCTTCTTGATTAAGTACTAAATCATTGGAGCTGGTTATGGAAATCATGGGAATATCTCTATTACTTAAATCGTCTACAGAATAAGAGGCTAGAAGAAATAAGGCTGCAAATTGATCCGGATGATTAAAAATATCGATACAGGCAACAGAACCTCCTAGAGAATGTCCTCCGATTATCCACTGGTCTAAATCTTCGAACTCTTTGCTGATAGAACTGGCTTGGTTTGGTCGAATAATGGCTAGATTCGATGGTGCTTTCATTATGATAACTGTGCGATGATCTTCTAGAACCAAGGCTTTCAGTGCTTCGATGTATGCGTGCGGGTCAACCAGACCTCCAGGGTAAAATAAAATGCCTGCTAGACTATTGTTTGATTCAGTTGAACGCATTCGAATGTATCTGGCGTTTTCTTCTATTAGCAGAGATTCTTCCGCGGGAATTTCTTCAGGTAGGTAACTACAATTGGAGAAACATCCAATCAGCATCACAAGAAAAATAGAGTAGACTATTCGAGGCGTCATTGTATGAATAAAAGATGAATAAAAGTGTAACGATTTAGCAACACTTTGGTTTAAGGCATAAAAAAAGCCCGAGTATCTCGGGCTTTCCTTTATTCTTCTTCTGAGATAGTACCACTGTTTTCGTGTGGTCTTGGACCGACCAATTTTTCTACGTCAGATTTAAGTAACACTTCTTTATCTAAGAGATGTTTTGCAATAATTTCCAGCTCTTCTCTTCGCTCCGTTAATAATTCTTGAGCTCTTAGATATTGTGATTCGACCATTTTACGTACCTCATCATCAATCAAGCTAGCGGTTTCATCCGAATAGGGCTTATTAAATTGATCTTGCTGCATTCCATAGAATGAAACATTACCTACTTTCTCATTCATACCGTAAATGGCAATCATACTATAAGCCATTTTAGTGACTTGATCCAAGTCACTCTGTGCACCTGTAGAGATTTTCCCGAAAACGATTTGTTCCGCCGCACGTCCACCGAAGGTCATACACATTCGATCTAGTAGTGCTTCTGTTCTGGTGATATACTCTTCCTTCGGAAGGTATTGCGCATATCCTAAAGTACCAATTCCTCTAGGTACGATGGTTACTTTTACCAATGGAGAAGCATGTTCTAAGAACCAACCACAAACGGCATGTCCAGCTTCGTGATAGGCAATGATTTCTTTCTCTTGTGGAGAAATTAATTTGTTTTTCTTTTCTAAACCACCAATCACACGATCTAAAGCGTAATTGAAGTCATCCATGTCGACCATGGTTTTATTCCTTCTGGCTGCAATCAGCGCAGCTTCGTTACAAACATTTGCGATTTCCGCACCAGCAAATCCCGGCGTCATTTCTGCCAGTACATTCGGCTTCATTTCTGCGGCTGTTTTGATGGTTTTGAGATGTACCTTGAAGATGGCTTCACGACCTTTCAAATCAGGTCTGTCAATACCGATTTGACGATCAAATCGTCCAGGACGCATTAATGCAGAATCGAGGATGTCTGGACGGTTAGTTGCGGCCATTAAAATCACTCCTTTATCCGTGGAGAATCCATCCATCTCAACCAATAGCTGATTGAGGGTGTTTTCTCGTTCATCATTTCCACCTTGCATTTGCCCTCTACCTCTTGCTCGTCCGATGGCATCAATTTCATCAATAAACACAATACATGGAGCCTTTTCTCTTGCTTGTTTAAATAAGTCACGAACTCGAGAAGCTCCTACCCCAACGAACATTTCTACGAAGTCTGATCCAGAAATCGAGAAGAACGGGACACCAGCTTCACCTGCAACTGCTTTGGCTAATAAGGTTTTACCAGTTCCCGGAGGGCCTACTAAAAGCACACCTTTCGGGATTTTTCCACCCAAAGAAGTATATTTTTTAGGATTTTGCAGGAAATCTACGACTTCCATTACCTCTTCTTTAGCTTCGTCCAATCCAGCTACATCGGCGAAGGTTACATTTACATTAGCATTGGCATCAAATAAGGATGCTTTTGATTTTCCAATATTGAATATTTGGGCACCACCACCGCCGCCACCGCCGCCAACACGACGCATGAAAAAGATCCATAATCCAATAATCAGGAATACAGGTAGTAACCAACTCAATATTGGTAATAGATAATTCTGTTTGGTTTTATACTTTGGACTTAAAACGACTTCGCCTTTGTCTCTATTTAGATCATTAATTCTTGCAGTGAATGTTTCAATACTACCAAGTTCAAAGGTGTAGTCTGGCGTATATTTTGACATCGGGTTTTCCTTTAGTTCAGGATTCGCTTTCTTGCCGGCTTCATTCAAATAGACTTGTACCAAACTCTTATTGATGACTTCAACTTTTTCGATATAGCCTTTTTCTGCCATGTCGAAAAACTCTTCTGTAGTCGTTTCACTGTTACCTTTATTGCTGTAAATGATAACATTGAAAATAAGAATTCCGAAAATGATGATGGCGTAAATCCAATAGGAATTATTGCCAAATTTTCCCGGTTTCTTACCGTCTTTATTTTTATTTTCTTCCATTCTTTTTATTTATATAAACGTAACAGCCAGGGGTGGCGTATCGTTCTACATTTTATTATAAGTTTTCATATTCAGTAAATTCTGCATCACTCCATAAGTCTTCCAATTCATAAAATCGTCTACTTTCCGGGTGGAATACATGGATTATGGTATTGAAGTAATCCACAAGAATCCATTTACCTTCTTCTTTCCCCTCTTCCATATGGTTGGGCAAAATGTTCAATTCATCTTTTAGTTTACGATAAATTTTTCTTGAAATGGCTTTAATTTGAGTAGAAGAATCTCCTTCACATATTATAAAGTACTCTGCAGGAGCAGATTCTAATTTACGTAAATCCAATTTCAAAACATTTTTTCCTTTAACATCTTGTATCGCGTCAATAATCAATTCATTTAAAGCTTCGATACTTGGACTTAATGTTTGTTTATTCAATATCTCTATTTAAAGTTTTGAAAATATTCTAATTTCGTACTCAACAAAACTACGAAAATTAAACGCAGACGTTTGCTGAATATATTTCATATCGTCTTTAATACTATTTTTTTGGACGAAGTTCCATCTACAAACGACTATGCAATGGAATTACTTACAAAAAGTAATCCAAATGAAGGAACTGTCATATCGACACATAAGCAAGGGGCTGGTAAAGGTCAGATTGGCAGAAGTTGGTTTAGTGATCAGGATCAGAATCTTAGTTTGTCCTTGATTTTAAGACCTTGTTTCGTATCCATCAATGATCGCTTTTATATTAGTATGATGTTAGCCTTAGCGGTAAGGGAATTTATAGAAGAGGAAATTCAATCCAGTGATGTTTCTATCAAATGGCCCAATGATATCTATGTGGGGAATAAGAAGATTGCTGGCTTATTAATTCAGCAAAGCATTTTTAAGAAAAGAATATCTTCTTGTGTATTAGGAATAGGAATTAATGCAAATCAAAAAACCTTTCCCGAGCAAATTCCAAATCCGATTTCAATCTTTCAACTCACGCAAGAAGAAAGTGATCTGTTTATTCTGGAAAAGAAATTACTTGAAAAAATTGAACAATATTATACTCGATTGAGAAAGGGGGAGTACAATTGGACGAAACGAAGTTATTTAAGCTATTTATATAAAAGAGGTGAATTATCTTCCTTCCAAAAAGAGGACGGAAGTCTATTTGTTGCTGAAATTGTAGGAGTCGATCCCAGCGGTAAGTTGGTGTTAAAAGTAGACGATCAGCTTGAGTTTTATGCGATGTATGAAATAAAAATGAAGGTAGAAATTTAAGCGTCTTTAAATTTTGTTTATCTTTTTAGTCCAAAATGTTGAACAAAACTGTTTTTGTTTTGTTAAATGAGTCAACTAATTGAACGATGTCAAGAATAATAATAATCGGTTCGGGTTTCGCGGGCATATCGAGTGCTGCATATTTAGCCAAAGAAGGCCACGAAGTCATTGTTTTGGAGAAAAATGAAATGGCAGGTGGTCGAGCATCTCAATTTGTAGAACAGGGTTTTACTTTTGATATGGGGCCCAGTTGGTATTGGATGCCCGAAGTTTTCGAACAATTCTATGAACATTTTGGAAAACGTTCGAGTGACTTTTATAAGCTTCATCGATTGGATCCAAGTTATAAGGTATTCTTTAAAAACGGTAAAGAGTTAGATATTCCAGCAGGAGAAGAGGCGGTTATTGATTTGGTAGAGAAATTGGAACCTGGAGCAGGGAAAAAACTTCAACAGTTTTTGGAGGAAGCAAAATATAAGTACGAAGTTGGAATGAACGAATTCGTTTGGAAGCCAAGTCATTCCATCGGCGAATTTATGGATTTGCGTATTGCAAAATCCGCCATGAAACTACAGATGTTCTCTTCAATATCATCTCAAATCAGAAAATTGTTCAAAAATCCGATGATTGTTGAACTGTTAGAATTTCCTGTCTTATTTCTTGGTGCAAAACCTCAAAATACGCCGGCACTATACAGTCTTATGAATTATGCAGATATCAGTTTGGGTACTTGGTATCCGGAAGGAGGTATGTATGAGATTGTGAAGGCTATGACAAGTATTGCCGAGGAACAAGGCGTTGAATTTCGCTATAATGAGGCGGTTGAAAAAATTGAATCCAGTCAAGGACAGGTCGCAGAAATTAGAACTTCTAAGCAAGTTTATCATGCTGATTATGTCATTGCCAATGCTGATTATCGACATGTAGATCAAGTTCTATTGGACAAGTCGGATCGCAATTATACCGCAGAATATTGGGATAAACGCGTGATGGCTCCGAGTTCATTACTATTCTATATAGGCGTAGATAAAAAACTTCAAGGTCTTGAACACCATAATTTGTTTTTTGATCAGGACTTCGATTTACATGCTACAGAAATTTATGATAATCCAAAGTGGCCAAGTTCTCCTTTGTTTTACACCTGTGTTCCTTCATTAACTGATCACACAGTGGCACCGGAAGGTAAGGAAAACGTGTTTCTTTTAGTGCCACTGGCGCCTGGATTAGAGGATTCCATGGAAAAACGAGAAGAATATTTTGATTTGATTATTTCTCGATTGGAAAAATTAACCAATCAGGATATCAGAGATCATATTATCTACAAGCGTTCATTTGCGATGAATGACTTTAAGAGTCGATACAATTCTTTCAAAGGGAATGCTTACGGACTTGCTAATACATTAAAACAAACAGCTTTTTTAAAACCGAAGCTGAGAAATAAAAACTTGAAGAATCTATACTATACTGGGCAATTAACGACACCAGGGCCAGGAGTGCCGCCTTCTATTATCTCTGGTTGTGTTGTAGCTCAAGAAATCCTAAAACAAATAAGATGATACAGTTATTTGACGATTCGTGCCAACAATGTAGTAAGTTAATTACGAATAACTACAGTACCTCATTTTCAATGGGGATTCGATTGTTTGATCAACGATTTAGAACACCTATATATAATATATATGGATTTGTTCGATTCGCAGACGAAATTGTAGACACCTTTCACGATCAAAATAAGTTAGTCCTCTTAAAGGAGTTTAGGGAAGATACCCACAAGGCGATTCAACAAAAAATAAGTTTGAATCCGGTATTGCATGCTTTTCAAAAGACAGTGCATCAATACGGAATCGATGCGGATCTAATCGATGCCTTCTTGGATAGTATGGAAATGGATTTAGATAAGACCACTTATGAATGGCATAGCTATAATAAGTATATATATGGTAGTGCGGAAGTTGTAGGACTGATGTGTTTGAAAGTATTTACGGAAGGAAATCAGGACTTATATAATGATTTGAAGGAACCTGCCAGAAAATTGGGCAGTGCTTTTCAGAAAATTAATTTCCTTCGTGATATTAAAAGTGATTATGAAGAGCGAGGGCGTACCTATTTCCCAGGTTTGGAATTTGAACATTTCAGTAATATTCAGAAAAAAGAAATCGAGGAAGATATTGCCAAGGACTTTCATGACGGCTACAACGGAATATTGAAGCTGCCTAAAGGGTCTCGTTTAGGGGTTTATTTAGCATACGTATATTATATCAATCTGTTTCAGAAAATTAAAAAAGCTCCTGCCGCTACATTGTCCGAGGAGAGAATCCGAGTTCCTGATTCGAAGAAGGTCTATTTGTTATTCAGCAGTGCTGTTAGAAATTCTTTAAATCTTATTTAGTTTTTCGGGGGGCTTACGCCCAAAATGTTCGCTTAAATTGAAGGTGTAAAATAACTTATATCCGATCGATCTAAGCTATACATAATTCAATTCCGAATATTGCAAAAAAAGATTTTTAGACTGGTTTGGCGAGGCTTGCCGCGAGCCAAATTATCTTCTTTAAGGGGTGGTAAATTCCGACATTTAAGACGGTGGTTTTAGGGAATGCCAAAAGGCCAAAAAAAGATTGAAAATAAATTATTTTTTTTGGCTCAAAAATTTGGAAGTAAGAATTAAATAGTCCTATCTTTGCAATCCCATTTGAAAATGAGGGTTGAGTTTCATGATCTGTTTAATAGTAAATGTGGTCGAAATTCGTAAAAAGCAAATTGATTTTACTTGTTCTAGTTAATTGATTATAAATGATTTATTAACGCATTAGAATAATCTAAAATATAAAAGTTCATTGACACGATAGAGAATAAATAATGTAGTGTACCTAAATAGAATAA
>JAHDFB010000101.1 GCA_020628475.1 Saprospiraceae bacterium | reverse complement strand
CCAAAAATTCAGAACAACTAAAAAACAATGATTTGTGAAAACATAATGGATTTTAGCTTGCAACGGAATATGCTTAATTAAAAGCAAGAGCAGAAAACATATATCGGGATAAAATAATTAGTACCCTTACATGATTCTGCTCTCTTCACTTTTTCCAATCTATTGAAGATCAGAATCATTAATTGTCAAACTACAATCCAGTAATTCGATTCTTCTACCAGATCGATCCAATGTCCAATTAGAACCATCCAATAGATCTAAAATCAACGTTTTATTATTCGTTACAGATACCTGAATAGAGTCTATATCTGAAGCGCAAGAATAATCCTCTCCTTCAAATTTTGCGGTAGTTGAAAAAGCATAAATTTCACTCGATTCGTTGGGCATCAAAACCACTTCACCACCACCCGCTCCTGTTTCAGGAAAGATATTCAGCGTAATGGTTTCACTGGATGCATTCGTAATGGTTTTCATGTAATCCGTTCCGCCTTCACAAGAACAAAGTCCAAATATTACATAAGCTGCCAATAAAACATTCAAAATTCTCATAAGTACAATTTTTAATGCCCTAACGGTCAAGTTAAGATCCTTTGCTGCCTTCTTATCGATACGTTGATCAAATCCTTCGGAAAATAAAGCAACAAAATATGTGAACGACGAATTCCTGTTATGAAGATACCCGCGCTTTAATGGCAGCATACATCTTTTTAAAGGCATGAACGGGTACTTGTAATTCAGAACCTTTTCGTAACACATAGCCCGTAAGGCCTTCCACTTCGGTGTTGGTTTTGCCTTTTTGAAAATCTGAATGCATCGAAGCCGTTGCACCCGCGGGAAGTCCTCTTAAAATATTCATTACGCGGTGCTCCTGATTGCCTTCGATGTCTATTTCTTGTGCAAGAGCTACTTGAGTAACTTCTTGAATTAGCTGACACAATTGACTCGTTTTATCGTCATCAGCTAATAAGGGATGAATCGTCATATCGAAAAAGGTAGTGGCTGTAGCAATGGATGAAAGGAAAATAAATTTCTCCCAAATGATTTTTTCTATTTCAGTAGTCAATACAGCCTTGACACTAGCTTTCTGCAGGATTTCTTGTAATCGAGTCAATCGATGATTATCTTGATTTTCTAATCCAAAATACATCGAATCAACTTGTCCTTTTTTAACGATAAGGCCAGGTTTTTCGATTCGAGAAATCAAATAAACACAGGCATGTGCCACTGCTGCGATGTTCTGATTTTTAAGAATGATCTCTCGATTATTGACGCCATTCTGTAAGGGGATGATATAACTTTGTTCATGCAAGATTGGAATAACTTGTGCCAAAGATGATTCTAGATCATAACTTTTGGTACATAAGAAGACATAATCCATTGGTCCAAAATCCTCTACCTTATCTGAGGCCATAGTCGGATATGCTATACTTTCCACCCCGTTTTCGATGAGCCTCAGACCATCTTTTCGAATCTGCTCCATATGGGTTCCTCTCGCTAAAAAATAAACATCGACATGTTCATCCTGCTCATATTGTTTGGCTAATAAAGCACCATAATACCCACCGACTCCGCCTATGCCGACTATCAATATGTTAATCTTCTTCATTTACTATTTTATTTCAAGTAAATAATTTAAATCAGCTTCCACTCTTTCAATATTTTTAGATAATGGAATATCGGCATTTTCCTGTAATTCCAGTAGCACTTTTCTAATTCTGTTATCATCACCTAGTTGAAGTTTTTGAGCATGTATGAGCGATGCCAATGCATTTGTGATATAACCCTTGGTAAAATTACTCGAAATGCCTTTAGCAATGCGTTCAATGATGTCTAAATCTCCATATTCCGGTGTTCCTTGAATTTTGATACAAAGTCCACAAATTATTCCAAGCGATCTAGTGTCTATATATTGCTTCATTACATCTGGAAATTGAATAAACCTATTTCCAATACTTTGAGCGATGTCATTTTTCATTCTCAATCTTAAGGTTGTGACAGAGATCTTACGGGCTTCTTCAAATTCGGCAGTTTGAACTTCTATTTGTTCAAGAATCGAAATATCTGATTTCTTCTTCATTTTAGAATTGTCCAATTCATCCATTAATGCGATTATTTCTATCAAGCCATATGTGATCGAATTTGACGCAATCATATACGTTTCAGTATTTATTATGCCCTTTATTCTATCGGATTTAAGCGCATTATATCTTGAAGAAAGCAAAAGGATTTCCTTATTAAAACTTAATAAATACTCATTCGAAATTTCAAGTAATAAGCTTACGGCTTCTTCCAATTTTCCCTGTGCAATAAATGTATTGAGCTTTTGCTTTTCCATAATTTAAAGTATTTCTTCCTCCACACGATTTCCTTAGGAGTTGATCGCCTATGACCAATGTTAGGTATCATTATAAAACGACACGAATCAAAACATCAAAACAAGCACATATAGCCATACATTATATACAGCAGACATGCTTTCATATCGCTTAAACACTATGAATACGCACGAATCTTAAATAAACATCTAACTATAAAAAGAGGTGACCTAACCACAAAATCACCTCTTAACACTAAGATTATATCATATAAGGTATGCACCTATGATGAGATAAGGGAAGTTGAGTAAGTTGAATGAACCTTGAATATACAATAAATTTCGGGATCTTCCAAGTGCTAAGCGCTTCATAATCATGATCATATGACGAATGAAAACCACTCTAAGTACATCATCAAACTCCATTGCGATAGTGCTGTGCAGCTACTTGTCCCGAAGGGATGAGCCGCATGGCGAATAGCGAAACATAACGCCCCGATCATCGATCGGGGATCGCCCATATCTTTCTTCTAGCACCAAAAATCTTTCGAATCCTACCAAAAAACGAAAAGCGACGCTCATAACTCCATAATCGTCTGATCTTCGCATCAGTATGAAGTTAGCAAATATTTTAATCGTAGAAGACAACCCCATGATCATGAAGGCATTGCGCTATACCTTTTCGAAAACGGAATATGTGGCGCGATATGCTGTCGATGGTCTACAGGCAAAACAGCTTTACGATCAAATACAGCCATCTATCGTCATTTCAGACTTGATAATGCCGTTTATTACAGGTCTTGAATTAGTGGAACACATACGTTCGACGGAGCATTATTACACCAAAATCATGGTGCTCAGCTCGATTGGTACGCATGCCTCAATCCACGAAGCCTTCGAACTGGGGGCCGATGACTATATGGTCAAACCATTTATTTCTTCAGAACTGGTATCTCGGGTTCAGCGCCTTGATCGATACCCTATTTATCAACACTCAAAAATATAAGTACTATGTGTGGAATTATGGCCTATATTGGCAAAAAGCAAGCTTATCCGATCCTACTGGATGGATTAAAAAAATTAGAATACAGAGGGTACGATTCGTCCGGAGTCGCTATCATGAACGGCAGCTTAAGTCTGTTAAAAAAACAAGGCAAAGTATCTGCACTAGTGCATTATTCGCAGGACAAAAAAACACATGGAAACATTGGTTTGGGACATACGAGATGGGCAACCCATGGAGAACCATCTGATATCAACGCACATCCACATCAATCTCAATCCTGCCGCTATACCATGGTCCATAATGGAATCATTGAAAATCACGCTTCGATCAAAGTGATGTTGATGGAACATGGTTTTACCTTTCAGAGTGAAACCGATACGGAAGTTTTTGTGCAACTCATTGAATGGCATCAGACGCACTATCATTTAACCACCCGTCAAGCCTTAGCACGATCGTTGGAAATGGTCGAAGGTAGTTTCGCGATCGTACTATTTGATCTATATAACCCGACCAAACTATGGGCTGCACGTAGACAGAGTCCGCTCGTTATCGGACTGGGAACAGATGAATGTTATATTGCTTCCGATTCCATGCCATTGGTTTCATATGTCGAGGATGTCATCTACATCGAAAATGACCTTATCGTTGAAATGAATGATCAAGGTAGTTATCAAATATTTGATACCGCTTTAAGCTATACCGAACAGCCGATCAGCAGCATTTCATCGATGGAATTGGACGCTCAAAAAGGTGCCTTTGAATCATTCATGCTCAAGGAAATCCATGAACAACCGAGCAAAGTGGCCCGACTCGTCAAACAAGGACTATCGATCGATATCCCAAGAAATTTTGATCGTATTGTTATCACGGCTTGTGGTACGTCTTGGCATGCGGGTTTGATTGCAGAATATCTTTTTGAGCAGTATGCTCGTATCCAGGTGGAGGTCGAATATGCCTCTGAATTTCGATATAGAAATCCTATTTTGAGCGAACGAGATCTGGTCATTGGAATTTCTCAATCCGGTGAAACCGCCGATACAATGGCTGCACTAGAAATGGCAAAAGAGGCCGGATGTCAGACGATGGCACTGGTCAATGTTCCTAGCAGCTCGATTGCGCGTATGGTGGATCAATGTATTGATATCAAGGCAGGACCAGAAATTGGCGTGGCTTCGACCAAAGCCTTTACGAATCAATTGATTGCTATCTATAAATTATTGTTACATTTTATAGAAGATACACAACCGATACTAGCCATGCAGCTTCGTCTGGAGATAGGGCAAGTCAGTCATTTGATGCATCAAACCATCGACAATCCGGTCTTCAAACATATTGGGCACCGTATTGCTAAACATAGCAATGCCTTGTATCTGGGAAGAGGTACGATGTATCCAATTGCTTTGGAGGGCGCCTTGAAATTGAAGGAAATCTCCTACATCCATGCGGAGGGATATCCAGCTGGAGAAATGAAGCACGGACCGATAGCCTTGATAGACGAACAGATGCCGGTCATTGCGGTCTGTAATAATGATCAGCATTTGCAGAAAATTCTTAGTAATATTCAAGAGGTAAAAGCACGAAAAGCCATTGTGATCTTGATCAAACAGGAGCATATCGAAATTCCTGAAGGATTAGCTGATTTTACGATTAACACCCCTGATTGTCACGAGATTTTATCGCCATTGATCCAGAATATTCCTTTACAATTGATCGCCTATCATGCGGCTCAAGTATTGGATTTGGATGTCGACAAACCAAGAAATCTGGCTAAATCTGTTACGGTCGAATAGATGCTTCCATAAAATAAATGTTCATGAATCCTTCGGGAGGATTCTGGGATGTAACCAACCCAATACTTAGTAGCGTAATGGCATGCCCCTCGGTGAAGACTGGGGGGTTGCTTATTATAAGAAATGACTTTGGGATATGGGCGTCCGGGCCCTATGTCCGTGACTCGCCATTCGGCTCGGTCCCTATCCACGCACCAGTGCTTTGCTCGGACTGCTCCTACGTCGCATCACTCCCAGCGGTGACGCTTATAGAGTTGATTCAGCAATCCGAATTTCTTGAAGATCAAACGCCTCTATCTTACTTGGTCCGTTAAAAATTGCGCGATTTTTAGGATATTCCAGAGATGTATAACCATTATTCTTTAAAAGCTGAAGAATAGCATTCTGTAAAGAAAGATTCGTCTGTTTTAATGCTTGCAGCAGGGTAGATTCGATTTCTAGTAGGTTTAGATAATACTTGGGACAGCCTTTCTCAAAAAGTAACAATCCTCCATAATCCATATTGGCTAGATGATAACTTTTGTACAGAAAAGGATAGCGAAGTCCAACTTCCAATTTAACTTCGAGGTAAACTTCTTTGCTGGTACATGTAATATTCACTAGAAATCTTGGATGCTGGAACTATTAAAAAATCATTCGAATCATACTTAAATCATCACTTGCTTCCAGTCCATACTCCCGTTTAATACGAAGTCGAATTTTATGAAGGCTCTGTCTATTATCCATATCAACGGCTGCAATAAAAAAATGATTCCTTATTTCTTCCGTGCTAATATCTGGATATACTTTTCCATCAAAATTCTTGAAGGTATGTATCCCATCCGTACAAATCGATAAATCCTTCACGTGATTAAAAGACTTTTTGGTGGTTCTTGTTTGATACCAGAGCTGTTTCTCCATATTTAAGTGATATCCGATATAATCTGGTTTATTATCATTTTCAAATTCATAATATTGACCATTACAGTAAATGACGCCATCTCCGACGACAAGGATCTCTGCACGTTGGTTATCTGCATCGATCAAACCAAGAATTAAGGTAGACAGAATCTCATCGGAACGCAAATCCAACAGATTATGGCAGTATCGGAGTTCTTCAAACAGCTGTAATCCTACCCTTTCTAATTGTTGATCTAAGCTGTCTTGGTCCTTTTCAATAAAAGCTTGGTAGGCTTCTTGTTTGGCAATTTTTCGCAATAATTTACCGATTAATGTAGAGGCAAAATGGGAGTCTGTTCCACTAGAGCAGCCGTCCATGACGGCGACGAGCGTCCGTCCATTTCCAGCTTCTTCTACGACTAAGAAATCTTCATTGTGATTTACATGGAATTGGCCGATATGGCTTAGTTCGAATATTTTCAAGGCACGAAGATATTAAAGAATTTAATGCGTACCAAAGGAATGGGACATTACCGTGATTAACGTGCTATAAATCGATCCACTTTGACAATTTCTTCCCTGCGCAATTCCCAAAAAGTAGCTTGAATACTTTTTTTATCAAAAGTAACTGTTGCATACTCCTCGTCATAGTGCATATCAAAGATCTTCTCCCAACTCTGTTCGATCTCCGTCTGGATATGCCGTGGTAATGCAGCGTAAGAATCCGTTCCATATTTTTTTACCAATGCTTCTTCAAACAACAAGGCGGCCTCTTCATTATCGGCAATATAGGATTTGTAGGCCAGCGGAAAATGCCATAACTGAAAGTCTGACAAAAGGATATCTTCTTGTTTCTTTTCTATTTCGATCCGATATCCGATCTCACCTTTTGGTAACAATCCGCTTGTTCTTAAATCAGGTTTCTTTTTATCAGCATAGTGGCATTGATACCAAGCCCATACAGGAAATTGATCCTTGCTTTCAGGTGGGCCAATCCGATCTGTCATTTGTTTTTTCAACCAAGTGTAGCCTTCCAAATAATCAGGATCAATGTGGCAAAACGTTGTTTTTAACACGCCTTGACTATTCAAGCTATGCCATGCCTGCTCATCTTGAATGGTCCAAAGTTTCGTGCTCATTTTGATATGGTTGATATGCGAAAAAGGCTCGTTATCGATCGATACAATAACAAGATGAGTAATACGATTTCGATGATGCCGATCAGTTTATTGGGCATCAACATGGAAATAGGACATAAGAAATTCGCTGCCTGATAAGAAGCAGCAACATATGCGGAACCAAAAAGCAAGGACCAGAGCACAAACAGATAAAATAAAATGCCGGCTCCTACGATGTATTTGTTCGACTGTATGTTGTTAAAAATTAGAATGCATACCTGAGTGATCCAAATGCTTCTAGGAAAATAGATATCATAGATGTACAGTCCTATAGAAATCAAGAAGGCCATGAAAATACAAAGATTGATTACTTGACGCATAGTGGAAAATCAAGAATTCTTACAAATATGAAGCAGTATTAAGAAATAAACCATAAAATGGCAGGCTTTAATATTGTAGTATTCAACGAGAATACTATTAGGTCATTCAAATACTATATCATGAAACAAATTTTACTTTTTCTTTTGTCCTTCGTAATTATTTTTATTGGTAGTTGCAATTTTTCAACTTATTCAAGTACTACTTCATATTCCAAAAAAAAGATAAAGATCGATGATATCGAACCGATTGAATATGAAGGTGATACGATGACCATTATAAAATCGGAAAAGGCATACATAATGGAATGTTTGGAGCAAAATACGCTTTCTTTAAATCCTAATGATTACAACGAAACCTATAGCTATAATCCTTCTAGAAAGATGATTCATATTCCGAACTTTGATTATATCCTAAAAAATAATGAATCCGGTAAATCGGT
>JAHDFB010000025.1 GCA_020628475.1 Saprospiraceae bacterium | reverse complement strand
ATGTTAACATTGGTGCCTATGTAGGTAGCGGAACGATGGTAGATACTTGGGCGACTGTTGGCTCATGTGCTCAAATTGGAAAAAATGTGCACTTATCTGGCGGTGTAGGAATCGGAGGTGTATTGGAACCATTACAAGCGACACCAACGATCATAGAAGATAATTGTTTTATTGGGTCTAGATGTATCGTGGTGGAAGGTGTGCAGGTGGAACGAGAAAGTGTTTTAGGAGCTAATGTCGTTTTAACTAAGTCGACACATATCATAGATGTTAGTGGCGCAGAACCCGTTGAATATAGAGGGAGAATTCCTGCTAGATCCGTCGTCATCCCGGGCTCTTATACCAAAAAATTTCCAGCCGGAGAATATCAGGTTTCTTGTGCCTTAATCATTGGTAAGCGAAAGGAAAGTACAGATAAGAAGGTAAGCTTGAATGAAGCTCTCCGAGAGTACAACGTTTCCGTCTAAAAACGTGGGATCATGTTCTATAAAAAGCTGTTTTTTACGTATCTTGTCCATAGAATGAAATCGAAGATTTTTTTAATTGGATGCTTTTTGTTTGTTTGTTTTTTGGGTCAAGCCCAAAAAGACTTATACATGAAGGGGCTCAAGTATTTTGAGGCAAATAACTATGAACAAGCAGCCTATTATTTCTACGCGGATAAATATGGACATGCCAACAAAGACCTTTTGTTGCGAAGAATGGTCAGCAATTACTATCTAGGCAAATTGGAAGATGCTAAAAAAGATGTATCAGCGATTCTAAGTTTTGATGTGATTCCCGATGAAACATTTTTGTACATTGCTAAGATCTTTCATGAAGAGGGTAAGTACAAAAAGGCTATTGAAAATTATAAGATTTATCTGAAAAGACTATCCCCTAAGAGCGAAGAACGTGCCAACATCATACATACCATCAAGCAATGTGGTGTGGCTACTCGTCTAAAATATAGAGAACCGATAGCCTTCGTCGATAATTACGGACCAGAAATCAATTCAAAATATGATGATTTCAGAATGATTCAAAGCCCGAATTATGATACCAAATATTATTTTTCTTCAGCCCGTGGAAATGCTACTGGAGGTCGCAGAAATGATAAAGGAAAAGTCGATGAAATATTTGGAACATTCAATTCTGACATGTACAGTGTTGAAATGGTCAATGGACGTTGGATGGAAGCAGAAAAGTTGAATGATTATATCAATAGTTCTCGAGATGAGATGGTCCTAGATTTTTCATCGGATGGATCTATTCTATTTTATGTCAAGGGATCTGATTATGATCGAGGAACGATTTACTCGGATACTTTTGCGGTCGAAACCAAAACCGTATTAAATCCACCCAAATTTGTTTCTCCAGTTCAAGCAGAAGCAGGTGATGTGTTTTTACATTTATTCAATGATTCAACCTTACTTTTTGCAAGTAATCGACCAGGTGGTTATGGTGGATATGATCTGTATGTAACGGCTAGAAGAAACGGGAAATGGTCTAAGCCTAAAAACTTGGGGCCTAATGTAAATACGAAATACGATGAATCGTATCCACATATTTCTAATGATGGAAAGACCTTGTTTTTTAGTTCCAATCGGGTCAATTCACTGGGAGGATATGATGTTTTCTTTTCGGATTACGATCTTCAAGAAGATACTTGGAAAGCATCTAAAAATATGGGAGCACCCATTAACTCGGCCTGCGATGACGTGGCTTTTTATGTGAGTAAGGATGGTTTTACTGCGAGTTTAACCTCTGATAGAAAGTCTGGTTTCGGTGGGTTTGATTTGTATGTTGTATATTTTAAGAATCAATTTAAAAGTCAATTGAATCCGGCTGAGGAGTTGGCCTTTATTGCCAATGATGTCTTCGAAATGGAACCGGTCATCGCGATGAATCGAACGTCAGAGGCGAACAATTCGAAAACCGCGATTCAATCAAACAATAAAAAGAACAGTCGAAAATCAAAGAAAAAACCGAAAAAGAAGAAGGAGAAAGAGTCGACCATGGTGGTGAAAGTAGAGGATACAAGTACTGAACCTCAGGAAGAGGTCGTAGGATTGAATAAAGAGGAGAAGAAAGAATTTGTAATCAATACCATTTATTACACACCAAACGATGAAATTATTACTCCTGTTAACCGTCGAGAATTGGATATTTTAGCGGATATGTTGATCATGTATCCAAGTTTAAAATTGGAGATTAAGGCGCATACCAAGGAGGAAGGATTGGAGGCATATGATCTTTATTTTTCAATTAAGAGAGCGGAAAAGGTGGCGGAGTATCTGGTAGGAAAAAGTATTTCGAAGGATCGGATTTGTTTGAAAGGCTATGGCTCTAATTATCCAATCGCTAAAATGGAGATCGGTGGTAAAAAAAGTAAGATCGCAGAAAAGGTAAATAGTAGGATCGAATTCACCATCATCAATGCGGAGAATCTTCCAATAGATATTACGATGGTAGAACCATTCTTGGTGGAGTATCTTCGAGATCCAAAAGGAGAGCTTTTCAAAACGGTGGAAGATGGCCTGTCGTATAGAATTCAGATAGCCAGTGTGAAGCAAATGTATCAGAATCAAGTTTTGTTACTGTACAATGACTCCATGATCGAAAGAGAATGCGATCAGGTGGATTACAATTATACCCTGGGCCTGTATGAAAAATACGATGATGCCCGATTATTAGTAAATGATTTAGCCAATTATAATATTAGTGGGGCCTTTATAGTCCCGTATGTTGATGGTCAGAAAATACCTCCAAATCAATTAACCAATTATGCCAAGTATTATCCAGACCTTCTAAAGTTTATGCAATACAATGACGAATAGCAAGGCGGAGAAAATGGGAACAATTAAGTTTTTCAAGGAAAGTGTAAAGAATATTAAGACGGTCGGAACTATTACCAGAAGTTCCAAGTACTTATGTAAGGGGATGATCAAACCTGTTGATTTTGGTAAGGCAAAAGTTTTGGTAGAATTGGGTGCCGGAGATGGAGTCGTTACCAAACACATTTTGAAAAGTATGTCGAAAGATGCCGTTTTATTGGCGTTTGAATTGAATCCGAAGTTTTGTGCTCAAATACGTGAAATAGAAGATGATCGTCTTATCGTAATAGAAGATGATGCGGGAAAATTACCTTCTTATCTCGAGCAACATGGTTATGAACAAGCGGATTACATTATTTCGGCGATTCCATTTACCATTATCCCTGAAGAAGTAGGCTATAAAATTATTCAAACGTGTAAGGATTGTCTTGTGGATAAAGGACTTTTTATTCAGATTCATTACAGTTTGATTCCGAAGAAGATGTATCAAAAGATATTTGGAAATGTAGAGTTGAATTTTGTTCCGCTCAATGTGCCACCGGCATGGGTCATGGTTTCGAAGAAGATCTAATCGCAGGGATTTCGGGATAGGGATAGTAAGGGCAGTACGTCAGTACTGGTGCGTAGCACGGAGCTTAGCGAACCCCTGCATAGCGCGGTGCCAATAGACGTAGGAGATTGGCAATCCTCCTAATGCAAAACAGCTTTATTCAATTAAGAAAGATTTTTAATAATATCTGTGTTATAAGCCTTCCATGCTGGAAATAATCCAGCGAAGATGCTAATCAAGATGGTGGCGCCAATAATCATCATTTCTGCTGGGTACATTTTCCAAGCATCCAATCCGTAATGAAATTGATGATGGAGTAAGGACGAGATAAAAATCATGGAAACGTGGGCTAGCAACCAACCGATGATGGCTCCGATCGTACCGATGATCATTGCTTCGAAGAGAATGATGGCAAATAATTGGAAAGGTTTTGCACCGGCGACACGCATCATGGCTAATTCATGCTTGCGTTCTCGTAGATTATTGTACAGGCTGATGAATATGCTCAGGGCACTGATGATGGCAATCAGAATGGCTAAGTAACGAAGGGCTTTAATTCCTGAGCCCACATTGGCCATTAATTTATTGAGTTCATAGGTTGGAGCTGTCGCCATCAAGGGCGTATTTTCTGTAATTCCACGCGGCATATTGATCACGGGAATGGCTTTTTTCTTATCGTCTTTAAATCGTATCAGTACGGAAGTAATATCCTTTTTCGGATAATCCAGAAAAGATTTGGTGGCACCATTCGCAGACTGGAGTGAATCCATTGGCATATGGGCATGATTGTGATCTCTGTCATGTTCATGGGGATGGTCATGTTCGTGGTTTTCGGATCCATCATGTGCATGATCGTGTTGATGATCATCGTCTTCATGCTGATGCCCTTCATGAACTGCCCAAATGGACTCCGTACTGGTTAAAATGAGTTTGTCAATGACACTTCCATGAGCTTCTAAAATACCTACAACTTCGAATTTTTCGCCCTCATCGTGTGTCAAGTCTCCTTCATTGAATCCATGGGAAGAGTAAAATCGATCGCCCAAGGATAGCTTAAGTTCCTGTGCAACCTGAGCACCTATGGTAACCTCCATATTTTCTACCCAAAGACGCCCTTCTTGAAGCTGATCCGTATAGAGCTCCAATATATCGTGATTGGTCCCTATGATGCGATAAGACGTATAGGAATCGCCCACAGAAAGTGGAACCGCCGTCTCAATGAATGGATTTTTCTTATTAAATAAAAAGGCAGCATCTTCTATTTTAATATTTCCGGTAGGTGCATCCACGTGAAACATGGCATTCAAGATCAATTGTAGTGGACTGCCTTTAGCACCTACGACCATCCCGATTCCCGCTTGGTTTTTGTCGAACTGTTCGGAAAACTGATTTTGAAAAAGAACGAGCACACTCAATAATCCCACGCCAAAAGCGATTAATATGATGCTCAAGGCACTTGATAAGGACTTGTTCCAACTATTTTTCCAGCTTACCTGTAACAGATTCATAGTTCTATTTTATGTCACTTAATGTGATTTGATTGTCAAATTCACGAGCGATGCGATGATCATGCGTAACGATAATAAGTGATGCCCCATCTTGCTGCGCTTGATTTTGTAATAATTCGATAACCCGCAGGCAATTATCATCGTCCAATGCCGATGTCGGTTCGTCTGCCAAAATAATACTGGGTTCTGTAACCAATGCTCGAGCGATGCTTAATCGCTGCATTTCACCTTGGCTTAGTTCGTCTGTTCTTTTCTTGGCTTTATGTGGTATCGCTAATCGATCAAGAATGCCTTTGATTTTCTTTTTATCAGGACTGAGACCCGCTAATTTTCTAGTGAAGGTCAAGTTTTCAATTACATTCAAGGCATTGATGAAATGACTTTGCTGAAAAATAATGCCAATATGTTTTCCTCTAAATTGATCCAATGATCGACCAGATAATTGCGTCATATTCTGATTGGCAATTTGGATGGTACCTGCTGTAGGCTGCATCAATCCGCCGAGCAGATGTAATAAGGTACTTTTTCCCACACCCGATTTTCCCAAAATCAAAAGGGATTGTCCTTTCTCACATTGAATGTCCGGATAAAAGATCGCTCTTGAACCGGGATATTGATAGGTAAGATTGTCCGTTTGCAGCATTTTGCTATGATCCTTAAATTTCCATGCAAGCTAAATATTTATCTGAGAAAACGACGTAGAATTGCGTTAAAATTTCGACTTCTGGAGTCTAGAACATAAAACTTGCTTGCCGTTGCAAGTATTTTGAATAAATAATCTTTGAGATCGAAATCAATCTATAAATTTGCGACCGTTCTCGGAAATGGTTCGAGACATTACCTAACAAATAATATTAAAATCAAATGACTCATAATATAATCATAGCAGGAGCTGGTGGGATTGGTCAGGCAGCTGGTCTTATCTTATCGGTTAGCAAAGAAATGGATGTCAAAATCTATATCGGAGACATCAATCAGAATGCTATTGATACAGCGGTACAATTTATTCAAGAAGGCTCTGGCAAATCGGATGTCGTTGAAGGATTTATGATGCCGAAAAGCGGTAGTGATGCGACCTTAGATGCGGTGTTGGAGAAGGGGCATATCATCTTAGATTGTCTTCCGGGTTCTCAAGCTCCTCGTATGGCACAGCTTGCAGTAGACAATAATTGTCACTATGCCAACTTGACGGAATATGTCAATGAAACCAATCAGATCATGGAATTGGCAAAAGATGCTAATACAGGATTTGCATTACAAACGGGTGTTGCGCCAGGCTTTGTCAATATTTTGGGTAATTATTTATACAATCAATTCAAGGAACAGTATGGTTCTGATGAGTTAGAATTGATGGAAATGAAAGTGGGTGCATTATCTCAAAATGCTTCTGCTCCGCATTTCTACGCTTTTACCTGGAGTCCGATAGGTGTGGCAACAGAATACGTGAAGGAAGCTGTGATCGTGAAAGATCATCAGGTTGTCAATATTCCTTCTTTATCAGATCGTAAGGAATTGATGTTGGAAGGAAAACGTTTCGAAGATAATTTTACCTCTGGAGGGGCGGCGGATTTCCCGGATGCATTCAAGGATAAGGTGAAAGACTTACATTATAAAACGATTCGTTTTGTAGGTCACTATGATTGGGTAGATAGCCAATTGAAAGAACTGGAAGGGGTGAAAGATGCGCCTGCAATATTAGAGCAACGTATGTTGGATCAAATCCCATCCGTTGAAAATGATCATATCATTATTTACTGTCGAGTAACTGGAAAAGATAAGACGGGTCGTTTAAGAGGTATAGATAAAGTGGTCAATGTGTATCCAATGGAAATTGGAACAAAAACACTTCGTGCTATTCAATCAACAACGGCCGCTCCACTGTGTGAGTGTGCACGAATGTTACTGCAGGGGGAAATGAAAAATGGCATCAATTTGCAAAGTCAGATTTCTCCAGAAAAATTCATTCAAGGTCCTTACGTAAAAATGATCTACGGAGATATTATCTAAATCCCTGTTGCATGCTGATATAGCATATTTCAATGTTTTCATTGAAGGAAAGAATAATAAAACCAATTAAAATAGGATATCCCTTTACACTTTCGGTGTAAGGGGATTTTTTAGTTCGGGGAATCCAATAGAATATACAGGCATTTTAAATAGGCGCCTTCTTTAAAACCAATCGGGTGATCCACATCATGTTGCGTTCGTTCTGTAATCTGGTAGGATCGATGTTGTCGATCTAATTGTTGCGCAACAAGCATTTCGAAAGATTCCATTTCTATTCTACTGGAACAAGAGGCAAGTACCATCATTCCATTTCTAGCTGTCAATTGTATAGCTAGACGGGTCAATCGTTCATAACTTCGAATAGCCGTGTCAACTTCACTCGCTTGTTTGGCGAAAGAAGGAGGGTCGACCACCACCAATTCATATTTTTTGCCCTCGTTGATTAACTTTTTCATAATGGCAAAAGCATCTCCTGCAAGGGTTTCGTGATTGTCAAAATCACCATTGAGTGCAGCATTGAAACGGGCGAGTTCTAAGGCTTGCTTACTGATATCTACGCTGGTCACAGAGCTGGCACCTCCGGTCAAAGCATGTATAGAGAATCCACCAGCGTAGGAAAAAACATCCAATACGCGTACGGATGGATGTCGCTTACTTGTCTTGGATAAACCGCCAACCTTCCTTCGATTTTCACGATGATCTAAGAAATAACCCGTCTTATGACCTTGGATGACATTGGCAGAAAATAATATACCATGTTCTCTAAAAATGACCGTTTCATTTTTTAATTCGCCATATAGAACTTGACCATCTTGTTGGCTTTCTAGAGCATTATTTTTTTGGAGGTTTCTGCTCAGACGAAGGACGATCACTTCCACATTGGATTGGTTCAACGTGGCCTTTTGGATCCAAGTTAGATATGGGTACCAAACATGCGAATATAGTTTGATTACAGCTACTTCGGCATAGATATCGATGATCAATCCGGGAAATCCATCATTTTCTCCAAAAATGAGTCGATAGCTATTGGTATCTGTTTCAAGAAGGGATTTTCTGCGCTTATAGGCTTTTTCGAAGCAATCTATAAACCAAGCCTGATCAATGGGAACAGATTTCTTAAATAGTAGCATTTTGATGCGAATAGGAGAGTACGGATCAATGAGACCGAGGCCAAGGAATTTATTTGATTTCTTGGCATAGATAATGGCTTTATCACCTGCAGAGGCTTCTTCGTTCAACTTAACAATGGATGATTCAAAGATCCAAGGGTGTTCAGATCGAAGTGCTTTTTCACCTTTTGCATTTAATTTGACCGCATGGTTTTTTACTGACTCCATAGGGCAAAGCTAGGATTCTAGGATTTGATATAAAAGAATATCTTTGTTTAGTAATGTAAATCATTTAAGAAATACGCTGAGTTACCGCATTAAAATAGAGCATTTCGAAGGACCCTTTGATCTCCTTCTTTTTTTTATCGAGCGCGACGAGTTGGATATCAATGATATTCCCATTTCTAGTATTACAAAAGATTTCTTGGAATACATTCGGCAGTTGGAAACATTAAATATTGATGTGGCGAGTGAGTTTATCTTGGTAGCCGCCACATTGATGCGAATCAAGGCGAAAATGTTGTTGCCCCGTAAAGAAAAAAACGAATTAGGAGAGGAGATTGATCCAAGAGATGAGTTGGTAAGACGCCTGATCGAATATAAGCGTTTTAAAGATGTCTTGGAAGAATTCCGAGAAATGGAAGAACAGCAATCCAAGAAAGTATCCAGAGGGAATGTATCCGATGAAATGCGCATCATAGCTCAAAAGGCTCTGGTGGACGTCGAACTAGAATCCCTCAATCTATTCAAATTAATGAAGGTGTTTAACGGACTGCTCTCTAAGATGGAAGACAGAAAAGAGAAGGTAGTGCACCAAATATTTGATTACAATTATACCATTGAAGATCAACAGACCTATATCCATTCCAAATTGAATACAGGAAAAAAAATGGAATTTGCCTCCTTGTTTGTACCACTTAAAACAAGGGTACAAGCCATTGTTACCTTTCTGGCTTTACTAGAAATGCTTAGTCAACAGACGATTCGAATTACACAGGGGGAAGGGCCCAATAATTTTTGGATAGAACCTCGACATATAGACGAAGAAGAATAGCTGAATACTTTCAGTTTCATGGAAGCATCGACTTTGTTGTCAATGCTTACTTATATATTCTTATTGTAAAATAGTGTAGAGTATATACTATATAACCGCTTTTCCAAGAAAATTATTAACAGCAATTTCTGCTCTTTTTACCACATCGTAATTGATCGAGTAGTGTACGAACTTACCTTCTCTGTAGGCGTCAATTACACCAGCTAATCGCATAATTTTGAGATGCTGTGAAGTAATGGATTGCTCTATTTTTAGAGTATTGTAAATCTTATTTACATTGATAGTTCCGTTTCTATCGATAAATTCGAGAATCCTCAATCGAAGAGGGTGTGCTAGCGCACGCATGAGATCACAAGAAGTCTGCAACTTCTCGTTGTTAAATACAACCTTAGTCTTACTCATTTTAAAAGATGATTTGTAGTTTCCTTCTTAAAATAATGTATATGAAGCAAATATGCATTAAATTATTTCTTACTACAAACTAAATATTAAAATTTTTTAATATTTAAAACAATCTGTATATCATTTGATTTCATATAACACTTTTTTGATTATATAATAACAAATTGTTTCAACAAAAGATTGAAAGTCTCAATTTTGGAAGCACTCTCTAGTTGTAATACACCAAAAAAGCGACCTCCACATAAACAGATGGCTCGGTATTACTCGTTTGGCAGTTGGTATATAACAGTTTGGCTCCCACGGAAAGATTCCTTAGGAGCATACTGTATATTCTATATTTTTATTCTCAGGGAAACTCGGCGAAGCCTTAAAAGGGTATGTAAAAATGGTAATCCGTTTTTGGGATGGAATCCACTTTTAATCTGTATATTTTTATAACTACCCAGCTAATTCTTCTACCAGATTAGATATCTGATTTAGCCTGTTTTTATCCAATGAATAATAAATAAATTTACCTTGTCTTTCGGTCAATACAACACCGGCTCTTCGTAAAATAGCTAGATGTTGAGATGCCACAGACTGTTCTAACCTTAGTTTGATGTAAATATCCGTTACAGTCATGGTATCATTATCTTCAAGAAGATCAATGATTCTTTGACGCAGCTTATGATTTACAGCTCTAAGAACAAGTACCGCCTTTCTAAGATCAGCATAATCCAATTGGATATCCGAATCTCCTTTCTTTAGCGTAACTGTTTCATTCTTCTTATTTCTCATAATATAGATTAAAAGATTAATATTTGAAATACACCTGATATATTTCAAGTATTGTGCCAAAAAGCTATTTTCATTAAAAAATAAGTAGGATTAATATGTAAGTTGTTTATTATCATTGTTTTATAAACAACACTTTTTTCCTAAGAGTTCTCTAATTCGTCAATAATTTTTTCTTCGAACGAGTAATGTTAGGAGATTTCAAATAGTGCGGTACGTCATAGGCAACGTCAAGAAAGTCTTGATCCTTCATTTTTTGGATAGCTTCTGTATGAAGATGTCCTGCACTACATATTATGTCTGTATGAACGGTCATTTTTGCTTTGATCGTATCCGACCATTCGATTTGTTCCAACTTGAAAGCACCATCACCTACTGCTATAATTCGATCATAGCTCGCATAAGCATCTAAGCTATGTTCGTCCAGAATCATAGCTTGTACGGGCGTAATGGTATCCAGATTTTGATCCAAGGCCATCATATACACTTCCATTCTACGCGCGTCAATCATCGGTAATACGATAGACGATGAAGTATTGGATGGATTTTGTTGGAAGTAGCCTAACCCTAACGAACGAAGTGTATCGACACCGATCATGGGAATATTTAGACTATACGCCATTCCTTTTGCAACACTATAGGCCACGCGCAAACCTGTGTAAGACCCAGGTCCTTGACTCACGGAAATGGCATCGAGATCGCTATATTGAATATCGGCCTTCTTCATCAGCATATCGACGAATCGGGTCATCCATTCTGAATGCTTATTGCCTTCATGCGTCTCTTGTACATCTAGAAGCGTATCTCCTTGACTAATCGCCACAGAGCATACCTTGGTCGCACTCTCTAAGTGCAGAATAATCGGATGATGATCTATCATGCTCTTACTTGATATTTAAAATACTATTGTATCGCTTAGAATCTTTCATGATCGCAATGGCCTCCGTTACTTCAGGATCTCCATTCAATCGATTTAATATTTTACCGCGTTGGAAATAATAACGGGTAATAATATCCTTTTCAATAAGGTCAATGATTTCTTCTTTAAATTCATCGAAATCATCGGATTGATCTTTAGAAAGACTCGCTTTGATGGTAGCTATCTGTGATTTATTTTCATCCATCAATTCGATGGCATCTAGTTCCTTTGAAAGTTGTTCGATCAGTTGATCACTGGAAGATTGAAAATTAAATCCTTCTTTTTGGGCGAAAGCCACGAAATCATCGTATTGATTAAATTGGAACGTACTAGCAGAATCAATACTTGGGTTCGCCAAGACGAATTCTGTGACATATTTAAATATAACATGTTCATTCAGCAAAGATTTTACGAAAGGAGATAATTCCTTTTTTTCCATTTTAACATCAGGAGAAACCCCTCCGCCATCAAGGACCGTACGTCCATTACTGGTTTTAAATTTAGATCTTTTTTCATCTGGAATATCAACAGGCTCACCATTCTTGTATTCAACGCTTTGAATACATCTTCCACTCGGAATGTAATATTTTGATATGGTCAACTTCACTCTAGAGTTGTAACCGACCTCATGGGTGTTTTGTACCAAGCCTTTTCCATAGGATCGCTGTCCAATCAGCACGCCTCGATCATAATCTTGGATAACGCCCGAGACAATCTCAGAAGCTGAAGCCGATTTCTTGTCAATCAAAACAGTGACCGGAGTCTCCACGTCAAACGGTTCGATACGAGTATCATAACTTTGATCACGTTCACGAACTTTTCCCTTGGTGCTCACGATATTCTTTCCATGAGGAATAAAAATATTGGAAACAGCAATGGCTTCTCGAAGAAGTCCTCCTCCATTATCTCGAAGATCCAGAATGATTCCCTTCAAGTCAGATTGTTCTTTTTTAAGTTTTTCTAGCGCATTTCGTATGTTTTTTCCGGCGTCTGCCGTAAAGGTGGTTAAAGAAACATAGGCAACATCATTGTCGAGAATTTCAGCCACCGGCACATTTGGAATATTCACCTCATCTCTGGAAACCATGATGGTTTGTTGCTTAGATGTACCAGGTCTAGCGATGGATAACTCGATATCGGTACCTGGAGCACCACGCATGATTTGGTTGACTTCATCATCGCTTTTTCCCACTACCGAGATACCGTTGATCGACTTGATTACATCGGCAGCTTTTATTCCAGCCGCATTGGCTGGTCCACCTTCTGTCACTTCTGTGATGGTCACATCACCGTCAATCATGCCTACCAAAATCCCGATTCCTTCGTAACGCCCTTGTGTGTTGATGCGGTATCGCTCTACCTGGGATTCCGAGATATAGTTCGTAAACGGGTCTAAGGAAGCAACCATGGCATCGATACCCGTCCGCATCAGTTCGCCAGGATCAATATCTTCTACGTAATTTTGGTTCAATTCTTTGTAAACATTGGAGAAAATCTCAATGTTTTTTATGATTTCAAAGTATTTGTCATTGTCGATCAATTTTGCTGATACACCTAATCCGAGCGTTGCAAGGGCCAATAAGACAGCACTGATTTTCAATACTTTCATAAAATTATCTTGTTTAATACTTAAAAGTAGGATTGATTCACCAATTCGAAAAGTGAAATACCGACTTTGTCATTTGTTTAACGTAATCAATTCAACTTTAATTTTCTAGAATTAGTTTAGATGGATATGTAATTGTCGAATTCAATAATTAGGGCGATCCGCTGCAGATGCTCCGAAGTCGCATCAGCGACGTCGCTACGTTTCACCATTCGGCATACGCCTCATCCCTCCGTTGTCGGGACTAGTGGTTGCACATCGCTATCGCGGTTAGTAAGCAGAAATAATGGATGAACGAAAACAGCGCATTTGTCCATGTAGATCATCTATATATATATTATGACCACCTTGTAGTGCACTCTAGTAATAACTTTATAGAAAACCTATACATATGAAAACCATCACCTACCTGCTCTTATTGAGTACCCTAAGCTTTATTCCACGATTAAATAGTCAAGATCTTTTATTAGATGGTAATATCTGGGTATACCATACACTGGATTGGATAGAAGAGACGCTGTCACCTACCTATTATACGACTGAAGGAGATACTATTTTCAATAACACCGTATACAAGAAAGTGTATAAAAGTCTAGACCATGATCCACTGAATTGGGAGCTCGAAAACTATTATGTTCGAAAGGATCAAGACGGGCTCGTTTATCGGCTTAATGCCAATATGGAGGAAATATTATTGATTGATCCTCAAATGGAATTGGATGAAAGTATAGAAGCTACGTCCCATTGTATTTTCACATTGGATTACATTATTCCTATTCAAGTTCTAGATCAAATGAATAAACGTTGGCAATATTCGTATGTAAAGCTTGATCCAGTAGATGGTAGTACCATCTACTCCTCCACCAATGGTTTTCAATGGCTTGAAAAAGTAGGAAATTTGAAACACCCATTTTTTGGGCCACTTGATTATTGTGATTTGGTGCAGAATGATACCATAGATCACGCATTGGGATGTTTCTTTTCAGAAGATCAGCTCGTCTATGGAAATGAGGCTCTTTGTTCGGATGTTATAAGTGCTTCCATGGTCAATGCACAAACCGATATAAATATTTTTCCGAATCCTTTGGTGGATCATCTTTTCATAGAATCCAGTACTACAAGAAAGATTCAGGAAATCTGGATATCTGATTTGCAAGGAAAATTATACTATCAAAATTCTTCTGTAGACAATGGGCGAATAAGGGTGGACACGCATCCCTTTCCTGCCTCTAAGTATGTTGTGACATTACTTTTTGATGATCAATCGACTGCCGTCAGAAAAATAGTCAAAATATAATTTCGTCTAAAAGTTGGAGGCTTGGCAGCTAAAACTCTTAAATAATTGATAGTTTTATATATGTCAGTACGTCAATTCATACTTTATTGTACCATTGTTCTTGGAGGAAGCCAATGCACGAAGACGCTGCCACCGAATGATTATCCTGAAATTTCTGTACCTGAATTCGTTCCTACAGGTGATGAGGCTTATATAACGGGAGATTCGGAGTATATCTTTGATCAAGAGGCGTTACGCACCTATTCGTTGATTTTGTCAGGGAGTGCTTTACATGAGATTAATAGTAATCCTACAGCTGAAAAATATGTGGAAGGTATGTTGGTGTTTGAATCCGATACCATTAGTCCCGTAGGAATTCGATATAAAGGTTCTGTAGGTGGTTTTGTAGGATGTGTATCGGGAAACGATTGGACCAATCCTTCTGGCTTTAAGACATGTAGTAAACTTTCCATGAAAATCAAGATCAATTGGGAGGGGCGTGAAGAGCGATTTTATGGCCTAAAGAAATTGCAGTTTCATTCCATGAATCTGGATGATTCCAAAATGCATGATCGGTTGGGCTATTATCTGTTTCGAGAAATGGGTGTTCCAGCACCCAGAGCAGTGCATGCTAGACTGGAAATTAATGGTGATTTTGCTGGATTATTTTCCTTGGTTGAGCAAATAGACAAGCGGTTTATCAAAGAAAATTTTGACGACGATGCGGGTAATTTATATAAGGAATTGTGGCCGCTGGACATGCAGGAGAATATTCCATCTAATCAGGAATTTTTCCAAGCATTAAGAACAAATGAAGATGATAATCCAAGTTTCGATATATTCAAAAGTTTTGGACAATCTATGCGTTCTGCTCAGGGGGATCAGGCTTCTGATATTCTTCAAAATCGTATGGATATGGACGAAACGATGTCGATGATTGTAGTAGATCGCACGATCCGTCATGATGATGGGCCATTTCATTGGTACTGTTCGGGTAATTTTTGCTCACCTCATAATTTCTATTGGTATGAAGAACCGACTAATCAAAAAGTGCATCTGATTCCATGGGATTTAGATAATGCCTTTGAGAATATTATTCAAAATGAAAATCCGGTGACGCCTATAGCGGATGCGTTTGGAGAAATAAGTAATGATTGTCAGCCTTTCGGATATGGAAGTTGGAATGCGAAGCAACGATCAGCAGCTTGTGACAAAATCGTTGCCGGTTGGGCGAGCTTCGATGATTTGTATCAATATCATAAAGATCGATTGCTGGGAGATGTCATGACGAAAGAATCGATCGATGCCAAGTTGGATCAATGGAAGGCTCAAATTCGTGACGCGGTCATCGAAGAAAATCAAGTATTCGATGATGTCGTCGAGGTAGAGGAGTGGGAAGAAGCGATGGAGTTACTACAAGAACAATTAGAGTTTGCTAGAAACAAATAAACGTATCAGGAGCGATCAGATATTACATTTTAGAGGTATCATATAGTTTCAATCGAATGGCATGAATGCCGGATAAAGCTTCCCGAGAATAATTTTCAATATATAATTTGTGTGCACCGATTTCTTTGAAGCGAAATCGATCTTGAAGAATAAGTTCGGTTTCACATTCTTTGGAATCGCAAGATCCAATCCAACCGCCCATTTTGTTTGCAATTTGAAAGGATACAACATCATCTGCCTTGTTACCTGATGGAAATTCGGTGGCTATACGTACGTAAAAGTTTTCATATGAAAAGTCAGGATTGTAAAAGATGTCCGTTACCAATTCATAATATTCAGTGGTGTCCTTTACTTCAAATTCGAATAGTAGAGGATCATCGTAATTCCAAGATTCTCCTTCAATAGCCACCTTTTGTTCGTATACAACTCCTTTGTCACAAGAAAGAAGAAATAAAGAGGAGAGAATAATAACTAAGGTAAATTGGACTTTTTTGAACATCATTATAGTATAAACTTTAAAAGAGCATTGCATAGTATTGTTGCAATGCTCTTTTAATTTTATGAGAAGGACTAATTGAAATAGTCGCGCATTTTTTCAAAGAAACCACGTTCTTCTTTGCCAGGATCTGGTTTGAAATTAGGCATCGAGCGTAGTTTTTCCATCAACTGTTTCTCTTCTTTGTTGAGCACTTTAGGTGTCCAAATATTAACATGAATCAATTGATCACCTTTTCCATAACCCTGAATAGCCGGTAATCCTTTACCTCTTAATCGGAATATTTTGCCACCTTGCGTTCCACTAGGAACTTTGATTTTTACCTTGTTCTCTAAAGTCGGTACATCGACGCTCGTGCCCAGTGCCGCATCTGCAAAATTGATAAATAGATCGTAGATCACATTTTGTCCATCTCGTTTGAAATGCTCATGGGGTTTTTCTTCAATGCTAATTAATAGGTCACCCGCTGGGCCACCGTTTTTACCAGCATTTCCTTTTCCCCTCATAGATAATTGCATACCATCTTCAACTCCAGCAGGAATATCCATTTGCACGATTTCTTCGTCCATTGTTCTTCCAGATCCTCGACATTCATTACAGTTGGCTGTAATTTGTTTTCCAGAACCTGCACAAGTTGGGCAGGCTGTTGTTGTCTGCATGGCCCCTAAGAAGGTATTTTTTACTTGTCGTACGTAACCACTTCCGGAACATGTGCCACATGTTTTCACAGAAGACGCATCTTTAGCACCGGTGCCTTTACAACTCTTACATCCTACTTGTTTCTTAACCTTGATCTTTTTACTGACTCCATTGGCTATTTCCTCTAAGGTAAGTGCCGCTTTGATTCTTAAGTTAGATCCGCGTTGTCCCTGAGTAGAGCGTGTTCTACCCTGAGATCCTCCAAAGAAACTGTCAAATGGACTGCCTGAGTTTCCAAAGATATCGCCAAATTGGCTGAAAATATCTTCCATGGTCGCTCCTCCACGGCCTCCATATTGAGCATTAACGCCATCATGTCCAAAGCGGTCATATCTCGCCTTTTTATCAGGATCACTTAATACTTCGTAGGCTTCTGCCGCTTCTTTAAATTTTTCTTCTGCCGCTTGATCACCTGGGTTTCTATCCGGGTGATACTTCATTGCAATTTTTCTATATGCTTTTTTCAGTTCTTTTTCATCAACAGATTTGCTGACGCCTAGAACTTCATAAAAATCTCTTTTAGCCATAATTATTCTTATTCTCCGACTACTACTTTGGCATGACGAATAATCTTGTCATGTAAGTAATATCCTTTTTGAATGGTATCCACGATTTTGCCTTTTAACTCTTCAGTAGGTGCAGGAATTTTTGTGATAGCTTCATGTAATTCGGAATCAAAAACTTCTCCGGTTGATTCCATCTCTTTGATTCCTTTTGATTTCAGCACACCATTCAATTTATTGTATACCAAAGTGACACCTTCGGGGAACTGCTCCTCGGAATCTTCGCTGTCCGATACTTGTTTGGCGCGATCAAAATCGTCAATAACTGGTAAAATGTCACTCAATACGTCCTGCGAAGCATTCCGCATGAAGTCCATTTTTTCCTTTATCGTTCTTTTCTTGAAATTATCAAATTCAGCAAAAATTCGTAGATACTTATCTTTTAATTCTGCCAACTCGCCTTCTTTTTCTTTGAGTTGTTCTTTTAGCGTTGGTTTTTTCGATTTTTTAGTGGCCTTCGCTTTCTTGTTTTCTTCTAGATTTTCCTGAATTTCTTCTGTACTATCCTTTTTCACTTTATTCTTTATTTTATTGAATATATTCATTCTTACTTTGGAATCATTCCTAAGCTAATATATAGCAAGTATCTTGCCTTTATATTTCAAAAGACAGATTGTCATAAAAAGCATTGAATTCTATGACTATTTGTTCGATAATTTTTGACTTAGGAAAGACTTGATTTCATCATATGTCATATTGACGCCTATGATTTTACCATTGGTGTTGATTAGATAGGTGGTTGGAATTTCTCGAACGCCATATTGCTTGGCAATAGGAGAAGAAAATCGATCAAATTGTCCGATATGGTATTCCCATTTCAGATCATCTTGTTGTATGGCTCTTTCCCAGGATTCTTTTCTTGTTTCGATGGCCACGCTAACGATTTCGAAATCATCGAATCCATCAAAGGATTGTCCATGAAATTCATCGTACAATTTTACTAATTTCGGATTATCAGCTCGACATGGTCCACACCATGATCCCCAGAAATCAAGCAATACGATATTATCCTTATAAAGTGCTTCCAATTGGAAAGGACGATTGTCTTTCAAATTGGTTTCAAAGTTTGGTACGGAAGATCCCATCATAAACTTTGGCTTCATGTAGAGATAGCGGCCAGCAAAAACAACGGCGACTACTGCTATAGCGATCAATAAGGATTTCATATTTTTCTTTTATTACTGTATTAAGTTCTAAAGCCTAGAAATAGTTTCACTTCTCCTAAGATTAATTATACTTTTGAAAGGAGGAATACAATTTAGACGATTGAGAATAGGGATTAATACAAGACTGTTACTAACCCATCGAATGGAAGGCATCGCACGCTATACTTGGGAGATTTCGAAGCGTATGATATTGGCCAATCCTCAGGATCAGTTTTATCTGTTTTTTGATCGCCCGTATGACGAGCAATTTCTGATTGCGGAAAATGTTCATGCCGTACATGTATTCCCTCCTTCAAGACATCCCATTTTATGGAAGATTTGGTTTGATAGAAGTATGGCGAAAGCCTTAAGAAAACACCGAATAGATGTATTTTTTAGTCCAGATGGATTTACAAGCATGACGACAGAGGTGCCTCAATTATTGGTGATTCATGACCTTACGTATTTGCATTATCCCGCATCCATGAAAAGGGGGCATTTGTCCTATTATCAAAAAATGATGCCACTTTTTTATAAGAAGGCAGACCGTATCGTTGCAGTGTCTAAAACAACGCGAGATGATATCGTTGCCCATTTTGGGCGTAAGCCCGATCAAGAAATAGCAGTGGCATATAATGCGCTTCCTGAGCAAAAGCCATATCCAAGTCGTTCTATCATTTCTGAAGATTATATCCTATATCTAGGCTCTATTCATCCTCGAAAAAATATCATACGATTGATTCAAGCTTATAATGATTTCAGGGAAAAGCAACCCTCGAAACGTATAAAGTTAGTTTTGGCTGGACGAAAAGCTTTTGGAAATGATACCCTCGACACGGTTTTGGAGCAGCTTCGCTTTAAAGAGGATATTATTTTTCTAGGTGCTGTTGATGAAGAGACCAAGTACAATTTATTGCAGCAGGCAAGATTATTTGTATATGTTAGTCTTTTTGAAGGGTTTGGAATCCCCTTGCTAGAGGCGATGGCTGCAGGAATCCCTATTGTACACTCGGATGATCCTGCCTTGATGGAAGTTGGAAATAAAATCGGAAAAGTGGCGAAATCCACCGATGTAAATGACATTTCGTCGGCCATAGTTGATGCCTTAACCGATGAAGACTGGCGTAGACAAGCAGTCAAAGATGGTAAGGATCGTATGGCAGATTTTTCTTGGGATGAAAGTGCTTCAAAAATATACCAAGAAATAGCAAAGTTGAACAAATCAAATTAACCATCTTTACGCTTTTGCTTGAACCTTTCTTTGCTTATAGTATTTACTCTTTATGTCAAAAAATGATCAAATAGAAGTCATAGGTGCTCGTGAGCACAATCTAAAAGATATTAGTCTAGATATTCCCAAGAATCAGCTGGTCGTCATTACTGGCGTCAGTGGATCTGGAAAATCTTCTCTAGCATTTGATACGATTTATGCCGAAGGACAAAGACGGTATGTGGAGACCTTTTCTTCGTATGCTAGACAATTTTTGGGAAGCATGGATCGACCCGATGTGGAGAAAATTAATGGCTTATCACCGGTGATATCTATTGAGCAAAAAACGACTGGCTGGAATCCTCGATCGACAGTAGGTACGACCACAGAGATTTATGATTTTCTTCGACTTTTATATGCTCGAATTGGAGAGGCCTATTCCTATGAGACGGGTAAACGTATGATCAAATATTCCGAAACGAAGGTGATTAATTTGATCATGGAGGAATTCAACAATCGAAAGATTGTTATTTTGGCTCCGGTCGTTCGCGGACGAAAAGGGCATTACCGTGAGCTGTTTGAACAAACCAGAAAGAAAGGATATACCAAGGTTCGAGTAGATGGAGAAATCATTGATTTGGTCCAAGGATTACAAGTAGATCGGTACAAAGTACATGATATCGAAATCGTAGTTGATCGCATTAAAGTATCGGAAAACCGTTTAGATCGAATTACCAGTTCTATTCAAACGGCCATGAAGATGGGAGGTGATTTTATGATGGTCTATGATATGGATAAAGATCAGGTCTTTCCATTTTCTAAACAATTGATGGACCCTGAATCGGGTGTTTCTTATGAAGAGCCATCGCCGAATACTTTTTCTTTCAATTCTCCCTACGGATCCTGCAAGTCCTGTAATGGATTGGGTAAATTGAATTCTGTGGATATGGATAAGGTGATCCCAGATGATTCGAAGAGTATTAATGAGGTAGGTATAGTTCCTTTCGGCGAAGTTCGAGATACCATTACCTTCAAGCAGCTGCGTAAGATAGCCAAGAAATATAAATTTACTTTTAGCACACCGGTCAAGGATATTCCGAAAAAAGCCTTGGATATAATTTTGAACGGAGATCCTAAGAAGGATTCAAAAAGTTATGCCAAATACGATTGGATGTACGAGTTGGAAGATGAGGGCTTGATTCGTATGCTAGAACGATGGTATAGCGATTCTACATCGGAAAAAATAAGAAACTGGGCTTCCGCTTTTATGACTATCGTTACGTGCCCTAGCTGTAATGGATATCGATTAAAAAAAGAATCCTTACACTTTAAATTAGGCGGAAAGCACATCGGAGAATTGGGCGTTTATGATCTCAATGAATTATATGCGTGGTTTGAAACCATCGAAGATCACTTAGACGATAAGCAGAAAAATATTGCTCGAGATATTTTAAAAGAAATCAGAATGCGATTGGGTTTCCTACTGCAGGTTGGACTCGATTATCTGAATTTAAATAGACCAGCAAGAACCTTGTCTGGAGGGGAGGCGCAACGGACTCGATTAGCCACACAGATTGGATCTCAATTAACAGGTATCACTTATATATTAGATGAACCAAGCATTGGCTTACATCAACGGGATAATGATCGTTTGATTGAAGCGCTGAGAAACTTAACAAGAATAGGGAATAGTGTACTGGTTGTGGAACACGATAAAGATTTCATGTTAGAATCGGATTATTTAATTGATCTAGGTCCTGGGGCGGGTGTACATGGTGGAGAGATTGTCGGGCGCGGAAAACCTACCGAATTTAAGAAATTTGATTCTATTACAGCCCAATATCTGAATGGTAAAAAGGAAATTGCTGTTCCTTCGAAGCGTAGAAAAGGACATAAAACCTATTTGGAATTGAAAGGAGCCGCAGGAAACAACTTACAGAAGGTGCATCTAAAAGTTCCCTTGGGTGTATTCTGTTGTATAACAGGTGTCAGTGGTTCTGGTAAATCAAGTTTGATTAAGCAAACTTTATATCCAATTTTGAGGGCTCATTTCTATAAGAGTACTCAGATCCCTTTACCATATGATTCGATATCCGGTATGGAACATTTGGACAAGGTTATTGAAATTGATCAATCTCCGATTGGACGGACGCCGCGTTCCAATCCTGCCACTTATACGGGGCTATTTGGACCGATTCGAAGTTTATATGCCAATTTACCTGAAGCGCAAATTCGAGGTTATAAGCCTGGTCGATTTTCGTTCAATGTAAAAGGAGGACGGTGCGAGGAATGTCAAGGTTCTGGAATGCGCGTTATTGAAATGAATTTTCTTCCAGATGTATATATCGAATGTGAAAAATGTCAGGGGAAGCGGTATAATCGGGAAACGCTAGAAGTTTTGTTTAAGGGAAAATCGATTAGCGATGTGTTGGACATGAATGTAAATACCGCGGAGAAGTTTTTTGAGAATATTCCATCTATTCATCGAAAATTAAAGACGCTCCGAGAAGTAGGACTAGGATATATCACATTAGGGCAGCAAGCGACCACTCTTTCCGGAGGAGAGGCTCAACGGGTCAAGTTAGCTGAAGAATTGTCTAAAAAGGATACGGGAAAAACCATTTATATTCTAGATGAACCAACCACTGGCTTGCATTTTCGCGATATTCAACATTTGTTGGATGTGCTAAATCGACTCGTTGAACGAGGAAATACCGTTTTGGTAATCGAGCACAATTTAGACGTGGTGAAGGTAGCAGATTATATTATAGACGTTGGACCGGATGGTGGTAAACGCGGAGGAAAGATTATAGCGAAAGGCACTCCTGAGCAAATTGTCAAAAAAGGCATTGGTTTTACGGCTGAATATTTAGCTAAGGAGTTGTAGTTGCTTTTTTAATGGTTTGTTTTTCAGGTTGTTGTAAAATATTTTTAAAATTTATCACAAAAACTGGAACGGAATCCAGTGTTCATTACACTAATAAGAGAGAATAAGTTTTTATTAAAATGTAATGATTATGATACGCACTAAGAAGATATTTTGCAACGGTTTTTATGTATTTCAAGGCAAATCATCCGCCAATTCGTTGTTTATCGAGGATTTAGTAGAGGCCAGGCAGTTTCTAATTTTGGCGAATTTCTATTTTAGTTCTTATTTGAAGATCTATGAATATTTATTGACGAAGGATGGCTGGGTGATGATTGTCAAAGTTAATGCCTACGAGTCCTTGCCAGAATCAGTTCGGCAAGAATTTAGGGAAGAAGATGTTTGGCGCGTCATTTCGGAACGTATGCGATTGTTTTTGAGTCGATTTGTAAAGTTTACGAATCGTAAGCAGGGGCGGACTGGAAGTAAAGTGCATAGCGTATATGAGCGTTATTTTTTTGAGAGTTTGGGAGAATGTATGCGGTTTATTAAGCTGGTGAAGAATCGGTTGGTGAAGTTGCATCAAAGTAGGAGAAAGTATCGATCGAAGAAATCGCATTTTCGTATTCCACGGAAGTTGGGGAAGGGGTCTATTTTTTTGAGTTCCAGAGGGAAGAAAAAGAAGAAAAATGCAATGCGGATTTTGGGTGAAGCCTTTGATTTGATTGGCTTTACAAAGCACGTGGCATCAGAATTGGTGAAAAATACTCGTAAACACCATTTTTCAGTTCGATTTCAAAGAAACTCACCATACCCCCGAGAATAAACACGGAATATCTTCCAAATCCGTCTCAAAACCATCTCCCTATTCCAACAGTTTTACGAATTTCCTTAGTAAGACCTAATCACCTATTTATTTTTTAATGCTTTCAACTTGTCATTATAAATCAATGCAGTACTTTGATCCTTTAAACCATCCCTGTAGATCCTGATTAAATTAGAAAGTACATTCTTATCCGTTGGCTTAAGTTGATGCGCTTCCAAGAAGTATTTTTCAGCTTCTTTATAACGACGTAATTTTAAATAACTAAAGGCTATATTATGAATAATAGTAAAGTTTTTCTTTCCATGATCTAGTAGCCAATGATATTGTTCAACCGCTTTTTTGTGCTCTTCCGCTTTGCCAAGAGCTATGGCATATTGCATGCGACCAGCTTTGAAGGTAGAATCTAATTCCACAACATTACCAAACATGTCCATGGCCAGAGCATTGTCTTTCATTTCTTTTGCCAACATACCTCGGTAATAATTAGCGACCATATAATCGGGTGCTAATGAGGTAGCTTTTTCTAAAGCTTTACTAGCTGTTTCATATTCCTTTTGTTGAACTTCTTTATCCAGTTTTTTTGCTGCTACATGTGTAAAACGACCATAGAATGTTTGAACTCGGGCATTTTCTTCTTGATACACCACATCTCGGGTGAATAAGTCCTTGTCCGTCTTCCAATCAAGATTTCTATTCATAGTCCAAACGCCTCCCACGATAGACAGTACAATGATTGGATAGATCGCTATCTTTTTTAGCAGATGAACAAGTAGGAGAGCTAATCCTGCACAAAAAGCATAGGAAGGAACGAATAGAAAACGTTCGGCAAAGGTGGAACCAATTAATAAAAATACATTGGATGCAACCAGGATAGTAATTAAGAACCACGGGATAAGAACGCCGTAAATTTTCTTTTGTCGAATGCCTTGAATACTAAAGTATACCAATGCCATATAGCTGAGAAGACTAGCATAGGTCCAAAGGGAGCTCCATCCTGTCATAGGAATAGAATTAAAAGAATAATCTACACTTAATGGATAAGGAAGTACTAACATTATAAGATACTTCCCTAATAGCATGATGGCATTGGGAAATCTGGCAATGAACGAATCCCCTGAAGCAAGTAAGGCATTATTCATATAATCCATATCAATATCATATGTACCTACAACTTTTGTTCGGATCAGGAAATATAGAATGCTAAGAAATAGAAAATATGCACCATGTCTTAATGCATCGTTACTCCATCTTTGCTGATCCCAGAGATAGAATAAAGGAATCATTAAAAAGAATGAAATAGCCGTCTCTTTCGAGAAAAGGGCAACAAAGTAAAATCCAAGTGCAAAAAGCAAGAGTTTCGACCCCTTATCTTGAAGGTATTTCAAATAGAAATAACCCATCCCCATGGTACCTATCATCATGAGTAATTCATCTCTACTTTTTAAATTATTTACTACTTCAGTATGTATCGGATGTGCTAGATATAGTAAAGTGGTTGATATGGCTAAAAGCTGATTACCTTTAAACAGTTTAAGACTAAAAAAGTAGCATAGAAAAATGCCTAAACTGTAATATAGAATATGCATAAAATGCATCATGGAAGCCTTTCCATTGAATAGCGATTTTTCCAAAGCAAAAAGACTTAAACTTATTGGTCTGTAAGCGGCGTCAACTTGTGTGTTGTATCCTTGTAGATAACTTGATGTCCATATCTCTCCAACGGCCGATATTCCTTTCTGAACAATTTTATTTTCACTTATAACAAGTGGATCATCCACAGTGAAATCATGACTTAAGCTATTGGAGTAAAGTATAAAACTGAAAAGAGCTAAGAGAAGAGCGATACTCCAAACGGGTAAACGTTGAATAAAGGTTTGTTGATGCTTAGATTGGATTTTCTTATTGGTTTTTTGCTTGCTTTTGTTGTTCTTCTTGCCCATAAATAATAAAATCTGAATCTATATATAAAGGTTTGCGTTCTTGCAAATCAAAAGTATCAATAATGATTTGATAATCAGTGTTATTTGGAATGATAAAATAATCGATGGGTGAAGACTCGTGGATGATGTTTCCATGAGCAAATCGACCTTTGATCTTACCGAAAATGTCATCTCCTGTTGATCTATCTCCAATTTTCATTCCATAAACTTGCTCAAATCGTTTTGCCCACTCGAAAATTTCCGGTTTATGATGGAGCATGGCTTTAAAATCAAAATAACTACTTCTTTTTGAATGATACTTGAAATCCGATAAATGTGGAGGAACTAAAAATAAATCATCTTTAATGGTATGTTGTTTTATCCAACTATACAATGTTTGATTCGGTAGGGAGTCATATTTAGGGTTGAATCGTACAAGCGCTAGGAGCAATGAGACAATAAATCCAATTATAAAAAGAAGACGCTGGTATTTAATTTCAATTAAACTTTGAAGCCAGGAAAAGATAGCAATGATAGAAAAGAACTTGAGCCAGATAGTTGTTTTCATCCATTGAGATGAAAGAAAGAGCTCTATCTCCAAATAAATCCCTATAAGATATGAGATTATTCCAACGCCTGTAATTAGATAAAATAGAAATAGGATGGTATGTTTTTTGAAAAAATAAACCGTAGAAAAAATAGATAACGCGGAAATTATTATCACGTGACTTTTAGGAAAGTAGCTAGGGAAGAAATGATGAGCTATGCGAAATTCTACTATATCAAAAAAAGCTTGAGTACTTCCGACATTTGGGCCCTGAGCCCCTAAAATAAATCCAACCCAAATACCACCTGTAAAAATAAAAATTCCAGAAAAACGTACTATTGTTTTCATAGGTAGAGGATCCCATCCCAAGACTTTCGTCAAAAACAAGATTCCGGTAAGTACAACAAATAATTGTATACCAACTAAGGGATGTAGAAAGGTACATGTCGCCAATAATATGCTTGAACGCAGAAATCTTTTATTATAGAAATAAATAATCGCCCAAATTCCTACTGATTTAGACGCGAGACTTGCGACGAACATATTGTAGTATAATTCATTCGAACCTGTATTGATATTGTATAAACTAAATAAACAGATAAATACCGAGAGAACGCTCAGTTCAATATTTTTAAGAATAATATCTGCGAAACGAATCATTCCTGCTATTAAAATAATAGAGAAAAGAGCATGAAATAGAAGCGAAAACAGGTAAATATGATTTGGGAAAAAATGCAGGATCCAACTTATAAGCCAGCGTTCATTAGGGAAGATTTCGCGAAGATGACTCAAGTGAAAATCCTGTGCAAAAAGACTCGAATCTGCCATCCAAAGGGCATAAGGCACTGTCTCTATGGTATCACCTTTGAAAGCAATAAAACCGTGGTAAAAATAGAGTAAAATATAAACGGCTAAGGATAAAATCAACAAATAGCCAAATCGATTGCTCTGGAAATCTTTTATAGGCCTATTCGTACGATTCAATGTTTAATCTATTGTTAAAATAAAAGCATGAAGATAGGGGCTTCGCAGGTATAATATTATATTTATTGTAAAATTCTTAAGTATGAAAATGTATTTTTTACTCCTGTCCTGTATTTTATTTACGGCTATAAGCCTAAATGCGCAAGAAAAAAAGAAGGTTGTCAAAGAGAAGAAGATTATCATAGTAGAACGCGGAGAGGATGGAAAAATGATTAAGAAGGAATATAAAGCATCGGATGAAGAGCTTAAGGATATTGAAAAAATGAATCTGGATTCAATCATCAGTATTGTGGTAAAAGAAGTGGAAACGGAAGAATCGACGGAGAAGAAAGTTATTAAGAAAGGCATGACCAAAGACGTGGAAGTAGAGCTCAACTCAGAGACGAATGAGAAAAAGGTCATTGTTAAAATACGAGATGGTGATACAGAAGAAGTTATGGAATGGATTGGTGAAGCGGGAGAAGAAATTCCTAAAGAATTCGAAGTAGAGGTGGATGAATCTTGGGTCGATGTAGAAGAATTACCCCAACCAAATGTGTCTTTGGGAGTAGCGATAACAGAACAGGCGAAAATTGATGCAGTCCTAGAAAATTCCGCTGCATATGAAGCCGGTTTGAAAATGGGAGATATTATTAAAAAAATCGATGAGCAAATCATTTATTCTCATCGCGGATTATTAGAACATTTGACAAGTTATAAGGCAGGAGACAAAGTGATCGTAAGTTATCTTAGAGAAGGAAATATGCGCACAACAGAGTTGGTTTTGAAAGCAAGAGATTAGTCGAATTGTCAAGAGAAAGTAATTAATATATAAAATATTGTAGTCCAATACGATAAGTGACACTGCTCATAAAAGTTAAATTCTAGAAATTCATATTCTTTTATACAGATTAGTTGATTTGACTATACTTTATGTCTACCTTTGAGGCACCTAATCAAATGAATAAAGTTTATGTCAAATGTTCAAGTAGAAATCTTGAAACATCTTTCCAGTATTGGAATTGAGAATGTTTCGATGCACTACAACCTTTCACCTGTTTCTTATGAAGAAGAAATCCTAAAAGATCCAGAGAATAAAAGATCTGATTTAGGAGCTGTTGCCATTAAAACGGGCAAATTCACAGGCCGTTCTCCGAAAGATAGATATGTTGTTAAAGATAATAAGACAGCATCTGTAGTTGACTGGGGAGATATTAATCAAGGTATATCAACAGATGTATTTAATGCATTGAAAGCTGAATTGGTATCCTTCCTTTCTAACCGAACTGTTTTTGTGCAAGATGCTTATGCATGCGCAGATGATAATTACCGATTAAATATTAGAACTGTTGCAGAAAAAGCCTACAGTGGCTTGTTTGCTTCTAATATGTTTAGAAACCTTACCGAGAAAGAAGAAGAAAATTTTAGCCCTGAATGGACGATACTGTGTGCTCCTTCCTATCTGGCAGATACTTCTAAATATGAAGGATTAAAAAATGAAAATTTTGCTATTCTAAATTTTACGAATAAAGAAATTATCATTGGTGGAACTGGGTATACAGGAGAGATTAAAAAAGGAATTTTTTCTGTTCTTAATTGCAATTTAGCTTTAGAGAATAATGTTTTACCGATGCACTGTTCTTCTAATGTGAGTAAGGACGGAGAATCTGCTATTTTCTTTGGTTTATCTGGTACTGGAAAAACAACACTTTCCGCAGATCCTCAGAGATTATTAATAGGAGATGATGAGCATGGATGGAGTAATGAGGGTGTTTTTAATTTTGAAGGAGGTTGTTATGCTAAAACGATTAATTTGAGTCCTGAAGGGGAGCCTCAAATTTATAACGCGATTAAATCAGGCGCCTTACTTGAAAACATTGGCTTTGTTGAAGGATCTAATCAAATTGATTTTTCATACAATGGCATTACCGAAAATACAAGAGTTTCTTACCCATTAGAGCATATTCCGGAAGCGAAGGATGACTCTAAAGCGGGACATCCTAAAAATATTTTCTTCCTGACTTGCGATGCTTTTGGTGTTTTACCTCCAGTGAGTAAGTTGACGAAAGAGCAAGCAATGTATTATTTCATATCAGGATATACAGCTAAAATTGCTGGTACTGAACTTGGAATTACAGAGCCTCAAGCAACTTTTTCAGCTTGTTTCGGTGCACCATTCCTACCGCTTCACCCCACGAAGTATGCGGAAATGCTGGGCGAAAAAATGGAAGAGTATAACACTAATATTTGGCTAGTCAATACTGGCTGGGTCGGTGGATCGTATGGAGAAGGACATAGAATTTCATTGAAATATACACGGTCAATTATTACCGCTGCATTGGATGGGTCACTTGAAAAGGAAGCTTATGAAACGCTGGAAGGTTTTGAATTAGCTATTCCAAAGGCTTGTAATCAGGTGCCTTCAGAAATGTTAAATCCCCGTCATTTGTGGGAAAATAAAGAAAAGTATGACGCTAAATCCTTATATTTATCAAAGTTGTTTGTGAAGAATTTTGAAAAATATGCGGATCAAACGAGCAAAGAAATATTAGAAGCTCAACCAAAAATTATGGCTGAGTTGTCTTAACAATTCAGTTAGCGGATATTAGTTAGTTTAGAGGAATTTGTCTTTACAGATTCCTCTTTTTTATTCTAGATCATACGCCAAATGATTAGATTTAGGCATCATATATAATACGAAATACCGTGTAAAAGATTAATATTATATTAGATAGAATTTAATATTGTATTAGCTAATAACTACAAGATATGAGACAAACAATATTAGTAATTATAACATTTTTAGCGTTTCAAGGAATTTTTGTTTCTTGCGCAGATGATGTTATTGGGAATATGGATACTGTCGCTAATTCATTTGGTAAAGTAAATGAAGTGACCGTTTTGGCCGATCAACAACTGTGGGAAGGTCCCGTGGGTGATACCTTGGATTTTTATTATACAGGAGCTTATCCTATTACCCCGACACCAGAACCAATGCTCGATCTCAGACATTTTAATTTTGATCAAATATCTGGTCGACAGGTATTTAAGCATTATCGTACTTACTTGGTCTTGGCAGATCTTGGTGACAAAGAGTCTGAAATCACTAAAATGGTTATCCAGGATATCGGGCAGGAAAAATATAGGAAGGCCCTAAAGGATCCATCATTTAATTCGATCGTTGGTAAAAACAAATGGGCTAAAGGGCAGATTTTAATTTATTTATTTGCCCCTACAAAGTCGCAATTAATCGATGCTTTGAAAACAAAGTATCCAGATATCATTCAACGTATATATAGTCATGATTATGAACAAATTTTAGCGAATACCTTCGCTGGAAAAGAAAGTGTAATTGCTCAAAATTCAATTAAAGAAATTTTGAACTTTACATCAAGAGTACCGAACGAATTCGAAATCGCTAAACAAAGTATCAATGATAAGATGGTTTGGCTGCGCAAAGACGATGAAAAAAGTATTCAAAGTGTAGTCGTTCGGAGCATCCCTTATGAAGATGATGCTCAATTTGATAAAGATAATATCATCGCTCTGATTGAAGATTTTGGATCAAAACACATCGAAGACAATAAATTATTGGTCAACGATAGAGATTTACCGACCTATGAGTATATCAAAAACAAAGAAGATCGATATGTCAAAGAACTTAGAGGTATATGGGAACTAGATAAGGGATACATGGGAGGACCTTATATTGCCTATCTGGTCAAAGAACCTGGATCGGATAATTTGATATTCACCTTTTCATTTATTTACGCTGCGGGTAGTAAAAAACGAAACTTGATGCAACGGATGGAAGTCATTATGAATGAAATCAGTAATATCGTGGAGAATTAAAAATGTTGCACTAGGCGACTTTATACCCAAATATTGATGAGAGGCATAATCTAAGTATGTAGATTTACGTTTATATCCTAATTCATAAATTAGTATGACTGTAAATCAACTCAGATTGAAATTAATTCTTACTACCTTACTCAGCGTTCTGCTTTTTACCAGTCAGGCACAATTTGATAAAGAATTGTGGGATTGGGAATCTCATTTGCCTGTTCAAAATGGTTATCAAGTTGCTCAGTCAAAAGATCATATCTATTACGCTACACTTTGGTCTATTGTTCGCGTAGAAAAAGAAGAACAATCGGGTTCCTTTCTTTCAAAAGTGAGTGGTTTGACCGATACAGGAATCTCCACTATTGCCTATGATGATGCAAACGAACAGTTAATCATCGCCTACACCAATGGGGGATTGGATTATGTTCAAAAGGATGGATCAGTAATAAACATTGCTGACTTTCAACAAAATGTTACCTTCCCTGATAAAACAATTAACAAGATTATTGTCACCGATAATGGTAGAGCTTTATTTGCGACACGTTTCGGGGTTGTGGCCCAAAATTTAGAAACCTATTTCTTTGATTTTACAACAAACATGGAAACGGAGGTTTTAGAATTAGCTCAAAAATCAAATAAGATTTATGCTGCTACAGAAGAAGGGATTTATCTTTTAGATGAAAAAGAAAATGTTATTCCTGATGATTTTACAGCGTGGACCTTTTTAGATGGTGCTGTTGGTTTACCTGCCATTTACTCTTGCATTGATATTGAGATATACGAAGATGAAGTATATGCTATTATTGATGATCAATTGTATAGATCGACGGATGGCAACTGGAGTGTTTTGCAAGAAGATTCAGAGGAGGATGATTTTATCTTTATCTCGGCCGAGGGACAACATCTACTAGTCGGAAGTAAAGGCGGTTCAAAAACTCGATTAGATGCCTATGATAAATCAGGAAATTACATTCCTTCAGAAAATTCCTGTGCCAATAGTATGGTGGATGCTATAGAAACACAAAATGGTGCTATTTGGTACGCCGATCGATGGCATGGGTTCAGAAATCAAGAAGGTTTGAATGAAGATTGTTCTATACTGTATTATGATTCTCCATATTCTCAACGAGTTCGAGAAATCCGTGTTAAGGATAGCGATCCATATATTTCTTCTGGTGGTATTAACGAGAATTTCTTATTTGATGATAATAGAAATGGTTTTTACATCGAAAGAGATGGAGATTGGAAAAATTATAATGGAAATTCGGTATCTGAAATCAATGCTAATAGTATGATCAATTTTGTTGTGGTGCAGCCGCACCCTTCTAAAGATATCATTTATGCAGGTGCCTTTCCGGGTGGATTGTTAGAAATAAATAATGAAACTGGAGTAAATGAAGTATACAATAAATCGAATTCTCCATTAATGGGAACGGCCAATGCCTTAGATTTAGTCCGGGTTGTTGAACTTCAATTCGATGATCAGGAAAATTTATGGGTGGTAACATATAATGCAGAAGAGCCCTTGCATGTTATGACACCACAAGGTGTCTGGCATAGTTTCAGTTTTGGAAACATCAGAAATCTGGGAGCCATGCAAATTGATGATTTCGGAAAGCTTTGGTTTCAATTAGCTACCGGTAATGGTGGGGTGTTGGTTTTTGATCATGGAGGTACTATAGCTGATCCAACAGATGATGACTATGTCAAATTCAACAGTTCAAATACCGAAATGACAACCAATCGAGTCTTGAGTATCAAGAAGGATTTGGATGGAGATATGTGGGTTGGAACATTGAATGGACCAGTAATATTTGAATGTGGGGATATATTCCCTGAGAAAAATTGTTCAGGATCCATTCGAAAGGTGTTACAAGACAGTATACCAGCGCCGCTCCTAGCAACGGAGGCTATTACCACGATAGCCGTGGATGGAGCGAATCGGAAATGGTTAGGTTCAGGCACAGGAATATATGTTCAATCCGCTAGTGGTAATAATGAAGAACTGCGATTAACCGTTGATAACAGCCCATTGTTTGATAATAATATTATTGATATAGAATACGATCCCGTATTAGGTGAAATGTACATTGGCACAATAAAAGGCGTCCAGTCTGTTAGAATTGATGCCACCGGAGCAACACAATTTTTTAGTAAAAGTAATATGTACACGTTCCCAAATCCGGTTAGACCTGATTGGACCGGACTCATAGCGATTAGTGGTTTGGCCAGAGATGCCAATGTGAAAATTACAGATATGCAAGGACGATTGGTGTTTGAAGCGAATGCTAAGGGAGGATTGCTTACTTGGGATGGTTTTGACTATACTGGAAGAAGAGCGAAGGCCGGTGTTTACATGGTCTATGCCACATACACGAAAGATCTAGATAACATCGCTACTGAAACGACTAAGTTTGTGATCATGGAATAATAGTTTTTCTCTTAGTAGCTATTAAATTTCCTCGAGTTCTGTTCGATGATTACCTTTATATCCATGGATTTTTATTCTAGTACTAGAAATAAAATTTGGATCGGATTGTTGTTAGCGAGTTGCATGATAGCGCTGCATTTCCCATTCTTAAAAGCAGATCCGGACATACATATTTCTACGAGTCGTGGGGCAAATACCGATGAAGGCTTATACACCTGTCAAATAAGAAACTTTATCAATGTCGGTGAATTAGGTATGTCGGATACTGATGGATTGGTAAAAACCCCTTTGTTAAGTGCTGTTTTATATCCGGCATTCAAAATATTTGGGATTTCCAAAAGAACGGCAAGAACTACCTTATTAGTCCTTTTTATTGCCGCATTTATTCTGGGATTACATTGGAATAAATTTACCATCATATGGGCTAGTATCGCCTCAATAATATTGCTATTAGAGTATTATATATTCCATTTTTCGCACTATTGTTTGGCCGAAATATTGTCTTCGATATCAATATTTTTGGGACTGGTCTTTTTATGGCGTTCAGAAAAGAATCAATCCAATAGTCTGTTAATAGTGGCAGCATTTTTTTGTTCTTTAGCCTATTACTTTAAGATTCAGTATATCTATGTTTTGCCGATTCTTCCTATAGCTTTGGTGCTACAATTTTTAGTAACAAACAAGAAGAACAAAGCGCAGGGTAAACGTATTCTCATCGTAAGTGCCGCATTACTGTTTTTCTTACTCCTTTACTTATTATGTTGGTATTGGCCCAATAAAGAATTGTTGAACTTTGTACTGTCTGGCCAGACTCAAAATCGATGGATATTGTTGGAACAATTACCGGGAAGAATAAGCTATGTATTGAAAAAGTATTTCCACAATAGTTACTTATTTCCATTTACTGTTTGCTTTTATCTTGCCTTAATTCTTGGCATGATAAGGATGTTTAATAAGCCATCTAAGTTGTTCAAATTTTTATTTATTGGCTTATTGAGTTGGATGATCGTCGAAATGCATAAATTTTGCATCACCTATCTACCCACTCGATATGTCATCAGTTTTATTTTTCAAATGGGTATGCTAACATCCTTGGTAATTACAGAGTACTTGTTGGCAAAAACAAATCGTCTGCCTTTTAAAATGGTTCAAATATTTCTAAGTGTAGCTCTTGTTTTCTTAGGGAGTATCCATATCAAAGATTATATCAGCTCTCATAAGAATCGAAGTTTTGAAATGGAAAAGATAGACGCTATGATGGCCGACCTTTCCTTTGGGCGAGCCGACAGGCGAAAGCCAATAATTGGTCCGTGGGCACCTTCACTTAGTTGGCAATCCAAGAACAAAGCGATACCCGTGTGGAAACATTATTTTAACGATCACGATCCTATAAACAAGTTGGATCCGTTTATCATCGTATCGGAATTGGATGAAGAAGATTCTAATCAAGCCTATTCTTCTCAGGGGATTCATTTAGATTCCTTGGCGAGCAAGTCGTATTTCGCGAAGGTTAATAAGTGGGATTTGAAGCTATTGTTGTTGGATTGAAATAATAATTCCTACGAATTTTTAGTATTTTGAAGCCTCATATTAAATTGAAAGCATGAAATATATTGCGGTCATCTTGGTGATGCTTTTGGGGATCGTCTCTTGCACGAATTCCGTTGTTCCAAATCTCGATCTTATCCCAAATCCAGATAATATGGATTTTGAAAATAAGTACTCTAAAATCAAACAGTTGAGCTTTCCATCGGAGAACTTTATTGATCAATATAAACCTTGGCTGAAAACCCTGGAGATGTCCTGCACATTTGATCAAAGCTCATCCAATGTTAAGATTCAATTAGATAATACTTTACCCGTACATGGATATCGGCTGAAAATTTCGGATCAATCCATAGAAATGAATCTTCAAAACGAAAGAGATTTTCGCAATGCTATGGTTAGTCTATATCAAATATGGCAACTAAATGATAACAAATTAGTACTTGGGACCCTTTCAGATCAGGCAGAATTTGATTACCGCGGGATGCATTTAGATGTCTGTAGACACTTTTTTCCTGTTTCAGATGTAAAAAAATATATTGACTATTTGTGTTTTTATAAATACAGTAAGTTCCATTGGCATTTGACAGAAGATCAAGGATGGAGAATTGAAATTAAGAAATACCCAAAGCTTCAAGAAGTTGCCGCTTACAGAAATGAAACCTTGATTGGACATTATAATGATCAGCCTCATCAATTTGATGGGAAGCGATATGGTGGGTATTACACACAAGAAGAAATAAAAGAAGTAGTGGCTTATGCTAAGGCACGAGGAATTGATGTGATTCCGGAAATTGAAATGCCCGGACATGCTCAAGCGGCAATCGCAGCTTATCCTGCATTAGGTTGTGAAAATAAACCAATTGAAGTAGCAACCAAATGGGGCGTATTTTCGGATGTGTATTGTCCTACTGAGGAAACATTCCAATTTTTAGAAGACGTTTTAGATGAGGTGGTTGAATTGTTTCCGTACGAAATGATTCATATTGGAGGTGATGAATGCCCGAAAGAAGCCTGGAAAAAATCGAGCTTTTGCCAGAACTTAATTCGCGAAAAAAATCTGAAGGATGAGCACGGTCTCCAAAGTTACTTTATTGGAAGAATGGGGGACTATTTAAAGACAAAAGGAAAAACCATTATTGGCTGGGACGAGATATTAGAAGGTGGACTGAACGAAGGTTCTATTGTGATGTCATGGAGAGGAACCCAAGGAGGAATCGATGCGGCAAAAGAAGGTCATCGAGTGATCATGACGCCAGGATCGCATTGCTATTTTGATCATTATCAGTCACCAAGTCCTAGCGAACCAGTTGCTATTGGAGGATTAACAACAGTTAGAGATGTCTATCATTATGAGGTGATACCAGCTGAATTGAACCAGGAGGAAGCACCATTGGTATGGGGTGCGCAGGGAAATGTTTGGACCGAATATATGAAAGACTTTAATCGAGTAGAATACATGGCCTTGGCCCGTATGACCGCATTAAGTGAGGTTTTATTTAATCCATTAGAAAGCCGCAACTATACAACTTATCAAGATCGGTTAGCCACTCATACCAATTATTGGAAAAAAAAGATGGTCAATATAGCAGATCATCAATTAAATGTTCAAATTCAAGCAGAAGTGGAAAAAGGACAAGGTCCAAAGGCAAAGGTTCAATGTGAACGACAAGCTGCGGAGTATTTTTGCATCAATCCGGAAGGTACCATCATATCCGTCGAAAATCAGTCATTCCCCTTAACGAAGTCAGGCGTATATGCTTTTTACGCCGAATTAAATGAGCAAGTAGGAGGAACTGAAATTATTGATTTTATGAATCATTTAGGTACCAAGGCATCTATTGAATTGAAAACGTCTCCTTCCGAATCTTATCCAGCTTCTGGAAGCACGGCTCTGATCAATGGTGTCAAAGGAAGTGATGAGAAATACGGAGGGTCAGAATGGATGGGTTTTTCTGGTGATGATTTTGAAGCAATTATCGAATGGGAGGAATCACAGGAATTGTCGGAAATTCAATTGCGCTTTTTCGATGGAGAAGGGCAATGGATCTATTTACCGTCTCAAGTCGAATTATATGTTTCAGATAATGGGGAGACCTACGAACATGTGGAGACGAAATCTGTCGATCCTGCATCTAAAAAAGTGATTACTAGTAAAATTCCAGTGAATAAGAAAGCAAAGTATGTTAAGGTGATTGCCCGTAATCACGGTATGATTGCTGAAGGTAAACAAGGTGCCGGACATATAGCTTGGCTCTTCGTCGATGAAATAGTGATAAATTAAACGGAATATTTTAATTTAGATTTAGCCTTACTAATTGAACGAACAATTTTTTCATGAATTTCAGACGAACAATTTTAATATTACTGCCTCTATTACTAATTGGCTTGATCGTATATTACTTTACAGATGTAGTGGCCTATGTATTGATTTCATGGGTGCTTTCAATGGTGGGGCAACCAATTATGAAGTTTCTTACAGGCTTGAAAATTAAAAACTTTCAACTGGGCAGAACCTTCAGTGCTATCGTCACACTATTTATTTTCGTGGTCATATTTCTTGGATTGAGCTTCATATTTATACCGATGATTGTGGAGCAGGCAAATAATTTATCTCAAGTTCGATATGAATCCATATTCAGCGCTTTACAAGAACCACTACAACGAGTCAATAATCAATTGGCTGAGTGGGGGTTGGTTTCTCAGGAGGAAATTAGTTTTGCTGACTTTAGAGATACCTTTGCTAATTATTTTAAACCGGGTGTCATTGGAAATTTTGTAGGCTCTGTCTTTAGTGTCGCTAGTTCCTTTATGATTGGTATATTCTCGATCCTCTTTATTACTTTTTTCTTTCTTAAGGAATCGAATCTATTTAATAATTTCATTTTAGCACTGGTGCCCAATAAGTATGAAAAAGAAACGCTTCAAGTCATTGAAGATATCAGTTCAATGCTAAGAAATTATTTCGGTGGGATCTTACTTCAAATGACGATCATTACTATATTGGTATCCACGGCATTGGCACTACTGGGCGTGCAAAACGCATTACTGATTGGATTCTTTGCGGCACTCATCAATGTGATTCCATATGTCGGACCTTTGATAGGAGCTATATTTGCAATGTTCAGTACAGTTTCAACCAATCTCAATGTGGATTTTTATGAGGTGTTAATGCCATTGCTGATAAAAGTTGTTGTTGTGTTTGCTGGAATGCAGGCCGTAGACAATTTTGTGCTGCAACCATTTATTTATTCAAAGAGTGTCAAGGCCCATCCTCTGGAAATCTTTATTCTGATATTAGCGGCAGCAAAAATTGGTGGAATTTTAGGTATGATATTAGCGATTCCAGCGTACACGGTTTTGCGTGTTATTGCTGCAGCCTTTCTCGATCAATGGAAGATTGTTCAGAAAATTACGCAGGGAATCAATAAATGACGGGGATTATTCCAGCAACATGTTGCGTTCAATGGCATCGACCATACGTATGTTTTCTAATTTACTATCCAACCAAGCGATGATATCCAAATAAAGAAATGCGCGTTTTTCATACTGATCTTCAGTAATGATCAGTAAATTGTTCTTCAGTTGCGAAAAGGCTTGATTAATTTCTGATGGAATCAGTTTAGATGTTTTACGTAAGAAAATGAATATTTCTCGTTGAACCTTTCCCAATTGTTTCATCTTTAATAAAAATCGATAGACCGATACGATTTGATAACTAACCAACAAGGTGTTCCCCATTTCATAGTGGGTGATCAAGCTCAAAATTCTAGAGAAACATTGAATGTCTTGTTTTAAACTTCCATAGTGCTGGTTAATGATTTTATTTAACCAAAAAATGGCCTCCTCATACATGTCATTCCCGAAGTAAACGCATGCTATTTTGTAGTAGAAGACCATGAGTCGACTTTCGTCCCAGCCGTAAGCATTGTTTCTTAAAATATGCTCCAATTCATGAATCAACTCCAAGCCTTCTTCATATTGAACAAATAACATGATTTGGTTGATACCATGAATGTATTTATACAGTTTTAGTAAAGATTGTTCGTTGACATTAAAATGAATACTAGGATTTTGTTCGACTTGAAGAATTTTTTGATAATTCGCATCAAACCGTCTTCTTTTTCCGGCTAGAAATAAAGAGGAAAGCAGATTGTGTAAGCCTTTCAGATAGGAGGCCGTGTCCACTTCAATCATGTGCTTATTGTCCTCAAAAAGTTGTACCCATTTACTGGAATGCTGATAATTTTTGGCAAAATTTTGGGACATATAATGATACCAAACCATGGATTGATGCCAATACAGTTTTTGATAGAAATTCAGTTCTTTTTCAACAAAACTTGGTTTCAATTCAAGAAAATACTGGTCTAACTTTTCACGATCTTGAACGTTCCTTGCAAATCCATTTTTTAGATAATGTCCATAAAGTAATAAGGATAGATTGGATAACTGGTTTGTTAATTGAAGCTCTTTGATTAAGTGAGATGATTGTTCAGCCAATTCATGAGCTCGTTTGGACATACTTCCCGTAACATGTTGCGATTCTATTTGTTTTTCAAAATCAAGGGCCAAATAGATAAGCGGTGATTTTTCCAATTTTTGAGCCATCTTTTTAGCCTTTTGTAAATAATCCAGACTTTCGAGATATGCCCCTTTCGCATAGAGTACCTTAGCAAAATCAAATTGTTCTCGCGCTTGTATTTCAAGATAAATGTCCTTATTCGTTTCTCGAAGCGATCGAAGAAGTTGGCGGTACAAAATGTTCTTTTGATTGGCTAATTGACTGGCTTTAAGCTGGGGTATTTTTTGAAACAGTAAGGCCTTTTTTCCACGCGTTCCTTTAGAATCAATAGATTCGTATTTTTCGATGTAATCGAATAGTTGAATATAGAGCTTTTGATCACTGCCTGTTTTGGTAGCAAAAAGCTTAAAGTTTCGCTTTTCACTTTTGGACATAGATGAGATTAATGCAATCAAACGATCCGATTTCATATTGAAGATTGTATTGTTTTTTAATATAAAATATTGATTAAAAGTATATTATGATCAATAAATGATTGTTGAATTATGTAAAGTTATATTTTTTTGAACGGATTATATCCTCTTTCCATCCTACTTTAGTGCACCATTTTTCAGCTGTCCTATGGTACAGCGAATTCAAGAAGAAGTAAATGATTGATTATGGATAAAGTATATATATTCGATACAACCTTGAGGGATGGAGAGCAAGTTCCGGGTTGTAAGCTCAATACCAATCAAAAAATTCGGATCGCCAAATCCTTGGATGAATTGGGGGTCGATATTATCGAAGCAGGATTTCCTATTTCAAGTCCCGGAGATTTTGAAGCAGTAGCAGCTGTGGCTAGTACAGTAAAAAATGCAACCGTTTGTGCCTTGTCTAGATCGGTGGAAAAGGATATTAAGACGGCCGCAGAAGCCATTAAGTATGCGGTGTATCCTAGAATTCATACTGGAATCGGTACCTCGGATATGCATATAAAACATAAATTCAGATCAACAAGAGAGGATATCCTGGAACGCGCATTCAAAGCAGTAAAATTTGCGAAATCTTTTGTAGAAGACGTGGAATTTTACGCAGAGGATGCCGGCCGAACGGAGAATGAATATCTTGCCAGAGTGTGTGAAGCCGCGGTAAAGGCAGGCGCTACTGTATTGAATATTCCCGACACAACGGGATATTGTATGCCGCATGAATATGCTGAAAAAATCAAGTATTTAAAAGAACATGTCAAAGGTATTGATCAGGTAATTTTGTCAACGCATTGTCACAATGATTTGGGATTGGCCACTGCAAATTCTATAGCAGGAGTATTAGATGGGGCAAGGCAAATTGAATGTACTATCAACGGAATAGGAGAGCGCGCCGGAAATACGGCGCTGGAAGAAGTGGTCATGATTTTGAGACAACGCTATGCGAAGCAGTTCTCTACGAGAGTTCAAACTAGGCAGTTAAATGCTATCAGTCGGTTAGTATCGGATAGTATGTGTATGCCGGTTCAACCCAATAAGGCCATCGTAGGAGATAATGCCTTTGCACACAGCTCTGGAATACACCAAGACGGCGTCATTAAGAATAGAGAAAATTATGAAATAATTGATCCTTTAGAAGTCGGTGTCGATCATTCTTCGATCGTATTGACGGCTCGAAGTGGAAGAGCAGCCTTGGCCTATAGAGCGAAAGAAGTTGGATATAATTTATTCAAAGATCAATTAGATGTGGCCTACTCGGAATTTATTTCGCTGGCAGATCAACGAAAAGAAGTAAATGAACAAGATTTGAGAGCCATGTTGACACAATTGTTTCCAGTACAGGTTTAATCATTGGTTTGAAAAAATATTATTGAATATTATTGTTGAAAGAAAGAAGTAAATGAATAAAACGCTTTTTGATAAATTATGGGATGCACATGTGGTGAAAGATATTACCGGTGGAAGACAGGTCATATATATTGATCAACATTATATCCACGAGGTAACAAGCCCACAAGCTTTTACCGGGCTTAGAAATAGAAATATTCCAATATTTAGAAAAGAAAAAATCCTTGCCACGGCAGATCACAATGTTCCGACCATGAATCAGCATCTGCCCATCAAAGAACCCTTATCCAAAAAACAAGTGGATACATTAATATCAAATTGTTCTGAATTTGGAGTCCCATTGTACGGGCTGGGTCATCAGAAACAAGGAATCGTCCATGTGATTGGTCCAGAACAAGGCATTACAAAGCCGGGTATGACTATAGTATGTGGAGATAGTCACACATCGACACACGGTGCTTTTGGCTGCATTGCTTTCGGAATAGGTACATCACAAGTAGAGCAAGTAATGGCCACGCAATGCTTGATACAACAGAAGCCAAAAACGATGAGAATATCCGTGCACGGAGCATTGGCAAAGGGCGTGGGAGCAAAAGATATCATCCTCTATATCATATCTAAATTGAGTGCGAGTGGAGGTACTGGTTATTTTATTGAATATGCTGGCGATACCATTCGAAAC
>JAHDFB010000100.1 GCA_020628475.1 Saprospiraceae bacterium | reverse complement strand
ATATTTATTAGCTTTTTCAAGGATTGCATCAATATGATCCGACATATAATACGTTTCAATTTATAGGAATGATCTAAATAAATTCAGAATAAATATACCTAATCCAAAAGCTATTATAGAACTAATAATTGTTAATATTCTATACTCTTTAACTTTGGTGTTGAAAGCAACAATAAAGACAGTAGCAAGTGTCAAAGCTAAGGAGATGTAGGGATTGGCGGGTAATAATGATAATAAAATCACTGACAGAATGGAACCGATAATTCCTCCCACCAAGACACCCATGATGATGGCACGCTGTATCTTTTGAGATTTGGACCTTTTCTTGGATTTCTTTTTGTTTTCACGCTCAATCTCTCGGGCTGATTTGTTGTACTTTTTAACCCTTCCTGTTTCTGAAATTTGTATTTTATAGATGAACTCTGCGGTGATCTTACGGACTGGTCTGTTGTATTCATCACAAAATTTATACAACACTTCTTCGTTGTTATATTTATAAATTCTGACCGACAACGTATCTCCGTTTATGTGATAAATGGTATCACAAACGGTGGATTGCACATGGATTCCCTTCGCTGCATTCCAGCTACAAAGTAGTACTATCCATAAGATCCATATCCTTTGTTTCATGGTTATTTAAACAGGCCGAATAACTCTGTATCTACTTTTTGAATAATACTTCCAAAATCTTCTGGATTGTTTTGAAAATCCACATTCTTGGTATCAATTATTAATAGAGGTCCTTCCTCATAACTATTGATCCATTCTTCGTACCTCGAATTGAGACGCTTCAAATAATCTAAGCTCATGTTCCCTTCGTACTCTCTACCTCTATTTTGAATATGTGATACCAAGGTAGAAATATCAGAACGAAGATAAATCAATAAGTCCGGTGCCTCCACCTGTGATGACATGGTCTTAAACAGATCAAAGTAGTTATTAAAATCGCGTTGAGCCATCAAGCCCATATCATGCAAATTCGGTGCAAAAATGAAAGCGTCTTCATAGATGGTCCTATCCTGTATGACCGTCTTTTTCCCCTTTCTAATGTTAAGTATCTGCCTATATCGACTGTTTAAAAAATAGATTTGAAGATTGAAAGACCAACGTTGCATATCGTTATAAAAATCACTTAGATAAGGATTGGTGGTCGTATCTTCAAAGTGTGTTTCCCAATTGTAATGTTTTCCTAACAAAGAACAAAGTGTGGTTTTACCAGCTCCGATGTTTCCTGCGATGGCAATATGCTTAATTTCTGATTTTTCTTTCACCCGCCAAAACTAAGAAAAATAGGATTTATTCCTTCATTCAACTTATGAAATCACTTTTCTATCTAAAAAAAATATGATCTCAGCTAGTTTTATGTATCATTACTTATAAATTTATCAGCTATGAATGTCATTGATGTGCTAAATCTCAAAAAGACCTATTATATGGGTACACAGACTGTTGAAGCTTTAAAGGACATCAGTTTGCAAATCGATTCGAACGAATATGTAGCACTCATGGGACCGTCAGGTTCCGGGAAGTCCACTTTAATGAATTTACTAGGCTGCTTGGATACTCCCACCGATGGAAAGTATATTCTTAATGGGGTAGACGTCAGTGATCGTGATGATGATGAATTGGCTGAAGTGCGGAACAAATTAATTGGATTTGTTTTCCAGACATTCAACTTATTACCCAGAATGACTGCTCTTGAGAATGTAGCGCTTCCGCTCATTTACGCTGGATTGTCTAAACGAGCGCGTGAAGAAAAAGCAACCGTGTAGCTATTGCCAGAGCGTTGGTCAATGATCCTGCTATTATTTTAGCTGATGAGCCTACGGGAAATCTAGATACAAAAACGTCCATCGAAATCATGGAAATCTTTGAAACGATTCACAACAGTGGAAATACAGTCATTTTAGTCACGCACGAACCTGATATAGCCTTACATGCGCATCGTATTATTCGGCTACGTGATGGATTGGTTGAAATCGATGAGCGCAATGAGAAAATCATTTTAGCGAGTGATCCGGAGCATCGCTATGCGCAGGATCGGTAGTTCAATAAAAATTCTCTGAAACTTAGATGATCACATTAGCAGAAGTACAATCTGAACAAGGGTATGAAATAGCCGCCTCTTTATTTAAAGCGTATGCTTCAGAAATTAATATTGATCTCAACTTTCAATACTTTCAAGAAGAACTCAATGATCTGAATAGACAGTATGCCAGACCTGATGGAGCACTGTATATTGCCTATAATGAAAAACACCTTCCCATGGGGTGTTTCGGGATAAGGCGTCTAACACCTTCTATTTGTGAATTAAAAAGAATGTATCTCAAGAATGCATTCAGAGGTATAGGAGTCGGCAAGAATCTAATGGATAAAGCCATTGATATAGGGCAAGAATTAGGATATAATCATATGCGATTGGATACATTGGCTAGCATGCATGCAGCTATCAACTTGTATCTGAAAGCTGGCTTTTATGAAATTGAAGCATATCGATTTAACCCTTATGAAGGGGCTAAATATTTTGAAATCCAACTTGGTAAGAAAGCTTAACTTGCATATAAGTATACTTACGATTACTCTTTGTAATTAATTGAGTTCGTACAGAAGCGCATCTTCCTTCAAGAAAAGCGGCTAACTCGATCCTGTACGTACTCAACTAATTTGCTATTCATTTTTTTACCAAGCCTTTTTCAGATGTGCGTAACATGTTCCTTCCAAGTTTTGACTTCTTATAATATTTTAATTGGTGTATATCCTATGCACCATCTTATTCCTGGAAGTATCGGATCACAATCTGAACATTCATAGGAGTTTCCATTCCAGAATGGATCACAACCATTGCAATTAAAAGAACTACAGATATAGTCTATTTCCGGATCTTCACCGGTAGTATTTAAAACTCCACTTACGCTGATGGAAATATCTCCATCCAAATCCTTGGACAACACCGTAAATACGCGATGTACTAATCCTTCTTCAATCGTTTGGTCCCCTGCCACTATATTATCAATATTGATCGTTTTACTTTCGGACTGAAACTTATGCACCAAGGCTTCTTTAAATAGCTCAAGGTTTTGGATGCTCAGTTCACCCTGATCGTTTAATTGATACATGGCGTTGATGGACGTTTTTTCGTTCGAAGTAAAGGCCAGAATAAAAGGAATGGCTAACAGGGCAATAATGAAAAGTTTTACTGATTTTTTCATAATTATTTAGATTTAGTTAACAATCGAACCAATATTCTATGTTTAGCATGATGATCCATTCATAGACTATGTTTTTGTTCTTCTAAACTCCCATGCTTCTAACCCTAAGAAATCGTAATTATTCCTTACTCCATTTCATTATGACCAACGTATCTTATTTGCATTCTGTGAAGAACACATCCCTTTAACAAGTACAACTATGAATTTTAAAATTTTATGTATTATAACGTTTTACTCCATTGTAAATCAATCGATTTAAACACTTGGAGCTATTTCTAATTTCGTTAATTTTCTAGAAAATACAAAATCTACCGTCCGACTTTTTCTCCAAAACTTCCCTCATGTTACTTAACGATGCATATCGGTTACGTTACTTAAATCTTTGTCATTTTTTATTCTTGCTTTCTGGAAACTATTTTTTTACGATTCGATACATCTAGTCTATGAGAACAATTTCAATGATGGCTTAGCGATGAGGAATAGCTGCTCGAAGAGCAGTTCCGTGCATGGCATTTGCGGGTAGGAGGGGAATGAGCAGTCTTGCGAACTATGGATCGTAGCGCCCTTGCATCTTTTTCAATCGAACGATAGCCTGTTATCTATTATTATATGCTAGATTTCTAGACTTAACACCAACGAAAAACATGCAAGGGAAGCCCCCATTATTTATTACATATCTCTTTTAGTAAATGTGTAGTAAGTCAAACCAATAAAGAGTATGGTATAAATCGAACTGATAATAACTGCTTCTTGTGTTGTTAGAAATATCTCACTGGCCTTGCCCGATAGAAAATCAGGTGAAGGCATTGGCATTAAATCTTCGGCTGCATTCATCGGATACCAGTGCATCGATTTATGTCCACCTGTCAACTCGGAATGTCCTAACCAACGGATCATAGGCTCCAACAATATCCCATATGCCAGATAAGTCAATACGGCCAATCCAGAATTTTTGATGGTAAATCCGATGAACATGGCAAAGCTCAAATAGGCCACACACATCAGAAAATACCGTGGTATCGCCCAATTATTATCCATCGCCATGCTGAATGTAGCGTCATCCGTATGCACATAACCTATAATAAGTCCCACGATGGCGTACAGTATAGTCGCGAAAAGGGAAAATACTAGCAAGACGTAAAGTTTCGACAAAAAATACTCGGTACGTGTCAATCCTGTAATAATATTTTGTCGCATGGTTTTATAACTCATCTCAATACTAATGACATACACCATCAAAAATCCAAGCGCAAAAAAGACCATCCAGTTTCCATCCCAGCCTAACCACTTCCAAACACCTGGAAAGGCAAATATATCCGCCGAAGATATCAATGGATTATTTTCGAATAAATCCTTATTTTTTCCTATAAAAATTAATGAAGGAAAGAAGATCACAAAAATCCATAAAAGCATCTGAACCACTGAGTTCTTTCGGAATTTCTTCCATTCTAAACTTAATAATTTAAACATATTTATTTTGATTTTGTGATTTGTAAAAATTCATCTTCTAAGCTATTACTACGCTCTACTAGATGTGTTATAATCAGTCCTTTTTCTGATAATAGCTTACTAAATTCGGCCACCTCATAGGCAGAATCTACCGAGCATTCAATAAATCCTTTTCCATCATTGACTTGCTTGATTTGGCCTATATCGGACAGTACGGATTTCAATTGTAAGTTATCGGTTGTGTTGATTTGGAACATCTTATCCGATGACAATATGGAGCCAACCGGCCCTGTTGCCAATAAGTGTCCCTTTTTTATAATGGCGACATGCGAACAAACTTTCTCTACTTCATCGAGAATATGACTGGCCATTAATACCGTTTTTCCGGAAGACGCCACATTTTTGAGTATATTTCTTACTTCAGCAATTCCTTCTGGATCCAAACCATTGGTTGGCTCATCGAATATGACCACTTGTGGAGATCCTATCAGCGTTGCACCTATCGCTAAACGTTGCTTCATACCCAAAGAATAGGTTCTAAACTTGGAAGCTTTACGATCCTTTAGATTAATGATCTCTAGTATTTCTTCGAAATCTTGTTCTGGTAGTCCTTTAATATGTCGTACAATATCCAGATTTTCGGAAGCATTTAAGTAGGGATAAAAATTGGGTGTCTCCAATATGGCTCCGATTTCTTTACGGAAATATTGTCCATATTGCCCGCCAAACCATTGAAAGGTACCGCTATCCTGTGCTAGCACACCAAGAATTATTCCTAAGGTGGTCGTTTTTCCACTTCCATTCGGTCCTAATATTCCGTATATATTACCTGACTCAATCGAGAGATTCAGATTATTTAATGCGGTTATCTTACCATATTTTTTAGTAAGCCCATTAATTTCAAGTACTGCCATTTAGTTCATTATTTATGGGTGATGTTGTTTGTCTGTTGTTTTCAATGAATGATGCATTTATTCTTTTTTGTATTCCGCTTTCTGCAATTGAAATGGTATAAATCCATTATCGAAGTTAAAGATATGTAATCAAATATTCAAAGATTAGTAATTTCTTCTTAATCTTGTATTTTATCGATAGATATTGAATATTGGACAACGAAGCATTAATCCAGGTTAAGAATTTGAGTATTTCTCTCAAAAGGAAGAAGCAGGAACCACAGATCTTGGTGGATTCTATCTCTTTTGAGATTCACCGTGGTGAAATTCTCGGGTTGGTCGGAGAAAGTGGCTCTGGAAAATCCTTAAGTTCTCTTTCGATCTTGCAGCTTCTTGCTGATCCTTTATATATAAGTGATGGTAGTATCCAGTTTAAAGGAAAATCGATTCATACTCTGAGCGATAAAGCGATGCAAAAAATCAGAGGAAAACAGATTTCCATGATTTTTCAAGAGCCCATGAGTTCGCTAAACCCTTTGATGCGCTGTGGCCAACAGGTGGACGAAATCATGAAAATTCATGAGGGCATTACGAACGCCCAAGCCAAAGAAAGAACACTAGAGCTATTCAATCAGGTTCAATTGCCTGATCCCGATCGAGCCTATCGAGCTTATCCGCATCAATTGAGTGGAGGTCAATTACAACGTATTATGATCTCCATGGCCTTGGCCTGTAAACCCGATTTTCTTATTGCGGATGAATGCACCACTGCCCTGGATGTAACTGTTCAGAAAGAAATTATAGAGCTATTAAAAAATCTCAATCAATCCTACGGCATAGCTATATTATTTATTAGTCATGATCTCGGGGTAATCGCAGATATTGCGGATCGAGTTATTGTGATGCGTCAAGGATCTATTGTAGAGGAGGGACGTGTACGCCGTCTCTTTAAAGCGCCAAATCATCCATATACCAAGCAATTGATCGCCAGTAAACCACCGCTCGATATTGCCTTAAAACGATTGGCCCAACCTCATTTTTTTGAATCCGAAAATGCGCAGGCTGAAGATTTTTACAAAATGAATACCCTTCAAAGGGAAGATATTGAATTACGTCAAGAAAAAATTATGAATAGCCCGGCTATTCTGGAGGTTCAAGCCTTGAATAAAGCATATCCTCAAAAGGTCAATTTCTGGGGTAAGGCAACAGCCTATTTAAAAGCTGTCAATCAGGTTAGTTTTGACGTGCGCGTCGGAGAAACTATGGGATTGGTGGGGGAAAGTGGTTGCGGGAAATCCAGTTTATCAAAAGCCATCGTCAAATTGATAGAAGCAGATTCTGGTGATGTTTTGTTTAAAGGCAGCTCTTTATTTGGCTTACGCCCAAAGGAGCTGCGCAAAAAAAGGCGAGATATTCAGTACATATTTCAAGATCCATATTCTAGTTTAAATCCTCGGTTGAGTATTGGATACGCCATACAAGAACCGATGACCGTGCATCAGATTCTACATTCTAAAAAAGAACGAAAAGAACGTGCCGTGGAATTATTGGAATTAGTGGGATTAGAAGCTGATCATTACGATCGTTATCCGCATCAGTTTTCTGGAGGACAGCGACAACGTATTTGTATTGCTCGGGCATTATCTATGAATCCAGCCTTCTTGGTATGTGATGAAATCGTGAGTGCCTTGGATGTTTCTGTACAGGCGCAAGTACTCAATTTATTGTTGGATCTTCGCGAAAAATTAAATCTTAGCATGTTATTTGTTTCTCATGATTTGGCCATTGTTCGATTTATTAGCGATCGGCTGTTGGTCATGAAGCAAGGAAAAATTGTCGAGGAGGGATGGGCACATGACATTTATGAGAATCCTCAACATAGCTATACAAAATCCTTATTATCTGCCATACCGGGACAACAAAAAACCTTTACTTTATGACAATCAGTGGATTTACCATGGTTCGCAATGCGGACAAATTTTATTTCCCCATTAAAGAATCCATATTAAGTATTCTACCTATTGTAGATGAATTTGTTATTGCACTTGGTGCTGGAGATGCTTCCGATAAGACGGAAGAACTTATTCGATCCATAAATTCTCCTAAAATTAAAATCTATCATCGCACTTGGGATGAAAAAAGTATGGTTGATGGTCTCATTTATGCAGAAGAAACTAATTATGCTTTATCCAAATGTACCGGTGATTGGTGTTTCTATCTTCAAGCGGACGAACTGATGCATGAAGCGGAGCATACTTCCATTGTCGATGCTTGTCAACAATATCAACATGATGAGTCGGTCGATGGTTTATTATTTAATTATCGTCATTTTTGGGCAGACTATGATCATCATCTACCTTATCATGGTTGGTACCGTCAAGAGATTCGCCTCTTCAAAAATCATAGAGGTATCTACTCTTTTCGAGATGCTCAATCTTTTCGTAAAAGCAACACCGCGGGAAATAATCAGAAATTAAATGTGGCAAAAACCAACATTCACGTGCATCACTATGGATGGGTCCGGCCTCCGTCTATTATGCAAAGTAAGAAG
>JAHDFB010000024.1 GCA_020628475.1 Saprospiraceae bacterium | reverse complement strand
AAAATGGTGTTTTTTTTAGATGAAAGCTATCATCGATACAGTTCATTTTATCTATCTCCTGATATTGTGGAAGATACGAACCAAATCTCCTTTTCTGAATTCAGTCTTGGATATTATCAACATATTTAAAATTCCAGCTCCTGCTCTCGAAGTTAATACCCGAGGAGAATTTCACTTTCATTTTTTTATATAAAAGACTGACTATAGTATAAGGGGGATAATCGTATTTCCTAGAAGGAAAATACGATTCCGGGCTATGCCAGGAGTTCGCCAAGCTCCGTCTACCTGCTGTAAATCGCAGGCAGACCAGCCTTTCAGGCTGTCCTTCTTATCCCTATCCTAAAACGATCACTCTTTGTAGCGATGCATTATATTATTTGGCAGGAAGCAGTTTACCTTTACAATCACCAAAACCAAGTCGAATATTTCCCTTCTCACATTTTCCACGAAGACACAAAGTATCTTCATCCTGAATAAATTTTCGTTCTGTGCCATCCTTCATTTTTAGTGGCTTTGTTCCTCGCCAACTCAGTTCTAGCATCGAACCATAACTGCCAGGTTCATTTCCGCTGATCGTACCAGAAGCGTATAAATCACCAACATTAATATTACATCCGTTCACCGTGTGATGAGCTAATTGTTGACACATACTCCAATACATATATTGAAAATTTGAAGTACTAATGGTGTTTACATCCCCATTGGGCGTTTCAATATCCACATACAATTCGATATCATAATGCATATTGGTATTAGATGATTTCAAATAATCCAACACCTCAGGTTCTTGCATAGGCGATGGAATACGGAAAGGTTCCAATGCCTCGAGGGTAATGATCCAAGGTGATAAAGTGGAGGCAAAGTTTTTTCCTAAAAATGGTCCTAAAGGTACATATTCCCATTTTTGAATATCTCGCGCGGACCAATCATTGAATAGGGCCAGTCCAAAAATGTAATCTTCTGCCTTATTAACATCAACCGAATCCCCTAATTCGGTAGCTTTACCGACTATGAAACCCATTTCCAATTCAAAATCGAGTAGTTTACTTGAACCAAAAACCGGAGGTGCATCCGCTGGTTTTTGCTGTCCTTTAGGTCGATGAATATCCGTTCCAGATACTACGATAGATGAAGCTCTACCATGATATCCTACCGGCAAATGCAACCAATTCGGAAGTAAGGCATTAGCCGGATCACGAAACATCGTTCCAATATTTGTCGCATGTTGTCTGCTAGAGTAGAAATCGGTGTAATCTTTGATTTCAACAGGTAATAACATAGATACTTCATTCGCCGGTACTAAGCATTCTGAAGATTGATCGTTGGACGCAGTCCCAAAATAAGAAATCATTCTTTCTCGAACGGGAACGGTAATCCCTTTGCCCAAAGCAATAAAATCATTTAACGACCTACTTATAAGCACATCATCGGATAACCCAAGCCCTTCAAAACAAGAAGTTTTATTCAAATGTGCAAGAATAATGATCTGATCCCCCAATCTTGAAACCACATAGGCATGTTCTTGATATTGTGCAATGCCAAATGGGAAATTGTACATCGTAAAATCACTTCCTTCAGGTATTTCGACCCAAGAATGTTTTGTATCTGTCATATTTTATTTTTATTGAACTTGAAATAAAGCATTAGCAAAAATAATTTCACCACTCCGCCAAAATGCTCTAAACAAAGGATTATCAACCATGTAAATTACGGTGCCACCGCCCTTAGATTCGACTCCAAAAACAACGGTATCCTCAAATCTATTTGTCAATTTACTGCCTATAAAACCATAAGAAGTATAATCAACAGGAATTCTAACCGGATTAAACGTTCTTCCCTCTAATAAGGGATAACGACTGGATGAATTTTTTAAGCTGTAATAATGATCCATACCGTAACATAAAGGATGTGTATTATCCAATTCGGTTTTAAATACCGCCCCCGGAATACTTCCAGCAATCGATCGTCGCTCAGCGCCTTCATATTTTCGCTTTCGATCTCGCTTACGTTGTGCCTCTCGTTGAGCTTTTAATTCCGCCTTCATGGCATCATCTTCTGCCTGTCCAATCGCGAATGCATCATTGGACCTTAAATTTCGGATGCCGCCAGCAATAGCTATCAATTTACCCCCATTGGAAACCCATTCAGACAGAGCATTCATATTTGACTCAGAAAGTGAGTAATATCCATCTGGTAATATAATGGTGTTAAATTCTGATAAATCAACCCTTGCAAATTGCTGAATATTTACTCGACTAATCGGATAGTCAATCACTTGCTCAAAATAATACCATACTTGACCATATTCATTCGCACTTACACCGTCTCCAAAAAATGTTAATACTCTTGGTATTTCAATTCTTGTCAAACCACTGCCTCCTAAATCACTGCCTTCAACAGCAAAGCCGGTATTAATAGGAGAAATATTCAAGCGTAAACCATCCGCTAATTGATCCAAATCTTCTTGCAATTGCTCATAATTTGGCTGATCAAATTTTAACAAGACCAAATCTCCTCGATTTAATAACACATTGCCCAAGTCAATTTCCTTCTGGACCGATTTAACTCGATATCCCTTTTGTAACAACCGACTCAAAAACAACTTAGAATCGAACGAATAATTCCATTGAACGGCAAAACCATAACTTCCTGTATTAAACGCTGGTTTCATATTCTTCGCTGCAGAAGTGGTGGTGACTTTTGGCGCACTCGTAAAGCCATAACAGTCTAATTGGTAGGCCATAGGAATACACCAAGCTGTAATATCATATGTGACCGAATCTGCTAAAATAGGTTCTTCTTCCATAAAGACTTGCAACAACGTTGACTTTGGTTGAAAAGCAGATATATACACATCCCCTTCCTTGGCTTCGAAGGAGGCATTTTTTCCACTGCTATAACTATAACCATTTAATCGAGTATCCTTGCTGACGTATTCAAATTCGATACCATTCTTATCTAGTAAATCGACAAATTGATCCGTCATCTCGCCGCGTTTCACCACGTAATAGGTATACTTACCGACAGGATTTTTAAGTGATTGGGTATAATATTCTTTGAAATTATCCACGACAGCAGATCTATTTTTAGCCGTGATTTCTACGGTGGATAAGCTAGTCGTTGTATGATGATCAATCCGATCTTGGAGCAATAAATCTTTGCCATTGCCCAAACGGATCGATCTTCCTGACATACCATGTCCAGCCTGTTCATAGGTCATTCCAATAGAACCATTAAAAGTAGGCCATGTATCTCCGTAACTAGGATACAATAAATCGAAGATTTCTCTTGTAAAATATAACCAACCATTCTTATCAAAATAATGGGCATGATTTTTTCCAATCTCAAATTGAAACGATCGTTGCCAATCCGTGATTGCTTTATGAAAAGGCTCCGCAGCCGGAGCAAAATAATAATGATCATCATATCCCATTTCGTGCAAATCCGCATGAACATGAGGCATCCATTGATTATATTTTTTTATTCTTTGCTGTGTTTCCACCTGTGTTTGCCAAGCCCAATCACGGTTCAAATCGAACAAATAATGATTAACTCTTCCACCAGGCCAAGGTTCCATATGCTCGACATCCGTCAATTCAGGATGCGTTCTTTTACCACTTACGCCTCTTACCCAATGAGAATAGCGAGAATAACCATCTGGATTCAAGGATGGATCCATAATAACAACCGTTTCTTCAAGCCATGAATCAATACCTTCGCCTCCTTTTGCCAATTCATACAAAACATTCATAGAACTTTCAGAACCCCCAGCTTCGTTTCCATGTACACTGTAGCTCAACCAAACGATTGCTTTTTCCATTTTGTTTTTTGGAGCCTGATCAATCAGTCCAGCATTATACAAATTGGTTGAACGAATCGCTTCTAAATTTTCTTGGTTTTTTACAGAACTAATAAACACAAGGAATAATGGTCTTCCTTCTCCTGTATGACCATATGGCTCAATAGATACCCGATCCGACGCTGCACTTACATATTCTATATAATCAACTAATCGATGATGCGGGGTAAATTGAATTCCGTATTCATCTCCTAAAAACGCTTTTGGAGATTTCAACGTTTGAGCACCAACACATGTTGAATAGCCAATCAACAAGAAGATTTTTAAATAACTATATATATTCATAAAATTATTTTGACGTTTGAAGAGCGCTAAAATACGTCTTCTTTTTTAGCATTTAATACTAAAAGTTGAAGAATCTACATCATTCCTTCATCCGCAAAACTGTAATAATTATTTTCAGAAATAATGAGGTGATCCAGAATGGCAATATCAAATAATGAAGCTGCTTTTACAATTTTTCGAGTCAATTCAATATCCGATTGACTAGGCATTAAATTTCCAGAAGGATGATTATGTGCGAGTATGATCGACGAGGCTAAATGATTCAATGCCTTGGAAAAAATGATTTTAGGGTCGACCAAGGTAGAACTTACCCCTCCTATCGAAATCCGTTCTTTTCGTATCAATTGATTGGATCTAGAGAGCAGTAATATCCAAAACTCTTCATGTTTTAAATCACTAAATAGATGCCTTAAAAGAGCAAATCCATCCCGACTACTTCTAAACTTTATAGAGGTCGATATTTCTCGATTTTGAATGCGTTTCCCCAATTCAAATGCCACTATTATATTGACGGCTTTTGCTCGACCCACACCTTTGAATTTCATGAGCTGATACACACTCATTTTAGAAAGTTCAAACAGGTCGTTATTAACCGTATCCAACATCTGCTGAGCCATATCCAATGCGCTCATCCCCTTACTTCCTGTACCAATAATAATAGCTAACAACTCAACATTTGATGCGGTATTTTTTCCCCACGAAATAATACGTTCTCTAGGTTGATCCTCTTGCGCCCAATCCGAAATATGAATTTTCTTGGTGTTTTTTATCATCATTCCTTTTAGAGATTAGTGTAATCAAGGCATGATTTCGTTCCAAGATTTTGACACTTTTTTTCAAAAAAATGACATTCACCTCTAAATCAAGAGCTTACAAGGGTCGTACATGGCAGTTCATATTAGATAAATGTTTAATATCAAAACATTTAATTGACAGGAAAATCTCAACAATCACGGTATTTAAGCTACTTTTTATTAGGATTCTTGAAATTTCAAGAATTTATACAGCATTTTGGAAAATTCTTTCGTTATACTAATGCAAATTAAGTGAACCATCCCTTCTGTAATTATGTATCTGACAAAAACACCGAAGTTTATACAATCTTTATTTCCCTCATTCACCTGGAGGGTCAATGAGCAAAAAGAAAAGGTCCTATATCTCACATTTGATGATGGCCCCATACCGGAAGTTACCCCTTGGGTATTAGAACAATTAAAAAAATATGATGCCAAAGCTACGTTCTTCTGTGTAGGAGATAATGTGCGAAAGCATTTAGATATTTTTCAACAAGTAGTGAAAGAAGGCCATACTGTTGGCAATCATACCTATCACCATTTGTCGGGTTGGAGAACAGATAATATTCCATATTTTCACGATATTCGGAAATGTGCAAGCCTCGTAAAATCAGATTTATTTAGACCTCCGTATGGAAGAATAAAACCGAAACAAACGCAGTTTTTAAGTCGACATTATAAAATTGTAATGTGGGATGTTTTAAGCGGTGATTTTGATCAAAACATTAGTGCTGAAGATTGTTACCAAAATGTATTAAAAGCGGTAGTTCCAGGTTCTATTGTAGTATTCCACGATTCTTTAAAAGCGGAGAATAAACTTAAAAATGTATTGCCAAGAATTCTAGAACATTATTATTTAAAAGGCTATACTTTCAAAGCTATTCAATCCAATTTCAACAAGAAAAAACGATTGAGCGAAGTAGCTTAAATAATCGGTCTTTATGGCAAAATTTATCCACCCAGTTTTCAAATACACCAATGAAAAATCAGGGAAAGAACTGGATCTTTTAGCACAAGAATTGGACCAAAAAGTATTTGCAAAAACAGACTGTTTAAGTTGTGCAAATTGCTGTAAATCTGCACCACCAATTGTTTCTAAAAAGGATATTAAACGAATTGCAAAGTTTTTAAAAACGACTCCCAAACAAATCGAACGCCAATACGTTATCGAAGATTTTTCTGGTGAAATGTCCTTCAAAAGTATCCCTTGTCAGTTTTTAGATGAGCAGAATTACTGCACCATCTACGAAGCACGACCTTCGGCTTGTCGAGATTTTCCGCATGTTCATTCTGGAAATTTTAAAGGACGTAAAAAACTACATTCTACCAATAGTTTAATTTGTCCTGCCGTGGAGGAAATCCTAGATTTGATGGTGAAGAAACTATCTACGGCCAAATAAAGGCCTTTTAACGAAAAACAATTCGCAACGATAACTATGATATATTCATTCAAAGGTTTCACCCCGGTAATAGCCGAATCTGCTTACGTACATCCTTTAGCAAATGTAGTTGGCAACGTGATTATTGGAGAAGATGTTTACATCGGACCTTCAGCTGCGATCCGAGGTGATTGGGGTGGAATCATTATAAAAGATGGTTGCAATGTTCAAGAAAATTGCACCATTCATATGTTTCCAGGAACTACTGTAATTCTTGAAGAAAATGCGCACATAGGACACGGTGCTATTATCCATGGTGCACATATTGGAGAAAATTGTATGGTAGGTATGAATGCGGTGATCATGGATGATGTATCACTTGGCAAAGAATCTATTGTAGGAGCATTGGCCTTTATTAAGAGCGGTCAAATAATACCGGAGAGATCTTTATTGGTGGGTAATCCTGCTAAAATTGTCAAGCAAGTGTCTGACGAAATGATTGCATGGAAAACAAAGGGAACGCAATTATATCAAACCTTACCGGCAGATTGCAAGGAACATATGGAAGAGGTCGAGCCTCTACGTGAAGTGCCAAAAAATCGTCCAGCACAAGAAAAACTTTTTGAAGTTTGGGATAAAATAAAAACTCAATGACATGAAAATACTGATGGTTTGCTTAGGTAATATTTGCCGTTCACCTCTGGCTGAAGGAATCATGAAAGCCTTGATTGATGAGCATCGACTCGATTGGATCGTAGAAAGTTGTGGAACATCAAGTTTTCATAATGGCGAGCCTCCACACAAAGGTTCCATTGACATTGCCGCCTCTCACGGAATAGACATTCGCAATCAGCGATCTGAACTTCTCATAAAGGAACATATCCAACAATTTGATTTAATCCTCGCTATGGATGCCAGCAATTACAATGATATTTTAAGAAAATGCACCTTCGAAAAAGATCGCAAAAAAGTTAAATTGTTGATGAATTATGCCTATCCCAATGAAAATAGGCCCGTACCTGATCCCTATTATGTGGGAGGATTTGATATCGTATATAACATGATCTTAGAAGCTTGCTCAAAAATCATTGAAGAGCATCGCTAGTTTAAAAATGAATATCGTTTAGAAATAAACTTTTCGAATTCTTGAAAGTCTGCAGAAGAATTTCCTGAAAAACAAATCACCAATGTGTTCTTTTCTTTGAACTGAACGACATAGCAATAAGCCTTTCTATTATTAACCGTCGTAAAGCCAGATATTAATTTTCCAACTTCAATATTTTTAATATTGATGGATACAGGTTCTGATCCAGAAGCTTCTTTAATTTCATTTTTCATTATTTCACTAGCTTGACTCCCTGTTGTTATATCCAACTGATAAGTTCTTATTTGAGCCTGATCCTTAGATTTTGTGGGATAAAGACCATCCTTCGTATATATTCTATGACCTGCTTCTGTTACCGAAGCAGCCTGAAAAGCCTCGGTATTCTTAGTATCATTTGTAATAAAAGCCGAAAAGATACTAGCGCGTAATTCGGTGTCCAAGGCTTTGAATTCATCTTTAAAACAGGTAGCCTGAATCACTACGCGATCTTCTCCCCTATCCACAATTAAATTATAGAGATAGGATGATTTCGGAGTATCGTAAACCACATTAAAAAAAGATCGATCATTCGTCCCATACCGTACAGGACGCCATTCTATTAATTCAGAATCTAAGGAGGCTAAATTATTTTTATCATAAAAGGCTTGCAATGCTTCGAAAGCCTTTGGACTCTTTATAATTGAAATAGAAGAATATCCACTAGGTGATTTATAACCATCAAAAGCCGCTGCCTTAACAAAATGAGTTGGTGGAATTAAATAGACACCTTGACCCGCAAATTCACTCGCATCCATTTTTGAGGGATCTAATATCAAAAGAGTATTCGATCGTTTCGATTCTTCACAAGACCATAAACAAATCATGCTAAGAAATAATATCAACATCGTACGCATCTATCGGAAATTCATTTTCTGAACAAACTTATCAAAAAGAACCCTAAGCATAAAAGATTATCGAATTTCTGGATTCTATCACAATAAGCATGAAGAATAATTCCTTTTATAGAAAAGAAGACATTTAATTCTATAATTTAGCCCTACATCATGCGACTTTGACAAATTTCTATACTTTTAAATAAAAAACAATAATGAAATTTTTCTTCGCTTCCCTCTTTTTGACCTGCCTCGTAATTGCCTGTCAACCAACCGATAAAACCGTCCACTTTTCAGCGGATATTGAGTCTACTGATCAAGAAAAAGCACAAATTTCAGGAATGGGATACGAAAAAGAATTATCCATTGCTGACGGAAAAATAACAGATACCCTTCAGATTGATAAGGCAGGAATCTATTACTTTAGAATAGGTTACAATAATACCGCCTTATATCTTCAACCCGGATCGAATATAAGTATTACTGCAAATGCTAAGGATTTCAACAATAGCCTAAGTACAGATGGAAAAAACCAATCCATTTTTGCTTATTTAAAAGATAAAAAACAGCTTTCTAAAAGACTCCTAGGACGTTCCAATTACAAATTAGATCCTAATAGCTTTAACGACAAAATTGCTTCGGCCAGAGATAGTTTAAGTCATATTTTAGAAAATGCAGCTCTAGACGCTGAACTCAAATCACAATTTGCACGTGATATTGAATATGAAATGGCGCACGAAAATCTTATTTACAAGACTTATTTCGCTGAAAATGAAGCAGAAATACCTGCTGCAATGTCAGAATCAATTGACGCCATCGACATGCACAATGAGGAAGAATACCTTCTCAGCAAGGCATATCAAAATTTAGTTGCCATGAATTTTAGTGCCGCATCTAATAAGGACACCGTAGGTTCATATGAAGAGGTATTTATGAGACATATTGCAAAGACCCCAGCTGGAAATATCAAAAACAGCATTTTATACAACGACATGCGATATTTAATGGGTCCCAATGAGAATCTAGATAAAATGTACGCCTTTTTTAAAGAGCATTCCACCAATACTTCACATCTCAAAAAAATGGAAGAAAAGTACAATGAACTACTGAAATTGGCAAAAGGTGAACCATCCCCGAGCTTTAACTATGATAATTATAAAGGTGGAAAAACCAGTTTAGAAGATCTTGCTGGAAAATACGTTTATATCGATGTTTGGGCAACATGGTGTGGACCTTGTAAGGCCGAAATCCCATATCTGAAGGAAACGGAGAAAAAATACCATGACAAAAACATTGAATTTGTCAGCATCTCCATTGATGAGATGAAGGACAATGACAAGTGGAAAAAAATGATCGCAGACAAAGAACTCGGTGGGACACAATTGTTCGCGGACAAGGCTTGGCAGTCTCAATTTGTACAGGATTACAAAATCAACGGAATTCCAAGATTTATTCTTGTCGATCCCGAAGGAAAAATCGTTTCTGCTGATGCTCCAAGACCATCAGACGAAAAGCTTCAAAAAACCTTTGACGACCTATCCATTTAAGGACAAATCCATTTGGTTTTCAAATATTTATAGATTGATATTTTTTACCTTGGACAAATCGTCTGAAAGCTTATATTTTGCTATATTTGCGGACTAAAATTACGAGTCCAATATGAGTGACAAAAAAGCAGATTATAGTGCGAGTAATATTACCGCATTAGAAGGATTAGAAGCGGTAAGAAAAAGACCTGGGATGTATATCGGTAGTACCGATAGCAAAGGATTACACCATTTGGTCTGGGAGGTAGTGGACAACTCAATCGATGAACACCTAGCTGGGCATTGTTCCGAGATACATACCATCATTAACGAAGATAATTCAATATCCGTTCGTGATAATGGTCGTGGTATTCCAACGGGAATGCATCAAAAGTTACAAAAGTCTGCCTTAGAGGTTGTAATGACCGTATTGCATGCTGGTGGTAAATTTGATAAGGACACCTACAAAGTTTCTGGAGGTCTTCACGGTGTGGGGGTAAGTTGTGTAAACGCACTTTCCATTATGTTGAAGGCGGAGGTACATCGAGAAGGAAAAATATTTGAGCAAACTTATAAACAAGGTAAACCTCAAACCGAAGTTGAAGTGGTTGGAGAAACCAATGTTACTGGAACAACCATTACTTTTCTACCAGATACTGAAATATTCGAAGTTTCGGAATACAAGTACGATATATTAGCGGCGCGATTGAAAGAATTGTGTTATTTGAATTCTGGCTTGAAGCTTTCTCTCACGGATATGAGAGATTTGGAAGATGGTAAACCTAGGTATGAAGAATTCTACTCCGAAGGTGGATTAGGAGAATTTGTGACCTATCTAGATGAAAGTAGAACGCCGCTTATTGAACATCCGATTCATGTGGTTGGGAAAGAAGAAAATGTGGAAGTAGAAGTAGCTATGCAATATAATACTTCCTTCAAAGAAAATATCTTCTCCTTTGTAAACAATATCAATACACGAGAAGGTGGAACGCACGTAAACGGGTTCCGTAGAGCACTAGCCAGATTATTCAAACAATATGGAGAAGAAAATGGCTTCTTTAGCAAACTAAAATTCAGCATTTCAGGTGAAGATTTTAGAGAAGGATTGACAGCCATTGTTTCGGTTAAAGTTCCTGAACCTCAATTCAAAGGTCAAACAAAAGGAGAACTTGGAAATAGTGAAGTAACAGGTATCGTTTCTAGATGTGTCGGTGATGTGTTAAAACATTATTTGGAAGAAAATCCAGCACAGGCTAAGAAGATTATTGAGAAAGTAATCCTTGCCGCAACAGCACGGCACGCAGCCAGAAAGGCACGTGAAATGGTACAACGTAAAAATGTACTAACCGGTGGTGGTCTTCCAGGAAAATTAAGTGATTGTAGTTCCAAAGATCCGAATGAATCAGAAATATTCCTAGTTGAGGGAGATTCTGCCGGTGGAACGGCAAAACAAGGTCGTGATCGATTCTTTCAAGCTATTCTTCCATTAAGAGGAAAAATCTTAAATGTGGAGAAAGCCATGGAACATAAGATTTATGAAAATGAAGAAATCAAGAACCTCTTCACGGCTTTAGGTGTAAGTATCGAAGAGAAAGATGGAGAGCGTATTTTAAATATTGACAAACTTCGTTATCATAAGATTGTAATCATGTGTGATGCCGATATCGATGGTAGTCACATTGTTACTTTGATCCTTACTTTCTTCTTCCGATATATGACTCCATTGGTCGAGCAAGGATATATTTATATTGCATCGCCTCCATTATATCAGGTAAGAAAAGGAAAGCAATTTAGATATTGTTGGAATGAAGAAGAACGAATGGAAGCGATAGAGGCCTACGGTGGAATCAAAGAAGATGGATCCACTGGTGGTATAAAGGTTCAACGTTATAAGGGACTTGGAGAAATGAATGCGGAGCAGTTATGGGAAACAACGATGGATCCAGAAACGAGAATTCTTAAAAAAGTATTCATTGAAAATGATATGGAAGCAGATCATACATTCTCTACATTAATGGGAGACGAAGTGCCTCCTAGGAGAGCTTTCATTGAATCGCATGCTAAGTATGCAAAAATTGACGTGTAAAGACAAGTCACGCTACTTTTGATTCAAACGGACCAATAGCAGCACTAAATAATAAACTTCTTAAAGGATGGCCTGTTTACAGGCTATCCTTTTTAATACACCACCATTAAATAGAACAATCCAAAAATTAGAATAAATGAAATTTGCAACAAAAGTTATTCATGCAGGTATCGAACCGGATCCATTAACCGGAGCTGTCATGACACCGATATATCAGACATCTACCTATGCCCAAGAAAGTCCAGGCGTGCATAAAGGCTATGAATATGCTCGAACACAAAACCCAACAAGAGGCGTCTTAGAAACGAATCTTGCCGCTTTAGAGAATGGGAAACATGGAATATGCTTTGGTTCAGGTCTTGCTGCTCAAGATGCCATTATGAAGCTTTTAGAACCTGGAGACGAAATCATATCTACCAATGATTTATACGGTGGCTCTTACCGACAGATGATGGCTGTCTACGCTAAATATGGAATTGTTTGCCATTTTATCGATCTAGCTGATGCTAAAAACCTAGAGACTCTTATCAACGAAAAAACGAAATTAATTTGGGTGGAAACACCAACGAATCCCATGTTAAAAATCATTGATATCGAAGCTGTTTGTGCCATTGCTAAAAAGCATGATGTAAACGTTCTTGTAGATAATACGTTCTCCTCACCATATCTTCAAAATCCTTTGGATCTGGGCGCAGATATTGTATTGCATTCTGCAACTAAATATTTAGGTGGACACAGTGATGTAGTTCATGGTGCTTTGATTGTTAAAGATGATGCGCTTCATGATCGTATTCGTTTTATTCAAAATGCATCAGGTGCTGTTCCTGGACCTCAAGATTGTTTTCTTATTTTGAGAGGTATCAAGACACTGCACTTAAGAGTTCAAAGAGCTTGTGACACCGCTAAGCAAATTGCGAAATATTTGCAAGGTCATCCTGCTGTAGCCAATGTATATTATCCTGGCTTTGAATCTCATCCGGGTCACTCTATTGCTGCGAAACAAATGAGGGACTTTGGTGGAATGATTTCTTTTGATTTAAAACAAAATACAGAAGAAGCTGCATCCAACGTCTTAAGTAATACACATTACTTTACCTTAGCCGAATCTTTGGGTGGCGTTGAGTCCTTGATTGGTCATCCAGCCAGTATGACACATGCATCCATTCCAAAAGAAGACCGTTTGAAAGTAGGTTTAACAGATTCTTTGATTCGATTAAGTATTGGTGTAGAAGATCCTGAAGACTTATTAAACGATTTAGAAAAAGCCTTATCTAGTCTATAAAACTAAAATCCCTACTGTATCAACAGTGGGGATTTTTTGAATATCCAATGATCATGATAAAATTCATGCGAATATTATCCATTCTATTTATTCTGATACTAATCGCCTTTTTTACCTTAGGTATCATCAGTAAGCAGATTGAATATACCATTACACTAAAAGTACAAGCTCCTATAAAGAAAGCTTACGACGCATTTGCAAGTCATGAATTTAAATCACTCCAATATCCCAATATCAATCCAAAGACTGCTAAAGTAGAAGCTTTTCTTGAGGGAAACACGACCTTCTTAGAATATACAGAGCGTAATAAGAAGAAATCAATATCTGAAACGGTAGTTCAATTAGATAGTCTTCAATATTTGGAACTCTCGATTAATGGAAACAATAGCCTAACAACAAGTTCCCTGCATTTTACGGATAAACAATTGATTACAAAAATCCGTATTGAAGAAAAACTTCAAGGAAATACAGCCATTCAACGATCTATGATTTACTTATTTCAACAGGCCATTAAAAGAAATCGCGAAGAGATATACAACAAACTTAAAACACATATCGAATCCACTCCCGATTTCGACTTCCGACCAGAAGAACAAAAATAGTATTTCACATATAGTATAAATATTAATATATTTTTATCCAAATCATATAAAAAAGCCTGTTCTATACTTAATAACTTTGATCTATTAGTTTAATAAAAACTTATAAATCAATGAAATACCTAACATTACTCGTTGTTTGTTTGTGCATAACCGTACAACTCACGGCACAGGAACAAGAAAGTAGAATCCCTGAATACAGCTCTAAATTAATGATTGGCTCCAGTTTAAACTCGACATATGGATCAGGACTATCTTTTGCTTACGTTCAAGACAAACATGGTATAAGTCTTAATTTCTTACCTTTTTCTTCCGTCACAACGGATGATTTATTTCCATCCGAAATACGATACTTGAACCTAGGATTAAGTTATAACTATTACATACGAAAAAATAATATCGTTGATTTTTCCTTAAAAACTGGATTCCAAAGAATCTCTGGTAGCCTTTCCTCTGACGTCATCGGGGAACCAAACTCTGTCGTCCGTTATTCTTTTGGAGTTGGCCCCGAAATTAGTTTTCATCTATCCAAAGAAATCGATTTCAGTGTCAATTTAGGATATGGCTTGTATAACATCACCGAATCTCTAAATAGTAATATCTCCGGTGGGGTTGGATTTTATTACAACGCTTATTTAAAATAAGCGGCAACTCATTATTTAAAAAGAAAATCAAAGATTATGAAAAAGATAATAGTTTGTATCGTCTGTTGCCTATTTACCGGACTTTCGCTATCTGGCCAAATTAAAAACTCTAAAAACTATACACATCAGGCTGGTTTTACAGCAGGCACCTTCTTCGGATTGGCACCGACCTATCGATACAATTTCAATGCAAATGCTGTACAAGTATCTGTATTACCGATATTTAATGATGGAGATTTTAGATATACCACCTCTATTGGCTATCTAAGAAAACTAGCCAGTTCCAAATATGTTGATCTGTCCTTTGTTACAAGTGTTGGATATTCGCATCGAGCAATTAATAACATTTCAGCCATCAACATGGGTACTCAAATGGAATTTAAGCTGAGTCGTTTTTTAATGCTAGAAACGCGCATTGGCCTATTTGCCAGTAATATTAGTGAAATTGATGACGATTCGTCTACCCGAGTTATTTCTCCAGGTGGAGGAATCAGTCTTATGTACAATTTTGTAACGAACGATTAAAAGAAAAGCAAAAAAACCATTTTAAACAAAAAACTCAGTGATCGAATGTGTCACTGAGCTTTTTTATGGTTTTGGCTTTTATCCCAATTTACCTAATTCTCCTTTCAAGTAGTCAATAACATCTACTTCAATACTATCAACTCCATGAAGTTCACTGAGGTACCATGTTATCCAATCACCATAATGGACTAGATACATCGCTTTTTCTACAAGATCATTTCCCTTGCTATATATCTCAATGATCGTATCTGCATATTTGCTGATAATCTCTTTATTAATATCAATACGTACGGCATTTCGCTTGTGGTCATCGGCATTTCTCAAATACACCACCGCCCAATCTTCTTTATGATCACGCCATCCAACCAATTCATTATGATTCATTTCGGGAATGACATGATGCCAACACAACATCTTAGAATTTTCATTGATCTGTTGACGTAAGCGAACCGCCACCGATTCCATTCGATCTGTCGTATAAATTATAGGGATTTTCTTATCCAAGCGCTCCGCAACTTGCTTTGCATCCGCTTTGATTGCTTCCATTTCGGTTTCCAATAGATCTATTGACCTTTCTACACTTTGGATTGTCTTTTCACTAATTAAATCTAGTTTATAAAGCACGAATAGCTGTTGAACCAATGAAAATCCCAAACAAGCTCTTGGTGAAGGCCAATTTCCAGGGACTTGAATATAGTCATACCCATGTTCTTTTGCCAGTTCAATTAATTTTCCTCCTGAAGATATGATTACAACCTTCGCTCCTCGTGTCTTTATTTGTTCGAAAGAGCTCAAGGTTTCTTCTGTATTACCAGAATAAGAAGATGCAATGGCCAAGGTATTCTTACCAACTGTAGCTGGTATATCATACCCCTTTCCAATCGTAAATGGTATCGTGCACTCATTTCGTACAAATTCATTTACAAAGTCAGCGCCAATACCAGAGCCACCTAGACCGGCAACATATATATTGTGTAAAGCCTCTGAATGTGGATTAATCGTTGCAGCTCTCCCGATGGAAAGCGCTTCTTTTAGTTGCTCGGGAAAGCGAGCAATCAATTGATTCATCATAATATTTCGATTTGTGATTATTTATTAATTATTAATCTCCTCAACAAACGCAAATATAACATATTAGAAATAATCCTATATCCGTGGTGTCTTAAGCCTTTGTTAAACATTTTAGCTCTTAAACGGAATGCTTCCTTGGCTCTTTTTAATTAAAAACTCTTGAATAAAAATTAATACTTCACGAACTTTTTACTTCCTTTTCCTTGACTATCCTCCAATTGAATAATATAAACGCCCACAGGTAAAGATTCTAGATTAATTTTTGCGGAATTTAGAATCGATTGATTGGCTAGTACTTGATGTCCTCGCATATCCAAAATGGTATAATCAACGAAGCCTTTTCTCGGCCAATCTATTTGAATATAATTTTTAACTGGGTTCGGAGAAATACTAAATTCAACCTCATTCCATTCGCTGAGATTATCTAAAACACAGTTACATCCAGTTCCTAGTCCAAGAAAGGTGTTATCTGAATCAGTTACCTCTATTCCGTTGGGTAAATTATTAGAAATCATAATAGCGGGCGAAGCATCTGGCACTTGCAACACTTCAAAACAAACTTGTGCCACCGTGGCACAATCTTCAACCGAAATACCTTGTCCAGTTTGATCAAACCAAGAAATTCGAATACTACCAGTATCAGGAGTATTAAAATTACTCGCTGTAATGCCCATATCCGTATTAAAAGCATTCGTCTCTAAATACAATAATTCATCAATGTCATAATCAATCGCAAATTGGAAAGATTGTATCAAACTAAACTGTTGAGTCGTCAAATTAAAACAAACCTCACTCCCTATGGCCATCATGGGCTCGTCCAAACAAAAGAAAACGCTGTCTAGGTTAGCATTACAATTTCCCACATTGACTTCCGTAGATAATTCGTAGCCATCCTGCGAAAGAATAGATAAAATGAATGGCGGTGGTACATCTTCTATGTCTTCAAGTCGAACAGAACTCTCATCTAATGCTGTGTCCGCCACATCAAAGCAAACATCAAACAAGGTACCGCAATCAGGAATGGTCAACGGAGACTCTAAGGTCGGATCTTGCATTATATATCGAATGGTTCCAGCATTCTGATCTGGAACATTTACAGAACCTGGAAAATATTCATTTATAATGGAATTAAATTGCAATTTTTCCTGATCAAAGCGCAATGGAATCTGAGCAAAACTGACTGCTTCAAAATCATCTGCCGTTACGGGTATACAAACACTCTCTTCGGCAAATATTAAATCATAAGAATCAATATAAAGATCAACAACACCATCATCCGGGGTTGATAATACAAATGAACTTAAACTTACATATAATAACAGTAGACTTCCTAAAGACTTCATAGAATATAATTTATTAATAAGCAAAGGTAAACAAATTAAAAATAATCATAATGTATTACTAAAACATTCTTAGCGCAATACAAATGTATTTGATCCATTCAGATCCAAAAATACTTATTGATTAACTTTGCTTACTTTTTGCAGAATTGATAAAATAGACACCAGAAAGAAGAATAACAGTCGCTACAATGGCCATGAAACTAATTCGTTCATGGAGAATTATGGCTCCCAATGCCATGGCTACAATTGGATTGATATAGGTACTGGTCGCTACTTTTTCTGGCGATACTTTTCTCAGTAAATAATTGAATGATGTAAAAGCAATAATGCTGCCAAATACGATAAGAAATATCATAGAAAAATAGGCCGTACGACTCAATTGAAGTAAATCTGCTTGTGGTTCTCCCACAAAATAGGAAAACAACAACATTGAAATACCGCCCAATAACATCTGATAGGCCGAATTAACAAATTGATTTTTGGGAAGTGAAGCGCTACCCACAAAAATACTGGCATAGCCCCAACTCAAGAGGGCTAAAAACACCAAGAAAATTCCTTTCCAAGAAATCTCCGCCTCCATTCCTTGATCATACATCAATAAGAATATCCCTATAAACCCTAGAATGACACCTATATATGATTTACGAACAATCCGTTGTCCTTTAAGAATCCACAACATAAAGAGCAAAATCAAAGGCTGCGTAGACACCAGTAAGGCTGCAAAACCACTATCTATATACTTTAATCCATAAACCACCGCACCATTTCCGATACCTAAGAATAGGATTCCTGCTATGTAACTATTCAATAATTGCTTGCGGGTGATACTAAAATCCACCTTCCGTGCGAATGCAATAAGAAATATTAATATTCCAGATAAGGTAAAGCGAATCCCGGCAATTTGAAAAGGAGCAATTTCAGCAATCAGGATCTTGTTGAAAAGATACGTTGATCCCCAAATAAAATAGATGGCAATAAATGCCAGTAATATGATCGTTTTCTCCTTGTTCATTGTTCAATTGAACGCGAAATTATTCATAATATGCATAGCAAACTAGGATCATGGATAAAATCTACAAGATTGTTTACTTTTGCATGCTAAATATCAGATATCTAATGAGTTTTATGTTTCGATTTTCCATAATATGTCTTCAGCTATTTCTTTGCATATCCATACAAGCTCAAAATAACTGGATGATTCCGCCTGTAGATCACAAAGTCCGTTTAGCAGGTACATTTGGAGAACTTCGAAACAATCACTTTCATACAGGTGTAGATATTAAATCTTCTAATGGGCGAATTGGAGATAAAATACGTACAGTGGCGGATGGTTATATTAGTCGTATAAAAATATCAGCTACTGGATATGGAAATGCCCTATACATTGATCATCCAAATGGTTACACCACCGTCTATGCGCATCTAGATCATTTCAATCCAGCACTCGAACAATTTGTCGAACAATGTCAATATCAATTACAACAATTTGAATTCGATACGACATTGACCGCCAACTATTTTCCCTTAAAACAAGGAGAAATTATTGGAGCTATGGGCAATTCAGGACGTTCTTATGGACCACACTTGCATTTTGAAATCAGAGAAACAACTAGTGAAATACCTTATAACCCATTGTCTCATGGTGTGGAAATAACCGATAAGATGGCACCAAACGTTCAATACATTACCATCAATTATCTGGACAATCAACTACTAAAAAGAGCATCTAGGAAAGTCCCTCTCAAAAAAACAAACGGCATATATGCCCCCACAAATAAGGTCCTCAAGATTCCTGCATGGAGAGCTGGAATCTCGGTCTTCACAAGAGATTTAATGACGGGAGTTAGCAATAAAAATGGAATCTATAAGGCAGAAATGCGAGTCGATAACGAAAAGGTATTCTCCTTTACTATGGATAGTATTTCATTCGATGATTTCCGTTATTTAAATGCACATATTGATTACGATCACTACAAAAAAACCAAACATCGTATACATCAATTGTATCGTAAAAAAGGAAATCAAATACCTATCTATCAAGAACAATCCGATCAGATTATCAAACTATACGCTGAAAAACCTAGAAATATTGAAATCGATGTAGCCGATATTCATGGCAATACCTCTTCCATCCAATTCCAACTACTTCGAGATACTTCCATGATGAGCTTTACCGAAAAATCCTTTCAATATTTCTTAAACTATTCTGAAGCACACATCATCGATCGAAAACATGTCAAAATTCGATTCGCTGAAAATACCTTTTACGAAGACTACTATCTCAGTGTCCACGAATCATCAGAAAAAGAAAGTAATTATTGTTCCTCTGTCTATCATATAGGAGAAGAAAACACCGCGATACATCGACCATTTGATCTATATATAAAAGCAGAAGGTATTGATTCTAGCAATATATCAAAGGTATTTGTTGCTCACTGTGATAAAAACAAATACTCTAGTTATGGCGCACACATTATCAATGATATGATTGGCGCACCTGTCAAAAGTCTGGGCACCTATGTGCTTATGATCGATACCATTGCACCTACTCTCAAACCAATTGCTGCCCCCCGACAGGTTCAAAATGGCAGTAAAATAAGTTTTGTTATTGATGACAATATCCAAGTCAAAGGTCAAGCCAGAGATTTGCGCTACAACGCTTGGATTGATGATCAATGGATTCTCCTGAAGTATGACTTAAAATCGAAATCGATTTATCATTATGTTGATGAGAAATGGCCAAAAGGAAAACACACATTACGAATTGAATTAATCGACGATCGAGATAATCGCACTATTTGGGAAAAAGAAATCAGTAAAATTTAACTCCTCTCCATTTTAATACCCTTTCAAATCTAAACCATTTTATAAGGACCCTGTTATATCCCTATATTAAACAAATTAGCAATGACAAATCTACAAGAAGGAGATAAAGCGCCTGATTTTACTGGAATCATAGAAGATGGTTCACAAGTTTCACTCAGCGATTACGACGGTAAAAAACTGATTTTGTACTTTTATCCAAAGGACGATACACCAGGCTGTACAGCAGAAAGTTGTAATCTTAGAGATAACTACGCATCACTCAAAAATCTAGGTTTTGAGATTTTGGGCGTAAGCCCCGACCCTATAAAAAAACACCAAAAATTTATCAACAAATACGATTTTCCATTTAGCCTCATCGCCGATGAAGAAAAGAAAATCATACGTGATTACGGCATTTGGGGACCAAAAAAGTTCATGGGTCGTGAATATGATGGACTGCATAGAACAACCTTTATTATCGAAAACGGAACCATTATTAAAATTATCGGAAAGGTTAAAACCAAAGCCCATGCCGAACAAATATTGGATGTCCTAGGATTAGAAACCGCTTAAATCATAGCTTGTACCAAGAAAATGAGAATCGATTATCAACGAATGAGCTTGATAATCGATTTATTTATCCCGCTCCGAAAGCATTTATTTCAAGAATAATAAGAACTGCCGCTATTCGCATTGGGAAACTCAAGGCATCATCAGAATCATCATCAATATACCAATCTCGAATATCTCCTTCCTCTACTTGATACATCAGCCAATCGAATTCCTTCATAAATCGATCCTCCCAGACATATCCGAATCGATCTTGGGCAGAAAACGTAAAGGATAATTCCCCCTGTCGTATGCGCCAAGTGAAAACATCATTTCGATAGATCGTCTCAATAGATAAGAATTCATTGTCAAAATTAAAATCCCAATAATTGATGTCCCCCTCTCTTTTAAGCTGCATATATCCAGAATAATATCCTCCATCTAAATTTTCAAAACGTAGATTCCAACGTCGATAGGGATTACTACCAAATTGGCGGATGGCTTCAACGTATTCCTCCTCGTTGATATGGATTTTATATTCTTCAAATTGATCATCCCACTCACTATACGCCGCTTCAATTACCTGAGCCTCTAGAGTAGAAATACTACTCCAGCCAAACAGGAAAAATAGAAATAGATATACGTGTACTTTATTCATAATGCAAGTTTGATAGTACTATAACTGAAAAAAAGAAACCTTCGGTATAGTGACAAAAAGTAAGATAGTTTACATCTGAAGATTTTTGCAAATATTGTAAAATATATCTTCGAGAAAGACACACTTAAACAAATATAATTTGTTGCAATATGAAATTTACTGCTAAAAAATTTCAAACAAAAAAATCATGTCTTCATCAATTTAATTTGGAAAAAATTCTCAGGGAAAAATCATAGGGGTCCATCTTAAAAATTGCGTCTTAGAATTGTAGGCGATACATTTATTCAGCCTGCACAAATAATAATCAAAAAATGAAATCTACCCTTAACATATACGACTTAAAACTAGTCGCGTTTATTCTATTTTTTCTTGCTATTGCTACTTGCTCTTTACAAGCGAAGACTTCAATTACTTCCATGTCATGGGAGAAACAAAGTACTCAAATCGATCTTGAAATTAACGTTTCTTTTGAAATAACGAGTGACTTTATTGCGTCTTGGAGAGTAAAAGAAATTCGGAACCATGCGGTCATTGAAGTAATGGTAACCAATGACTTCAAAATTGCGCATGAGATTACGGAAGAGCTAAGAAAATTTATTGATGAACCGATTTTGGTAAAACATGGATTCACAAATAACACCATTACTTATGAAATCATAATAGGCAGGTTTAGTAATGTTGATGAAGCCATTGAATACCACAACAAGTTGAGATAGGGAAGTTCAAAATTGTAAAGGTATTTAAGCTTCAGGCCCAATCCTCCCGGATTGGGCCTTTTTTATTGCCTAAAAAGATCGTATCCTTGTTGAAACTTTAGTAGTTTATTTGGTATTATACTAGTAGAGACAATATATAGTTCATGGCTTGGAAATGGTACGATGCAACACTCGTAAAGACTGAAGAAATAAATCCAGATGTACGTAGGTTTTGGTTAAAAACGGAGGAAGAAGTTCCTTTCGAGCCAGGGCAATTTGTGACTATGGATTTACCGATCTCCGAAAAAAGGCTCAAACGTTGGAGATCCTATTCCATAGCTAGTAAAACGGATGATCCCATGCTTGAATTTTGTATCGTAAAATTAGAGGGTGGAGCCGGGACTAAATTTCTTTTCGAAGATTTCAAGATTGGTGATCAACTCAAATTCAAAGGACCCAGCGGCACATTTGTAGCACCACAAAATCCAGACTTTGATATAGTCATGATCTGTACGGGTACAGGCGTAGCACCGTTCAGACCGATGATTTACGATTTACTAGAAAGCCAAAAAACCAAGCAATCCATACATTTGATTTTTGGAACACGCACGGAAGCGGGCATTTTATATAGAGAAGAGTTTGAATCACTTGCCAAAGCATATCCTAACTTTCAATATTCCGTTGCCCTGAGTCGACAAGAACATTGGGACGGACCGAAAGGCTATGTACATCCGATTTACTTGGAACATTACGGAGAAAAAAGAACAGACATCAAATTCTATATCTGTGGCTGGTCAAAAATGATTGATGAAACGGTCGCTAATTTATTTGCTAAACTTAAGTATGATCGATCTCAAATCATCTATGAATTATACGGATAATTATTGAAGCTTAAACTACCAGAATTTACGCTGATGTGGATATCGACGATCATATTCTTTCTCGATAAGTTCCCTCATTTTTTCCCGAAGTAACAGATAATTCTCTTTCGTCTTAGCCGACATAAATACATTATCACAATCGTAATTATTTCGATACGTTCGCTCTAGTTCTGATTTGATTTCATCCTTTGTCTCATCGTCCAAGTATAAATCGAAATATTTTTCTCGATAGAGATCAAACTTATTGAATACCATCAATACAGGACGGTCCTCTACCCCTAAACTCTTCAATGTTTTATTGACCGTATTGATATGATCTTCGTGTTGAGCATGGGAAACATCCACGACGTGAATTAAAATATCACTTTCTCGAACCTCATCCAAAGTGGATTTAAAGCTCTCTACCAGATGATGCGGTAACTTACGAATAAATCCAACCGTATCACTCAATAGAAAAGGCATCCGTTCGAATACAACTTTACGGACCGTCGTATCCAAGGTCGCGAATAATTTGTTCTCTGCAAATACCTCCGATTTACTCAATAGATTCATCAAGGTGGACTTTCCGACATTGGTATATCCCACGAGGGCTACTCGTATCAGTGCGCCCCTATTTTTACGCTGTGTTTGATTTTGAAGGTCGATCTTCTTCAATCGATTTCGTAATAAAGTAATTTTTTCTCGAACGATCCGACGATCTGTTTCAATCTCCATCTCCCCAGGACCACGCATTCCAATCCCCCCTTTCTGACGCTCTAAGTGATCCCACAATCCTCTCAATCTTGGTAACAAATATTGCATCTGAGCCAATTCCACCTGAGCCTTTGCTTGTGATGTCTGCGCTCGAGAAGCGAAAATATCTAGAATTAAAGAACTCCGATCAATGATTTTTACGCGAAGTTTTTCTTCCAAAATGGAGGTTTGTTTGCCCGTAAGATCATCATCAAATATGACTAAATCAATCTCATATTGATCGACGTAATCGGCAATTTCTTCCAACTTACCTTTTCCAACAAAATACTTACTACTCGGTCTATCCATTTTTTGAACAAATCGCTTCACCGTTACGGCTCCCGCAGTCTTGGCAAGAAACTCCATTTCATCCAAATACTCATTGATTTGTTCAAGTGTTTGTTCTCGCATCACGACACCTACCAACACCGCTCGCTCTGTCTCCTTCTTGAGACCCGATTTCTTTTGTTTACCTATTTGCCAGTGATCGCTCATTGTTTCTTTTTTAACCACCCTGAAGGGTTTAATTTTTGTTTACCTTTCCACACTTCAAAGTGTAAAACAGGTTGACCGGATTCATCAACGCTTATATTCCCTATTTGAGTTCCCTGCTTTATAAATTGTTTATCCGAAACGGATACATTTCTCAATTTAGAGTACACGGTATAATAATCCTCATGCTTCAAAATGACCGTCCAACCAAATCCAGGAATTTCACTGATTCCAACGACTTCACCCGCATGCACCGCCATCGCTACATCACCTTGATTGCTGGCAATATCAATCCCATTATTATTAATATAAACTCCAGAAATGCTCGGATGTTTCTGTCTACCAAATTCTGAAATAATATAAGCAGAGGAAACAGGCCAATACAATCTACCTTTCACATTTTCAAAACGTTCTATACTACGACCTTCTAATTCCGAGGTCTGCTCAACAGGCTCATTACCTTGAAGCGCTGCAATAATATACTGTTCGATGGCTGCATTCAATCGTTCACGAGCTATTTTTTGCTGTTGTAATTCTTGCTTGAGTTCCGACTCTTGATCTTTCAAAGAGGCTATAATCGATTCTTTCAAAATCAACTCTTGTTGAATCAATTCAAATTGACCACTCTCTTGATCCAACAAGGCTTGTCTATCTTGCACAGCGAGATTCAGCGATTCTATAGAATGCAATACTTCCTTATTGGCTTCTTCCAATGCTTCATATTCTCGTTTGCAATACGCTTCATATTGCTTGATGTACTTCCAGCGTTGATAAGAATCATTAATAGAACTAGCATTGAAGATGAACGCCCATTTATTGTAACTATGATGTTGCTTATAGGCAATATTGAGCATCGCATAATAGCGTTCCTTGATCTGTTCTAAATCGGTTTGTAACACAGAAGTCTCAGCTTGCTGCTTCGAAAGAGCCTCTTCAGAGAGAATCAATTCTCGTTGAATGGTAGAGATCAATTTTTCTCGATCCTTGATTTTACGTTCTAATAATCGAAAATCTCGGATTGATTTTTTCTTGTTGGATGAAACTTCAGCTAATGCCTTGTCCGCCTGTTCGATGCGTTCTATGATAGCCAAACGCTCTTGTTCCAGTCCCTGCCGATCCTGCGCCTGCAGTACGATAGAACTTAGTACCAGACATATAACACTACATAGACTGACGCGTGTAATTGGCTGGAATATCAAAGGGAAAAGTCTTCGAAGAATTTGGATCAAATTTTAACGTTTCAAAATCCAAAATTACATTCATTCCCGTTCTTTTCACCAAAAAACGACGATCAAATGCTAACGAAACTTGATCTGTTTTTGTGTAGTCATCGTATTGTACGGTTAAATCCCCTTGATTTTGACTTGATATAACAGACTCTTTCACCATATTTCGATCATCAAAAAGATGTTTCACTTCAATAACCTCCTCTTGTATCACTTCTGTTTTAAACAAGGTTGAATCATTGGATTCAATGAGATTGGCTTCCCAAAATGATCCTCCGATAAGCAGTTGTTCCAAATCTTGGAAATCCAAAGGAATTCCCGCTTTCGATTGGAGGGCCTTTATATCTTCGGCTACATAAGTAGATTGTAAACGATTGATTACAAAAATAGAATCGGGTGTCATTAATAAACGCGCTGCTTCAAATCCAAATTTCTTGAAACTGGCCCAGATTTTCTCATTGTTCTGAATTCTGAATACGGAAGAAAAACCTAGATTCATATCTCCATTATCAAATTGAACATTGGCCGTAAATTCCAATTGATCAAACATCAATTTATTCTCTGCATAGGCGATATACAAATCGGAAATTTCTTCTGACTCTTCTTCGTTCGTTTCAACGATTTTCTTACTACCAAAACAAGAAGTAATTAATAGAATACTTAAGACACTCAGGCCGTATAACCAAGGCTTCATTAGATCTGTTTTTGATTCACTTTATTGACAAGGCGCTCGTTTTTGGGATCGTATTTCAAGGCCTTTTTCCAATGTTCCACTGCAGTGTCTATCTGTCCTTGCTGATATTTTATATCACCGAAAATTTCCCAATATTCAGCTGTTGCCAATGCTTCCGTTTCTAATAAAGCCAAGGCTTTTTCATAATCTTCCAATAAATATTGAGATCTAGCGCGCTCTACCCGAATATTGTTAGCAATGAGGCGGTCACCTGCGGTCAGAGACATCCCTTCGTCCAAAATGTCTAGTGCATCCTTCGCTTGATTGGACTTATTCAAGGCAAATCCATGAAATAGATAACTCATGGCTTGATTCGGGAATCGAAGTAAAGCTTGATCACTGGTTGCCAATAAATCATCAAAATCTTGCACATTTTTTTGAGCAATCATCAGTTGATACCAGACATCAAAAACAGCACCATTAAGTTTGATCGTTGATTTGTATGCCTTGATAGCCTCATCATATTGACCACTTTGCATGTAGGCATCTCCTAATAGTGCCAGTGGCTTGGCGTCATCCGGATAGACTTGGCATAACTCCATGGTAACTCGAATGAGCTCTTCATTCAATGCCACATTATGTTGTTTCAATAAACTCTTCAGACTAGGAACGATTTTCGCAATTTTTTGATCCAATGAGATGGACATATTTGGAATATCAGCAGAAACCGCTTTTAAATAATTTACTTCATCATTCGATGCTGGTGCATTACTTAATTCCATATAGCGCAAGGCCGTCTCGTTGGAAGGATCATCTTTTAGTATCGTTCTGAAAATGTCCTTGGCCTTCGACATTTGTCCCAATTGTAAATAGTAGTTGGCCAATCCCAATTTATATTTCTCTTTAGTTGGATAAGCCTTTGACAATTTTTGCAATTCCTTCAATGCCTTTTTCGATTGACCACTTTTTGAATAGATTTCAAACTTCTGTTTGCTAACGGCTTCCTGAATTCCTTGAAGTTTTTCCATTTTATTCAAGGTGAAAATAGCTTGATCGTAATCCTTAGATTTTAAAAAGAAATAAACAGCTCGTTCATAGAAAAATAACTGATCTTCATGTTTTTGGGCGTAAGCCAAATAGGTATTAGCAGCCTCTGAAAACTCTTGATTTGCCTCATATACATCGGCCAACTGAAGCGAAAAATACTCATTCTGTTGATCCAGTTGAACAGATTTTTTGGCAGAATCGATCGCTTTAGCAATATCTTTAATAGCTTCATAACAGCGCGATAATTGAAAGTAGACAATGGCGCTTTCTCCATCTTCCTTTAAAATGGATTCATACAACTCAATAGCCTCATCGTATTTTGCCAACAATTGCAACTGTGCAGCATTCACAAAACGAGTTTCTTTGGCAATACCTTCTTCATCGTATCGCTTCGATTCATCAATCTGAGCGACAAGTCCAGTCACAGCCATACTGAAAATTATCAGTAATATACTTCGGTAAAAATTCATCTCTAGTACTTGATCTATAAATCCCTTATCTTATCCAACAAAGATACAACGTTAAAAGTGCCTTATCGTCGTCTTCTTCTCCTTTTCTTCTTTCGTCTTTTCTTTGACTTTTTCTTCTTCACCTTGCTGGAAGTAGATTTTCCTGCCCATTTGTTCTTGATTGGTGTGATATCAACGGGCATCGATATATTCAAGTTGTTATAATATCCTGGAAAGGGAGTCCAGCCAGGAACGGAAGGATATAAGGTCAGTTGACCGAAATCTCGAACAGGTTGATTATCCAAAGTCGATGTAAAAAAAGAAGTATAGCCTAGAGCACTGGATAATTCCATAATCGCTCCACCACCCAATTCAAACTTGATCCCTGCCGTTAGAAATCCTCCCAGCATATTTCTTCTTCTAAAGCCAACATGTTCTCGAAAATAAGCCTCTTCGTAAAGCACTGTATATTCTACAAACTCCCAAACATTGGCCGTCGTCAAAGCGGCACCGGCAAAAAGACCTATATGCTTACCGCGATGTAAGAAATGTTCGTATGATAATCGAGATCGGAAGCCCTTACCTTGTAATCCTGTATTGAAGATATATCCCATCTCCAAGGACAATTCAGAGACATCGGTCAGCCGATAATCCCCACTAAGTTGAAAGGCTGGAAAACCATTGAGAATCGCAGAGGGAGATACACCGATTCTGAATTCTGGCAATTGCATCTTAATGTAATCTACATTGGTTCCAGAACTATCCGTCTCCGTATATTCGATAAATTCATCCGGAGCATAAGCCGATGAAGATACCATCATCAACAGCAAACTCATTAAAAAATAAAACCGTTTTATTCGCATATAATGTATATTCATAAAGGGCTATCATCGTTGCTCAACAATAAAATGAGCTACATGTAAATAACGAAGTAGCCTTATACTTGGTTTCTTTATACCAATATTAATATAATGTGGATTGATTTTTTTCATAAAAAAAGGTGATTTCGTAGGCTGGTATGCCCCAACAAAATCACCCTTTTGATCCCGAATGATGCACAAGCAGTTTGACTCAAACATACTCGTGCTCCATTCTATTTCAACACCGTACTAGGCCCTCGAGCCTAAAAGTATTACCTCAATGATAAGGTAGAATACAAGCGAATATCATTGATATCCGTATAGTCGTACTGACGAATTTCATCCGGCGAAACGACCAATAATTTTCCATCCTTTGCTATCAAGTCATAAGAGGTAAATCCAGTGATATTTTCTTTTAACCAAACTTCACCTTGGTGATCTACTTCAAAAACAGAGAATCCCTGTTCCGTATTACTCACAAATAAGTAATCGCCATCAATACTCAAACCTTTCGGACTGTGCATATTGAAAGTTTCTTTAAGTACAGGATTTGTCAAATCAGACACATCATATGCTCTTAATTCATTAACATCGATCATACCTCCACAAGGATCATCTGCATTCCATACAGAAGAACTTAGTGTCACATAAGCGATGTCTTTTTGAGCGACTACTGGGTCACATGGTGTTACCTCCATCGCATCGAAGTTTAAATAATCCGTTGAACTCTTTTGCTCTGGAATTCCGTTTGCAGCAATAGAATAGATGTGTAATTGAGACCGAGAACCAATAAACAATGTTCCCTCAGAATGGTATAGATTTTCAATATCCATACCTACATTTTGTTTGTCTATTTGCTGTGGATTTTCACCATCAGAAATGTCAAAACTGATAAGTTCAGAATCATTAACTGCGTACATAAATTGATCGACAACCAACATCGTCTTGTACTTACCGGATATGGCTCCTTCATCAGAAGTTCCAATAAATCCGGCATCGTTGTCACAAGAAACCGCGAAGATCATCGCAAATAAAACAACAGCGAATAAATTTTTCATATCTTTCATTTTTGTGTTCTTTATTCAAGAACGGATAAAAAAAAGTGTTATTTATCAGAAACTCTCTCTACTAACAAACAACCTAGAATATATAGCATCGAGGGCTATCCAAAACCTTTGATACCCAACCTACCACGATGCCCTTCTCAAATTCCACACACTCAAATCGACCAACATAGTAAGGCGGATAATTATTGTTCCCCATATCTGGCGTATAAACGTCCTCAACAAAATTGACAACTTTTATATCCGCGGGGTCACTGATATCAATGGTTAACAAATGACGCGAATTGTCGGCGTATAAGTAATCATCATTAATCGTAAACTCTGTATTGCCCGGAATTCTCCAAAAAAACGTTTTCTCTGGATTAGCCGGATCCGAGTTATCAAATACATGAATACCGCGAAAACGCTCATTGATATAAATATAACCATTAAATTCCAAAGGGGCACCTTGATCGACGCTTTCCTTCGGACCTTCTGTATAAACTTGTGTAAAATCTGTCGGTGATACGTACTGAGGTTCCATACCCACTTCGGTCCAGGATTCCGTTGACGGTACACAGGATATCATTTGAATTAAAAATCCCGCAAGTATGCTCAGTTTTACGTAGTTATTCCACATGATTCAATCACTTATACTGCACAAACGTATTAAACTAAAATTTTGTATTACGTTTATCACAAACTTTAACATTCTTTTAGCGTTCGTACTCAAATATACCATACAACGACAAACACTAATTATACGATTTGGATAAAATCATATTTAACTTTTTACTATATGTGTAAATTTTATATGGGCGATCCCCTGCACTGCGTTTCGGGTCAGGCTATGCCAGTGGTTCGCTGTGCTCCGCCCTACGGGCATTCTTCTGCGAAGAATCACTTCTTATCCTTATCGCGGAAGGGCACCTTACTAATCGGACATTTGAAGAAACTAATTACAGCAAATCATGGATGGATGCAACTATTAAAAGACGGCTTGCGTTGAATATAGAGCGTACCTGATCTTAAATAGTACTAAGTATGAAAATCAATTATTCGCCGGGAATACTAAGTTTACTTCCACTGTTTTATGTAGGTTGGTCCGATTCAATGCTAGGTCCATCTGAAAGAAATCTCATCATGGAAAAAATCAACAAGATGCCTCACCTCAGTAAGGAGGATCGAGCCTTGCTGAATAGTTGGACTGATCAGCGCAATCCCCCCGATCAGCACATTTTCAAATCTTGGATTCAAGCCATCAAAGAAAATGAAAAACATTTTTCGACAGCCAAAAAATCAAGCCTGATCGAATTGGGTTTAGATATGGCTAAACAATCTTCTGAACAAAAAAATGTAGGTTTTCAATCCAGCGCAGAAGTAATTCAATCACTACAAGAATTGGAAAAAACTTTAGGATTTGAAGAATCCTTACAAAGTTCTCTTCTATTTGAAACGCTTCATTGGCAAAATCAATCGGATGGGCCTGAGCACTCCAATCATTTGGGAGATATTCTAGATGGAGCCTATGCGGACATCCAGGGAAAAATTAGACAATTACTTCAAGATCCTTTCTTTCGAAATAAAGATATCCGACTAAAAGAAGCATATCGAGAACGGGTATTAGCCCAAGTCAAAGAACTCGCCAAACAAGGATTGGGAGCCTATGCTTTTCCGAAAGAATATGGTGGTCAAAATGATCCTCTACTGAATACTGTCATTTTCGAAACTGTCGCCTTGGGCGATCTAAGTCTTTTGGTCAAATTTGGCGTCCAATTTGGCTTATTTGGCGGTGCACTTTATATGCTGGGAACGAAAAAACACCACGATCAATATTTAAGTCAAACGGCCAGACTAGAATTACCCGGTTGTTTCGCCATGACGGAAACCGGACATGGTAGTAATGTACGTGGATTGGAGACCACAGCCAAATACAACAGAGAAACGGGCCAATTTACGATTCACAGTCCACATGTAGATGCCGGAAAAGAATATATCGGCAATGCTTTACATGCGAAGATGGCGGTGGTATTTGCACAGTTAATCATCGACGAAGAACAACACGGTGTTCATGCTTTTTTAGTACCTCTTCGCGATGAGCAACACCAAGATTTACCAGGTATCAAGGTGGAAGACAATGGATACAAAGTTGGATTAAACGGTGTGGACAACGGAAAAATCTGGTTTGACCAAGTTCAAATTCCACGAGAGAATCTATTAGATAAATATGGTTCAGTGAGCGAAGACGGACAGTATTCCTCCCCCATCAAATCAGCCACCAAACGGTTTTTCACTATGCTCGGAGCTTTGGTTGCTGGTCGGGTATGCATTGCTCTGGCTTCAAATACCGCCTCTAAAAAAGCATTGAACATCGCGATTCGATATGCCTTGAAACGTAGACAATTTAGTCAGTCCAAAGAAAGTGAAGAAACCCTGATCATGGATTATCCTAGTCATCAACATCGACTCTTTCCAAAGTTGGCCAAAAGTTACGCCTTGCATTTTGCCCTTAATGATCTGCGGACCATGTATGCCGAAAAATTGAGTTCAGGAGACATGAGAAAAGTAGAATCTCTGGCAGCAGGCTTGAAAGCGGTAGCTTCTTGGCACGCTAGAGACACTATACAAGAAGCACGAGAAGCGTGTGGAGGAAAAGGCTACTTAGCCGAAAACGGTCTCGCTGATCTAAAGGCGGATACCGATATCTTTACCACCTTTGAAGGAGACAACAATGTCTTATTACAACTTGTATCAAAAGGGCTCTTAACAGAATTTAAAGAACAATTTCAGGATGGAGGTTTCATGAGCATTCTCCGACATTTAGGTGATCGATTGAGTACTTCCATAAGTGAAGCGAATCCGGTAAGCCGTAGAAATACCAATGCAGAACATTTACTAAGCCAAGAATTTCACCTTCAGGCATTGGAGTATAGAGAGAATAGTCTGCTGTATTCCTTGGCCAATCGAATGAGGACCTTCATCAAAAGAAGACTACATCCCAATGAAACCTATAAATTGGTCCAAAATCATATGATCAATCTGGCTATAGCGAGTATCGAATCGTATTGTGCCAAATCTATATACAAGGCCATCAACGCATTGGATGATACCGATCAAAGAAAAAAATTAACGCGTCTTGCTCGATTGTACTGTTTGGACACAATCTATGAACGTCGTGGCTGGTACCTCGAACAAGATTACCTTTCTGGTTCTAAGTCCAAAGCTATTCGTAAACAAATAAGCTACCTTTGTAACAAAATTCGTCCTGATGCACGCATGTATGTGGACTCCTTCAATATACCGGAGGTTCTGTTATCTGCCGAAATAATCTAAACGCAGACAAGGAAAACGCAGAAAAAACGAAGCCAGACAGGAGCTTGAGTTGGTATACCAAAAAATAGTTTGCATTTTTACAATGATAGCCTAACTTATTCATTGCAAATCTTTATTATGCCCCTCAGATTTTGTTGTTTCCTACTAACGATTCTACTCTTTAGTCAATCATGTAGCTCCGATTCAGCCGAGCAAAAAGAACTAGACAAAATAGTATCCCGACTTCAAAATTCACCGAAGGGTTTAAATCCTACCATGAATTTAAGTGCCTCGGCGAATATGATCTACCCACTTCTATTTCTTCCGATTGCCGACTATAATCCTTCCAATCTGAAGTATGAAGCCATACTGATTGATGAGCTTCCCCAAGCCATTAAAATCACAGAGGGTCCATTAAGTGGTGGAGTGGAGTTCAATATACGACTCAAAGATGAAGCGAAGTGGGATGACGAAAAAGACATCACGGCCAAAGATTATCTATTTAGTATAAAATCTATTCTACATCCGAAGACAAATGCCATTCGATATAGAGCATATCTAGACAATTTGGCCGAGGTAGAACTAGACCCTGAAGATGAAAAGGCATTTACAGTACGTTTCAAGAAAATGAATATCGCTGCCATGGAATTGGCCACCAATATTCCAATTTTACCGCAGCATATCTATGATCCTCAAGGAGCCATGGATCTCGTTACAATAAAGGATTTGAGAAATGAAGAAAAATTTATGGCACTGGCTGAAGCCAATCCATCAATCGATTCTTTTGCCATGGCATTCAACGCTCCAACCCATACGCGTGAAATCGTCGTTGGAAATGGTCGATATAGACTCAAAGAATGGTTGAGCGATCAATACATTCGATTGGAACGAAAAGAAAACCATTGGTTATCGAATGGAAAATCTGCATTGACGGATGCCTACCCCAAGGAAATTACCTATTTATTGACGCCAGATAATGCAGCTGCTTTATCTCAATTAAAAGCAGGGCAGTACGATGTTTATAACAACTTGGCGATTCAAGAAGTCGAAGATTTAAAAGCGAATGAATCGTACCGCGATGCCTTTGATTTTTATCAGATGCAATTGGCACGCTATTATTTTGTAAATATCAATAGCCGAAGAGAAAAACTAGCGGATAAACGAGTACGACAAGCCCTCTCCTACTTGATGGATGTAGATACCATAATCGCTAGTTATGAGAAGGGATTAGGCGAACGTTTAAATAGTCCATTCTTATCTGTCGACGATCAGAGCAACTTGAAAGATATTACCTTTAATCGAGCCAAAGCCGATCAATTATTAGCGGAAGCTGGTTGGATAGACACGAATGACAATGGTATTCTAGATAAAGAAATCAATGGAAAACGAACAGAATTGGAAGTAGATTTTGTTGGAACCGGTTCTCCTTTAGGACAATTGATTTCAGGTGTATATAAACAGATGTCTGCACCATCCGGTGTAAAAATTAATGTAGTCAATTTAGATCAAACACAATACAAGCAACGCATCAATAATTTAGACTTCGACTTATCCGTAGGTGGAAAGGGACAATCCTTGGCGCCTTATGATCCATATTCCATGTTACACACGGACAATGTCGATCCGGGAGAAGGCAATCTATCCAACTTTGGAAATGATGACAGTAATGCATTGATCGAAACGATCCGAACTACGACCGATCCAGCCATTCGCGATCAAGCCTATCTCGATCTTGAAAAAATCATGTATGATGAACAATCCATCATTTTTCTTTATTCTCCGATGTCCAATATTGCTGTGAAACAAGGTATTGAAGGGGTGATTTCAAGAAAAAAACCAGGATTTGCTATCAATACATTCCGGTATACAGAAAATTAAAGGGATAGCTCTAAATTGTGAACATGAAAATTTTGCTTTCAATCCTTCTAATCCATGTAGGACTACTTATTCATGCACAAGAATCATTGAACTTACATGGCAAGGTCAAAATTCTTTTAGAAGAAAATCTAATACACGTTGAATACGAACTCGGTAATTTTAAACATCTTCCAGACGATACCCTTCGACTCGTTTTAAACAATATTTTTGACATAGAAATCCTTCGTTATAACGGACAAGAAATCCCGATAACAAAAGACAAACGATCTTGCTTGGACTGTTACATATATTCAATCCCAATACATCCAGAAAAACCCGTAAAACAAATCTACATCAAAGGAAGCGGCAGGTATACTCAAACTGCCCAAAGAGCCGATTACAAAGGCTTGATTTCCATGAAAAATGATATCCTAAGAGCTTCAGAACAATCCAAATGGTATCCCATTTATTGGAAGGATACTACTTCCAACCCAATTTTTGCTAAAACAACCTACACATATGACATTGAACTTGATTGTCCCAAATGTCAGAATGTTCTCGTAGGAAATAATGAACCAATCAACCAACAAGGACGATTTACAAGTGAAGAGCCTACTGATGATATTCTCCTCATAGCTGGACAATATAATTATCAAGTTTCAAATGCTGCATACTTCATCAATCTATCGGATACTTTGAAAACGGAACTTGATAAGGACATACAATCGATGATTCAATTTTACACTGAATTATCTGGAATAAAAATCAATGAATCTATCATCTATGCGCACCTTCCTTCTGACAATCCAAGATGGTTAGGATTTGTAACGTTTCCTTTTATTGTAGATGTTTCTCAAAATCCAAACACTAAAAATGTAGGATTCATCAGTCATGAACTAGCACATTTCTATTTCGGTAAAATTTATGAATCCAAATCAAACTTGTATTGGTTCTATCTGGAATCATTTGCCGAATATTATAGTTATAAATATCTTCTTCATCATGGTTATGACCAAGTAATAAAGAAAGAATTTAGCCGACTTAAAAAAATACGTTGGGCCCAATACTTTAGTTGGATACATCCTAGATTACAGAAATATTCCTTTGTTCCTTTAAAAAAAGTCTCTTCTAGAGAAGATATTCATGTCGTACATCGTTATTCCATTGGAGCCTTTCAATTATTGGGGATCGAGCATGAAATAGGAAGTAGGAATATGAAAAAATTAATTCCTATACTCTTCCAGAACCTGAGTGAAGGCGAACATGGATTTCTTACTTTAAGAAAAAGTATGCTCCAAATCGGCATTGAAAAGAAGAAAATACTCGAAATAGAACGAAAGTATTTTAATTCATTACGTCTAAAGCACTACACCTTTATACAAATCGAATAATGGATTAAATGAACGCCAGCTATTCAGCTTGTTGATAAATGTAGCTTCGTAGATCTTCCATCTGTTGAATGCTCATCTTCTCAATAGGATAATGAGGCATATAAGCTTTCTTACCCGCTAGAGGAGAAGTTCCGTAACGAACGACTTGATAGACGGAACGAACATCATATCTTCCCATCTGCCTTTTCAATTGTCGAAATGATAAGGTTTCATCGTCCAAACGATAAAATGAATAATCATTGTTTTTATGACAATGAAAACAAGAATTTTCATAAATCATTTTGCCATTATCTGGATTGGCAACAATGGAATCGATTCCCATTTTACGATTTGCTGGCGGATCAACAAAATGAGCAGGAGACGTTTCCAAATACTTTGACTTCAAGATGGAGATCGCTTTTTCTTTATCCTTTCCTTCATTCAAAGCTTCTTCTAACACATCGATTTCCATCGGTTCGAAAACCAGATTGTCAAGTGTCAAATCAATCGTCCATAAATAGGCAAGAATAGACTCCACTTCCCAATCTTTTAAGGATCGTCCTTGACTACATTCTACCGCGCATAATTGTATGGCTTCCCGGATATTATTACGCGCCTTGAATACGAGGTCGCCATATTTCTTTTCATAATCATCGTTGTAAAAGGAAGTTCGATTGACAATACCATGTAGGGCTGATCCCTGAAGAAAAGGTAGGCCTTTTTCATTCGTATATTCCAAGGTTTCCTGTGGATCCACAACATTTAAATACGCCGATTCTTGTTCGATGTTATGACAAGATGTACATACGAAGTGCTTCGATTGCCGCAATGTTTTTCCGCCATTCAATTTTTGACTGACACCGGTCTTAATAATAAACTCTCCTATTTCAGCGGATACGCCCACCATATTTAAGTCAGGATAATTAGCCGATCTCGGAGCGCCTAATTCTTCCAATAAGCTTTGTACCGACTCTTCTCCAGTTAACTTGACACTGTTGTTCTTAAAACTCATTAAATACAGTGAGAAGCCAAGACCAAGGATGATTATATACTTTATCATATGCTGTTACATTTAAAGTACACCTTTTGGGCCCCCGAGCCCACAGATGCTAATACACAGAAAACTTACGGGCAATAGTAAATCCTAATCGGAACTCACCGTCACTCCAATTTGAATAAGAATATGGGATATAGTCTGTTTCTGAAAGTCCAGTAGCATTGGTTAGATTAATCTGAAATACATGCCCACCACCAGTTATAAATTCTATACCAACACCAATCGGTGGGTAATAAGTCTGTGGTGTATTTCTATCACCATCTAAAACAGGAAAAGTCGCATCCAAAATCAATGATGTCGCCTTGGTAAATCGAAATCTTGTCGCAAAACCGATACTCGGCAAATCGTGCTGATCGTAATTATATACAATGTCCCGATACGTATAATTTAAACTCATCTGCAAAGACAATCTAGAATTCATCCTTCTCGCAAACATCATCTGAATATGATAAGACCAGCGATTCGATGGACTTGGAAAAAAGGATAAAAATCCATCCGTTCCAGATTTAGTCATCGTTGACACATTGGCCATACCCGCTATAGTGATCGAGATAGGATTTCTTCCATTAATCTGTTGACGCATCAATCGCGCCTTGAAATAAGTATTGATTAATTGACGTAATTCGCCGGATCCTTTGGTTCGCGAAATTCCAACATTGATATTATCATTGATTCCATAATCGAAGCCTATTCCTATATCCGTACTGTTTTCCAATCCATAAAATGTAGGCCATCCACCCTGCGGACCAAACATGTCTCCAAATCGGTGTGCCGTTCTAAAATCCATTTTACGCGCTTCCAACATCTCCACCGAGTGCGAATTAATCACACGTCGATCGTTAAACGTAACTGGTGCATATTCCTGGGCATACAAATCACTCATTAAAAGTGCGCAACCCACTAATAATAATACTATCTTAAAGCTATTCTTCATTATTCCGCATATTCGTTTTGAACCCAACAACTAATGATTTCTTTCTCATCTTCCGTCAATGACTTGGGCTTGTCATCAGGTGCATATTCAGGAGGCATATTTTGAATTTCAAGCATCCTTTTTTGTAATAATCCATTGTCTATATAGGTCTGCATACCCTGATAACTACTATAATCGCCAGGAGCGGCATTGTCAATGTGACATCCAGCATACGCACAGGAATTGTCAATAATATCCTTTACATTATCCGTATAAGTAATGGCTTCTGCACAATCGCCCGTTGGAGGGTCAATCGTACTCCTCGTACATGCCAGGGTCAGTAACAGGAGGCTACATAGAATGAATTGTTTCATAATAATTGGTATTGCTTTCGCTAAGTTAATATAATGTGCTCATTATAAAAGTCAGATTTGAAAATTAGTAAATAATTGTAAACGATTATCTGTAATTTTGTGTTCAAAATAGCGAAACACATCTTTCTTTTTAAATATAGAATCAATATATAATATATGTATCCAGTAGAATTGACAAAACCAATGGCGCAAGAGTTGACCGATTTTGGCTTTGAATCGCTTCATACCACTGAAGACGTCATCAATAAATTAGAAGATCAAAGTGGAACAACGCTGTTAGTAGTAAATTCCATCTGCGGTTGTGCTGCAGCGAATGCTCGACCAGGCGTTAAATCTTCTTTAAGCAACGAATTGAAACCAGATCATTTACTAACGGTTTTTGCAGGTGTTGATAAAGAAGCGACGGCGAAGGCTAGAGAATACTTATTACCGTATCCTCCTTCTTCTCCTTCCATTGCTTTATTTAAAGAAGGTAAATTAGTACATATGGTAGAACGCCACCATATCGAAGGCCGACCTGCCAATTTGATTTCAGATCATTTGAAAAAAGTATACGAGCACTTCTGCCAGTAACACAATGTTCATCAAGAATAAAAAACCTGACCTACATAGGTCAGGTTTTTTCGTTCTACAACATGGAACACTACCATGTTCATCTTATTCCATAGTACTTTACTGTACAATGATTTTCTGTATGCGTGTTTCCGAATCAGAAGTATATTTCACCATGTAATGTCCCGTAGATAATCCTCGAACATCCACTTCTTGCATATAATGTCCTGCTTCATGGAGACTTTCATCAAGTACCGTTCGCACCAATCTTCCCTGAAGATCATATATTTTCACAGCTACCATTTCCTCTTTTTCCAAATCATATTCTAACGTAGAGATATCCGTCGTTGGATTCGGATATAGATTTAAGTTCTGAGCCGTCTCGTACAGCACCCATTGAAATGGACTCTGAACACGAAGATCAGCAATAGTTACCTGTGTTACTCTATAGGCAATATGTTCTTTGATAAATTTCGCATCGTAATCCATATAATCAAAAAGCATTTCTTCATTTGCCAAAACGGTCCCTATTTCTTCCCAATCCTCATTCAACACTTTACGCTCTACCAAAAAATAATCGGACAATTCTAATTGAGAAGTCGTCCAGTGCAGCAAATTGCTCATATCCTCCTCTTTCTCCGCTTCCAAATCTATAATGTGTTCCTCCAAGGCAATATTTAAAAATACCGCTGCATTGGTTGCCGCATAAAAACCATCATACATAGCCAAAGATATCATGTCTGAAACTCCGACACCCTGCTCGTTAGAAGCAATCATATTATCAGAATTCAAACCACCTGGTAAAAATTCATAATTCGACGTTGCTGTAAATTCGAGATAATAATCACCCACCAATAGTTCAGAGAATTGATAAAATCCTTCTTCATTGGTTTCAGTTTCAGCGATCAAATGTGCCGTTTCATCATATAATTTTACTTGAACAGCAGCAATGCGTTGTTCATCCGATTGCATCATCCCGTCAAAATCGCTATCCTGCCAAACACTACCTGCGATCAGGCCATCTGAAGGCACTAAGCCTACATCAACGGAGTTTAATACTACCCCTCCAGAAACAATAAATGGGTGCGAATAACCATCTTCCTTAATATCACTATCGGACTCATCATCAAAAGAATTATCTATAATGGTTGCCTCATAATCATCTGGTAACTCTACAAAAATAGAGTACTCACCAACAGGAACATCCTCAAAAGCATATTGACCATTTAGATCGGTTTTAGTATCAGCAAATACTTCCCCGTTTTCTTTTATCAACTCGATATAAACCCCGTCTATCCCTTTTTCATTAAATTCGTATACGCCATTTTTATTCAAATCTTCCCAGACCATATCACCGACCTGTCCGATTTGGCCTAGATTTACATTACTGATTCCAGCATCTACGTTGAACATTTGTGAGCCCTCGTCCAGTGTAATAATTCCGGTGCTTCCATTGACAAATTCTGAAGTTACATCACTATCTACATCCGGATTTCCGCCGACATTGGCCGTCGTAAATGGATCGGTGGTATCAAATACCAAGATATATTGTCCTTGTTCTATTTCAGGAAATTCGTAATAACCATCATGACCAGATTCCTGATTGAACGTCGTAATAGTCACATCCAAGAAATTGAAAAATTCATCATACAAAAAGACATTCAATCCATTGACGCCTTCCTCATCTGCATCTTGTAGCCCATTGTTATTTTTATCAAGCCACACATAATCACCCAATATTGAACTAGTACCAATCACTCCGGCATCGATGTCTACATTGTCAGATCCTATTTCGACTTCGAAAATAGAAGTGGTTCCATATCCGTTGTCCGATGTTACATCGGAATCTAAAGCAGAATCAAAAATCCCTGCTTCTGAAAATGACCAAGATGCATCAGGAAGAACAAACTGAATATAGTATTCACCAGGAGTCTCCACGGTAAATGAATAATAACCTTTATCATTGTCAAATCCATTGCCACTTGTTGTTGATTCCACCAGTCCTACTCCCGGTTTGACTAAATTAACCGTGATATTGCCCTGTCCAATCTCAATATCATCCTGAATGCCATTTTGATTGTAATCATACCATACAAAATCACCTATGGTCGTCGGAACCGTCAAAAATCCAGCATCAATATCTTTTCGAACTTCAAAAACATCGACACTAAACATATCCGTTGTTCCGAATCCAAATTGTCCTGTGATATCAGAATCATTTTCTGGATCAGATGGTATCTGAGGGGAAACCTCATCAAATCCGTCTTTGGAAAACTGTAAGTAATATTTACCTGCCTCTACTTCCAATTCATAGTAACCGCTATCATCGGTAGTCGTGGATGCTACTAAGACGCCATCTTCATCGTAAATTTCTACCATAAAATTCCTCAATCCTGGTTCGTCCGTATCTTGAAACCCATCCTCATCCAAATCCAAGAATACAAAATCTCCAATAATCGCTGTTCGAGGCATGTATCCTGCATCGATGTCTTTTCGAACTTCATCACCCTGAACCGTAAAGACCTCGGTTTTACCAGTCATTGGATTTACGTCCGAGTTTAAATCGGTATCAAAGGAAAGATCATAATTCGTAAACTCTAAATATTCCTCATGCTTGAAAACAACATAATAACTCCCAGCTGGAACGTCCAAGCTATACAATCCATCTTCATTGGTGCTCGTTTCGGCGACCTTTTGATCGTTGTTATCATATACGGTGACATCCGTTTTACCAAGACCGGGTTCTCCGTCATCTTGTAAACCGTTTCGATTCAAATCGATCCAAACGCGATCCGATATCGTACCGAATTTATCCTTAAATCCAATGTCCCAATGGAGTTGATCTACTCCCAATTGCAAATCAATAGGACCTGCAACCACTTGATCATTGAGCACCGTGGCCTTCGAAACGTCATCCCCAGTAGCTGAAAATGCAGTTATTTCTTGATTTGTATTGGCATGATCAATCACTAAACCATACAATCCTGCTTCTAATCCTTCAAATAAATAAGCCCCTTGATCATCCGTCAAAGTCTCCGCTACTAATACGCCGTCAGCATCGTATAGAAATACGCGTACATCCGCGATCCCAGATTCATCGGTATCTTGAATTCCATTTTGATTAGCATCATACCAAACATAGTCACCAATTGATGCTGCAGGTGCGCCCAGAACCAGTTGGTATTCGGACGGATTTCTACAGTCTAAATCAAAGGCAGTCAATACATAATTACCGCTTGAATCATCCAAATCAAAACCCTCGGCTTGTAAAATGGAATATTCTGTCTCTATCTGGATATTCAACTGATAATCCGCTGCATCCAAATCAGAAAACTGAATGGATCCCAACTGAATTTCAGCCGTCTCAACCACCTCATTATACAGCATTAATGCAGCCGTCATACCATTAAAAATCTGCTCAGCATCATCCATCATACCATCTCCGTTTTCATCAAAGAAAATATCAAACGATAAATCGGACTTTGGATTCAATGCTGCATCAAGCTCAGTAATATCTTGACCAGGCAATACAGTAACATGACTGGATTGATCGATAAAATCATTTTGTACCGTCGGATTCGAGGAAGCATTGGCTAAACTCACCAACTCATCTGAAACTATTTTTACGGTATATTCTCCAGGCAACAATCCAGTAAATTCATAGTTGCCTTGATCTGAAGTAGTCGTACTTTGTACCCACTCATCATCTAAATACAATTGTAATACTACGCCTTCTTCTAATACATCTTCCGTATCCAACACGCCGTTTCCTATACATTCGCTCCAAAGTGTTCCAGCAATCGAACCTTCATCAAATAAACCAAAATCTAAGTTTACGATGGAGTCACCACCATCGAGATAAAACACATCTGTCTCTAAAGATGCTAGAAGATCAGAATCCAAATCTGGATCTGCCACATTTTTAGGAGAGACTACAAAACCCTCTGAATGAACCCGAATAAAATAGAAACCTCTAGGAATATCTTCAAAGCGATATGATCCATCCGCTCCTGTTTGCAAAGTGGATATTTCTTCTGAGTATGGGTTAAATAAAGTCATAGATACATTAGGAATACCCATTTCCGTATCCGCTTGAACGCCATCAAAATTCTCATCAAACCAAACCAAATCTCCTACGGATGCATCGGTACAAATCGTGTGATATACCTGTCTGGAACAATCAAGCGTATCTGTACCAACCACTATTTTCAAACCAACATCTAATACACCGTCGGCAGCATTGCTAAAGTCTAGATTGACAACACGGTGTTCAGGATCATTATTTAAAAACTTTACGCCTTCTGGAACATCCCATATATACTGTGTAGCACCAGGTACTTCATCATTATACAAAACCACACAAGCATGTGAACACAGGGTGTATAGTTCTGTATAGTGAACCACGATTTCGATATTATCTATATATGCCTCTATAAATTCTTGATCATCTTCATTTTCGAGCTGGATTTTCACGGACAACTCTTTAGATGCCAGGATTTCTGGTGTCCAATCGATACCCCAATCCGAAAAAACATAGCCATATTCCCACGTAGAGGCTTCTTCCTTCCAAGGGTGTGCAATATTTGATTTACCGGCTAGATTCGTACCTATGGCTTGATCACCCAAATAAAATTGAATAGAAGACTCTTTGATTAAACCCCAGTGCGTGGAAGATCCTGATAAACGAAGTTGTACACCATGAATCGTTGATCCCTCTTGAATATCCGCATAAAAACTAGAAAATTGAATAACTTCTGATTGTTGATGCCCTTCTAAACTGACTACTGTAATGTCAAAATCAGTACTGGTAGCAGCATCAATATTAGACCAATCCGCTAAATCTAAATCCGACTGAGAAACAGATACTGCACGAAAGCCACGTTCTTGTTGATCCGGTTCGATATCTGCTCGGATATAGCAATCATCAGATAAAATAGGGCTATTCGCAGCTAGATTTACTGCAAAAAATAGAAATAATATACCTACAAGAGCAGGTAGTAAGTTGTTTTGTATTGTATACATAGTCAGATAAACGAATGGTTAATCGGACTACTATCATCAGAGGTTTGGGCAAATATATATTATTTTTTTATAATATGTTAAGCTCTCCGAATTCTTTTAAGGGCGAAACCACTTTTTATGGAATGAACCTATGATTTCAAACATCCTGAAGCCAGTAA
>JAHDFB010000099.1 GCA_020628475.1 Saprospiraceae bacterium | reverse complement strand
TACGAGTTTACTATTACCGGATTCCATTTTATTGGTTGATATTGATCAAGCTAAGTTCTCGAAGAGAAGTATCTTTAAACTTTTTCCAAATGGTGATACCACTTTAAAGGGAGAAATACAAAGGCAGTATGACAGAAAGGATCATTATCAGAATTGGATCGAGAGACACAGCCAATTCAAACAAATTACGAACTCACCAAAAGCTTTGGAATATAGTGATCAAGAACAACGGATTATTTATTACAACGATGTTTATGCCTATGAATCTTATTTTGAAATTGTGCCGAGTTTGCTCGTTGTGAATGGTCAGGAAATGACTTATGATGATCATCTGAAAGCATTTGAGAAGCGTAAGAAAGACGAGTTTGATCGGACAGGAGGAATTCTTGGTTCAGATTTAACTTACCAAATCTTGGATCGATATTTTTATAAGCGCTATTTTAATACGGAGTTTTATTTTGAAATTGGATTTTCGGATCAAGTAGAAAAGGAGATTTTACAAGAAAGAATTTTTACGGATATAGAAATCAAGGTATTAAGATTGAATGATTCTGCTTATTATACTGGACGCTTGCATTCGGATCGATGGTTTGATCACTCTCGCTCGTATAAACAGAAGAAATTATCGATTGCGGAGCAAGGAACAGAAGTGATAAAGACTGGAAAGACAAAGCAAATCAATGGTTATATATGTGATCAATATCGATTGACAAGCCCTTCCAAGAAGATTTATTATTATGTGACGGAAGATTTACCCTTTGTTGATTACTTTATGAGTCCTCATAGATTTCCTGGTTTTGTGTTAGGTATGGAGGAGGATATTGATGAAGTAGGCACCGTATTTTTCGAATGTGCTGTGAAGCCTGTTCAATATCCTGCGCATTATTTGGAATTCACCTTGGACGGCCAAGAAAAAATGGGCATCGTGTTTAAGTATTTGTCGTTCTTATCTAATTCGGGAAATTGAGTAATAAGGAAAAATTCATTTTTTCGTGACTGACAGTTCTTCTTTCTTGAAAAAAAAGAACCAAAAATTCAAGGATGTTAAGTCTACGCTAAAATATCTGCCATTTTCTTAAGGTCATAAAACTCGACGGAAAATACTTGTTTTATAAATGGCATTCTTGAATCAAAAGCGCTAAAATGTGAAGGTACATGTTGTGGATTTTTCAAACAGTTACGACCTTGAACAGAAAATGATCGATATTTTTTAACGCTACGACTTAAAGGCCAAAATGAATTTTTATTCAAGGTTTAATAAAGGAATAACCCGTTTTTGAATGATTTTCGATGAAATCGATATAAGAAAAGAAATAGATTTCTATTTAGTGGGCAATCCAATCATTCAGAACAACTAAAAATCAATGGATTTTAGCTTAATTCTGAATATACCTAATTATCATTACCATTTAATACAAAAGACACGTAGGACTATAAATAGCCTACGTGTTATTCATACATGAGGTCAAACCAGATTAGTCGACTGCTCTGAATTTTTTATCCCCACACATACGCACTATTTTTGGAAGGAAAGTGCCGATCACTTCCACTAAATCGTGCTGATAGGACATGACTTGATTGATGTCTTTGTAAGCCATCGGAGCTTCATCCAACCCGCCTCCAATTAGATCAACACCATGATCCATGAGGTACTTTTCTACGGTATCTTTTTGAAGCTCGTTTTTGGCTTTGGTACGAGACATTTGCCTTCCTGCACCGTGTGAGGCGGAGTTAATGGAAGTCGCATTGCCTTTACCACGCACGATGAAGCCCGGTGCAGTCATGGACCCCGGAATAATTCCGAGGACTCCTTTACCGGCCGGTGTCGCTCCTTTACGATGCACTATAATGTCTTGATCATTTTCATCCTTTTCTTTCCAAGCAAAGTTGTGGTGGTTTTCAATAATGGCTAGTGGTGTAGTACGTAATCCAATGGCCATACGTTGGTGAATCTGCTCATGACAGGCAGAAGCATAATCGCCTGCAAGATTCATTGCCAACCAATATTCCATTCCTAATTCTGTATCCAAGTCCAGCCAGGCTAAATGTTTGGCCTGTTGAGGTAATGGACAAGCTGCCATGGCTAATTTAGTATAGTGATTGGCGATGGTTGCCCCCATTCCACGTGAACCCGAGTGACTTAATAAAGCCATGTACTTACCTGGTTTGATGTTCCATTCATTATTTTCATCCAAGATTTCTACGGTACCAAATTCTACGAAGTGATTCCCCCCTCCAGATGAACCTATCTGTTTTCTTGCTCGATCCTTTACAGATTTCAGAATGCTTACTTCGTCGAATAATGGATTATGTAGAATCTCGTGATCTCGAGGTCTTTTGAAACTCTCTCTTCCGAACATGGTGTTGCGAAGGAGCATTTTCTTAAGATCCATTTTTCTAATATCTAAGGTTTCTTCTGGGAAATCATAGATAGACAGGCACATTCTACAGCCGATGTCAACCCCGACAGCATATGGAATAATGGCGTTTTGTGTGGCTAGAACCCCTCCAATCGGTAGGCCATATCCCTGATGAGCATCCGGCATCAGTGAACCTCCTGTCGCAACGGGCAATTTCATAGCTGTTTCCATTTGCGCCAGTGCACCTCCTTCAATGTTTTCTTCTCCATAGATCGTATAATCTAAAGATTCTTCTCTCAAGTCCAAGTGTGTTTTCTCGGGTTGATGGAGGAGCTTTTCAGCTACTTCTTTCCAAGTAGAATCTTCTAGAAATTCCTTGGGATCTTCTAAAAGAGATTTTAATGTTTGAAATAATTCTTCTTTGGTTCCTTCGGATTGATGCTCAATAATGGCGAGTATCATTCCGATTGCTTGACCTTGATCAAATCCTAAATCAAGGATTTCTTTTCCAGTTATTTTCATGTTTTTATGATTTATAGATCAAAGTTGCAATTGTATTGCGCAATCTATCTGCGCAGTAGTGAAAAAATGTATAACTTCGATTTTTTTCTTGCTTTTTACGCAAAAGTACGATGATTTTGCAAGAGGGATAGTAAGGGCCAGACTCGACGGAGGAGAGGCTAGGTCAGCTGAAAGCTGATGAGCTTGCGACACCCTGAATAGCCCGACCTGACTCGACTGGCATCAGGCGTGTCAGGACTTGCCCAAATAAATATTTAACATATATGCCTACCAATCGAAATGCCTTGATACGATATAAAACCATCGATAAAGCCTTACGGAATCGTCAGCGAAACTGGACCTTGGATGATTTAATTGAAGCTTGTGCCGATGCTTTATATGAGTATGAGGGGATTGATTCTGTCAGTAAACGAACGATCCAAGGGGATCTTCAAATGATGCGTAGTGATAAATTAGGATATAATGCTCCGATTGAAGTCGTACAGCGCAAATATTATCGATACAGTGATCCAGAGTATAGTATTACCAATATACCGCTGACGGATCAAGATTTGGATATGTTGATGGATGCCGTGGAGTTTATGAAGCAGTTTCAGGGTTTTAAGCATTTTCAACAGCTCGGCGGGATGGTACAGAAACTGGAAGATCATATTCATTCTTCGAAGGTGAATACCGCTGCTGTGATTGACTTTGAGAAAAATGAACATTTACGTGGATTGGAGTATTTGGATCCTTTGTACCAAGCTATCGTCGCAAAAAAATCGGTGATGATTCGTTATCAATCCTTTAAGTCTAGGACGGCGCAGTCATTTTGCTTTCATCCATACATTTTGAAGGAGTTCAGAAATCGGTGGTTTGTGATCGGTGTACAGGATAAGGGGGATTCCATCATGAATTTAGCATTGGACCGTATTCAATTGGTGGATACGTCTGATATTCCATTACGAGATAATATATTTTTTGACCCGAAACATTATTTTGAACAGGCTATTGGCGTAACGATCAGTCCTAGCCAAAAAGTGGAACATGTAGAATTTTTTGTGCCTCATAATCATGCTCCTTATATTGCAACGAAGCCATTACATGCTTCGCAGAAAATCGAATCTAGGAATCAATTTGGTGTGTATTTTTCTATTCAAGTTCAACTGAATTTTGAGCTCGAAAAGACTATTCTTGGTTTTGGCGAGAATATACGGGTTATCCAACCTGCACGACTACGTAGATCGATTATTCGGCGTTTAGAATCCGCCGGAGATATTTATAGAAGTGATCTTCAATCCGTATCGATGGAGGGAGTCGCTCGACAGTTTTTACATAAGGGGTTTGTCTTTTTTAATGCCGTTTATATCAATCGCGCTTTAAATCGTATCAGTGCTCAATTGGATCGAGTACAAAGCTCAAATTTGATGGATCATGCCCATATCTTGAATACGCTCGCAGATAATGAGGGCTTGCATCGTATTTTGCAAACGTTTGGAAACAAACATTTCCTATTTCGTGCAAACTTGAAGCAAAGTAATCAGAAAGATGGAGTCGGGCAATGGAAACAACAGGATCCAGTGCCTACAACAAGTTCTATGTATGATTTGATGCAGCACGAATTCATGCCAATCAAGCTGGAGTTGAGTGCTGAACAGTGGGAGCGAGAGGTTCTGATTTTGTCGATATATATGAATCGCAAACATCATCGAAGTCCAATGGACGTGTCCTTATATGCAGGGTCACATAAACGTCGTTTGACCGAGGAGGCGATGGAGTTGATTACTGGAAATACAAGTGCTTCTACATGGAGTATTCCGCGAGGTGGTGTCTTGTTGTATCATCCTAATTTATTATTGAGACAGGATGTGGCCGAAGGTCAAAAAGCTAAAAAGCGAATTGACTTGTATGTGTGGAGTCCGCCGACATAAGAAGCACTATTGGCTGTCAGATAAGAGTGATTTGATGTTTAGTTTATACATGTTTCCTATTGGAATGCTATGATCTTCGAGTAGTATTCTTTTGCTTTCGATCGTGTGTATATGAAGTTTAGATACGGTGAAGGATTTGTGGACTTGCACAAATTGATCGCTGGGTAATGTTTGGGAAAATTCTGAGATTTTAGCGCGGATTTTAAATTGCTCTTTCTGGGTGACGATTTTACAATAATTGCCAACAGCTTCAATAAACAGTATTTGATCCAATTTAATTTGTATGTGCTTTTTATTGGATTGAACGAAGATGCTAGCCGTTGATTCTTGTGGTGTGGAATTTGTTTTTGAGACGGCTTGAGGTGGCTGCAAAACTTTCATGATTGCTTTCATAAATCGCTCAAAACTGAAGGGTTTGAGCAGATAGTCTACAATGTCTAATTCGTAGCCTTCAATAGCATATTCTTTGTACGCCGTTGTTACAATAACTTTGGGTTTTGTCTTTAGTACTTTGAGGAACTCAAATCCTTTGAGTTGGGGTAAATTAATATCTAAGAATATCAGATCTACTTGCTTCTTCTGTAATGTTTCCAAGGCTTCGATGGCATCGTAGCAGTGTTCTACTAACTGTAATTGCGGTAATTTGTCGGCATAGGATTTAATGATGTCGTGTGCCATATGCTCATCATCTATAATGATATACTGAATCATTTATTTGATATTCTAAGTTCTGCTGTAAAGATATCATCTTTGGATTGAGTCGAAAGCTTGTGTTTTCTGTCAAACATGATATTCAATCTTTTCTTTAGATTTTCAAGACCGATACCGGATTTCGTGCTTATTGTTTGATTATAATTGTTGACGACTTTGACATAGATTTCATCTGCATTCGATTTGATAAGTATATTAATGAAGGCTTGATCTCTCAAGCTTTCAACGCCATGTTTGAATGCATTTTCGATCAGAATAATCAATAATAGGGGAGGGATCTTGGTTTGAGGATGATCAATTTCTGTGATATATTCTATTGCTACATTTTTGCGGTATCTCATTTGGTGCAAGTCTATATATTGTTGTATGAACTCCAGTTCTTTTTCCAAGGCAACTTCATCCTCCTTCGATTGGTAGACGCTATAGCGCATCATTTCGGATAGTTTGAGCACGATTTCTTTGGCTCTATCTTGGTCTTTGTCAATCCAACCGTATAGATTATTGAGCATATTGAAGAAAAAATGCGGATTGAGTTGAGATTTAAGGTGTAATAATTCTGCTTTCGTTTTTTCGTTTTTGAGATGTTTGATGATTTGAATTTGTTCGAACAGCCATTTTAAACTCAGTATTATTCCTAGGAGGATGAGTATTAGATAATAGATGACGATCATCCATTCTAGCGGAGAGTCGAAGGTAATATGCACGGCGTTTTCACCTTCGAAAATGACTCGGTAAGCAACCATTCCGATGGGAATAGATGCAGAAAGTGCCATCAATGAGACGATAAATACTTTGTTTTGCTTAATCCATTGTATCATGGGCACAAGGTAGTATAAAATCGTAGTAGTATCAAAAGTATGGGCTCAACGATCTGCTATTGTGGTCCAACGTTTAATAACTGGATATAAACGTGATTTGTATGATTTAGATGGTTTTACAAGGTTCAATCAGACCTGTATGCATTTTGTATTTCTAGATGTTTTGAGTGTATAGATAGCTTGGTGGAAAAAATTACTTTCAATGAAAAAAGCTATTCTTTTATATTTTAAACATTTGTTTTTAAGTCTTTTGGTATTCTTTATTGTCGGCGTCTCGATTATTTATTACCTGAATGGGGCGATCCATTATGGCGATGTTGCCGGTAAATATCATTGGGATCGCGAAGGCCCGTATATATATTATGAGGGTGATAGTATGGTGCAAGTACAATATATATCTGGAGATAAAAAGACTGGTTATCAGGTAGAATCGGCATTCCTTGGCTTGAAAGATTCGAGTCTTGTGGATTGCTCCTTCAATCTGGACAGTTCTCATTTTAGTTTTAATATCGAGCCAACCATTGTTTCTCCGCCTAGTATATATCATGATGATGAACCAATTCTTGTTATTTCCGATGTAGAAAGTGCTTATGCAACGTTTCGGGATTTTCTCCTTGCCCAAGGCGTGATTGATTCTGACTTGAATTGGACCTTTGGGAAGGGGCATTTGGTTCTCTTGGGTGATTTTGTTGATCGTGGAAATTCAACTACGCAGGTCCTATGGTTTATTTATATGCTGGAACAAAAGGCGAAGACACACGGAGGATGCGTTCATTTTATTCTAGGAAATCATGAAATCAAGAATTTACAAGGAAATTATTTCAAAGCTTCAGTGAAGTATTTCTATGCGGCAGCTATGCTGGAAAAGCAACAGTTTGATCTCTATGGTTCAAATTCGGTTTTGGGCCGATGGCTAGCTTCAAAGAATACGATTGAGATTATCAATGATCAACTGTTTGTGCACGGCGGTATTTCTCCAGAAATATTGAATTACTCTGCGGACGTGGAAGAGATCAACCATATTGTACAGGCGGCATATCGTCAGCCTTATTATTCGAAAGGGTATACCGATAAGGAGCAAATTCTACTTTCCACCACAAAGGGACCTTCGTGGTACCGGGGCTACTTTAACGATGCTATTTCTGAAGTTGAACTGGATCAAATTCTTGATACATTTGGAGTTGATGCTATTGTTGTGGGGCACACTATTCAAAAGCGCGTTCGAAAAATGTACCAAGGCAGGATATTTGCCATTGATGTCAATCACCCCAAGGATTATCGAAAGAGCTGGCCATTCTATTCATCAGAAGGAATGCTTATTCAGGACGGTCAATATTTTAGACTTTTTCACGATGGACGGAAGAAGCTGTTATAGTAGAAAAATTAGTGTGCTTCGTTCTTTCGCGATGATCGAATCTTGGATTATACGTTTTCTTTGTTAAATTCGCTTGAATTCAATTCTATATATTATGTGGAAAATAGTCCTATTATTGATTTTTACATTGATTGTTGTACCATTGGTGACCTATCAAATTGATGAACCTCTGCATGCACTGCAATCAGAGACATTGACCGTGCTTGTTGGTATTTACCTGGTATCGGCTTTACTATGTTTCTTCGTCAGTACCTTAACAAAAAATTATAGTCAAGTCGATAAATTATGGTCTATAAATCCAATTATATATGCTTGGGTTGTATGCTATTACTCTGCTTGGGAACCGAGAATCGTACTCATGGCTATTCTAGTAAGTATATGGGGAATACGTCTCACGTATAATTTTTCTCGAAGGAATGGTTATTCCTGGAAATTTTGGGAAGGTGAGGAAGATTATCGTTGGGCTGTGTTACAGGCTCGACCAGAATTTAAGGCGCCTTGGAAATGGTTTCTGTTCAATTTATTTTTTATCAGTTTATATCAAATGGGCCTGATACTGTTGTTTACTTTACCGATTCTTAAATCGATGCAAGGGTTTCCTCTTGAAATTACAGACTATATTTTGGCATTTTTATTTATTACTCTAGTCATTGTAGAAACGGTGGCGGATCAACAACAGTGGGTTTTTCAGGGAGAGAAACATCGCTTGATTGCCGCTGGAACACCATTGCCAGAACGGTATAAAAAAGGCTTTGCGCACGAAGGCTTATGGGCGCTGTCTAGACATCCGAATTACGCGGCAGAACAGGGCATTTGGATTGTTTTCTATTTGTTTAGTGTATCCGCCACGGGTATCTGGTTGAACTGGTCCATTGCAGGATGTTTATTACTTTTATTACTATTCAAAGGAAGTTCTGATTTTAGTGAGGGTATCTCTGAAGGTAAGTACGAAGCATATGCTGATTATAAGAAA
>JAHDFB010000023.1 GCA_020628475.1 Saprospiraceae bacterium | reverse complement strand
TGACAGGTGGTGCTATTTCCACATAAATCTTCAATATAGTATGTTCTTATTATTGTTTCTGGACATGTATTTCCGTCACTCACTTCACTCTGAAGATCGAATGTTATTGGATCAATACCACAATTATCTGTTGTATTTCCACCAGCAGCTAAAAATGCCCCATAATTAAAATATGGTGGCACATCATCAATTGTACATTGCGTTTCAATTGTTGCAGGACAAGTCATAACGGGAGCCGTGATATCATTGATGACTATCAATTGATCACAAAAAGATTGATTGCCACAGATATCTGAAATAGCATATCTTCTTGTAAATGTCTCAGGACAAGATAAAGAGTCGGTTGTTGTACTTAACAAGATAAATGATAATTCATCAAGTTCACAATTATCACTAGCAGATCCGCCTGCATTTACAAAATCGGTATATGAAGTAATCGGAGGAATTTGATTGATACTACAATCACTTGCAAAGATTGGTGGACAAGTTATTGTTGGAAAAATCGTATCATTAATGGTGATTGTATGAAATACTTGAGAAGAATTTCCACATAAATCATAAATAGCATATTGTCTCTGAATAGTCTCAGGACAAGTATTAAAATCAGTCAATTCGTACACTAACTCAAACGAACTTGTATCAAGTCCACAATTATCTGATACCGTTCCACCAGCATCCATGAATTCAAATAAATCTGCAAATTCATCCACTTCATTTAATTCACAAAGAGCATAACTACTTGTTGGTTCCGTCATTAATGGCGGGATTGTATCATTGACAATGACAGTCTGTGTACATTCTATTTGATTTCCACACACATCTGCTATACGATACACTCTTGTTATATTTTCAGCACAAAATTGGTTATCTGAACTTTCAGAAACCAATTCAAAACTACTAGAATCAATGGCACAATTATCAGAAATTGAACCACCTGCATTTAAAAAATCATTCAATGTTGTGTAAGCTGGCAACTCATCAATTTCACACATTGCTTGTATGGTTGGAGGACAAGTAAAACTTGGTGCCTCTGTATCGTTTATTTCTATGCTTTGCTCACAAGTTGCCGTTAAGCCACAAAAATCTGTTACTTGATATATTCTAGATAAGTTACCTCCACAATTATTATTATCAAATATTTCTGCTATTAATTGAATGGAAGTAATTTCACAGTTATCCGTTGCAGTTCCTCCATCTGCAATAAAATCTTCAATGTTTGTATAAGGAGGAATACTGTCTATAGCACAATGATCAACGGAGAGTGTTGGACAAACTAATACTGGCAATTCTGAATCGAAGGTTATCGTCTGAGTAATTGTATCTGAATTACAGGCAGGAAGAGCGTCTGGATCCGTAACTATAAGTTGAATATCATAAGTTCCACATTCCGCATAATCCACTGTTCCATTTACATTTGAAGAGGTTTGTCCATCTCCAAAATCCCATTCGTATAATAAATTGTTGGCACCTGAATTGTCCAATGACAAAATTCCATCATAGAAAACAGTAAAGTTACAGGAATCAAAGACCAACTGAATATCTGCTTGAGGAGCCTCTACAACTGATACATCGAATAAAATGGTATCTGCACAATCATAACTATCAGTGACTTCCAACAATACCGTATAATCTCCAGAAGTTGGATAGGTATAAGAACCACTGATATCGGTTCTCATTGGATTAATATTGAAGCCATCATAATTAAAATCCCAAACATAGGTCAGTGGGTCATTTACTGGGAGGGTATCAAATGAAAGAGAAGCATCGTAATCAATGGCATCACCTATACAAATGATGGAAGGATCTACTGTACCGTCGGCAATTGGTGGTGCATTTACTTGAATTTCCGCATCTATTAGGAAATCCAAATAATCCTTTGGTTCTGAATTAATACTTCCTCCTGCCAATGTAATTACACCCGGCGTGGCAATTGAATTACAACTACAAGGATCATAACCAGAAAGAATAAAATCATCTAAATTGAAACAAAACTCTGCAAATCGACCCGCTGATGCCGGATCTCCACATATTGCGTTTCCTACAAATGCTTGTCCAATAATTTCTGGATTATTTTCTCCATAGGTGAATTTAATAACATCCCAAGGACCATTAACTTTCCACTCCAAACCAATTGCAACCTCTCCTCCTTGACCGTATTCTCCGTACCCAGTTGTACTATCACAATCTAAATCGAAGAAGATCACGTAAGTAGAACTAGGACCATTGGTTTGTGTTGAAAAACGCTCGAAGGCAAAGCAAAAGTTGTCCGTATCCGGATCATAATGGTACCAATAATTTACTAAATCAGATCCTGCGGCATCTGAATCGTTGATAGGATCATTAACTTGACTTGGGCCCCATTCAGGCGAGTTACCTGCGGCATCGCAATTTTCACCATCAATCTGATGATAAGGTACCTGTGCTGAAACTAAATTGGGAAGTAATGTAAAAATTACAAGGAATAAAAACGTGTAATGCTTAGGCATAGGTTAAATGTTAAAATGTAGTATTCTTTTCAATTGTCCAATTACGTGACACGTTTTTTTTCCAACATCCCCTAAATAAAATATTACTATTTGTTACATTTTTATATACATATATATAAGTCATTTAACATTAACACTATACAAATCCAAATTTTTGCACTGAATATCAACAATTTAACTATTACATAATTGGAATTTTAACATTTACCCCATCAAAAAAATGGATTTTAACAAAAATAATTTGGCTTTTTATGTTAAAATATTTAATGCATTTTGTAAAGTAGTTTACAAATTATTTTTAGTTAATTAACTTTTTGACCTGAAGTTCATATGAGAAAACGCCAATTTTTATCATTCACTATATTGAAATTAAACCAATAAACTCTCCATTATTAATAATAAGGTACACTATGAGAATCACGTTAATCTCGGAGAATAGTACATAAGCAGATCATTCATCATAAAAGGTAAGCGATAGCGATAGTAGCTGGCGCGCCGTAGCGCGATCCCGACCATGAAATGTCGGGATGACCTTAGGGAAACAGCGCATAGCGCGGTATATAGGCCGTCTAATGGCGGTCTATATGATCGCCCTAAAAATCCTACTCATTTATACGTACTTCTGGATGATCCTTATGAAACTGCTCTTTGGAATCCTTCAATTTCTGTTTAAATCTTTGCGCTTCCTCTGATTCTGGAAACAGGAGTCGATGATCCTTCATCTTCAGTATCTTATCGCATTTATCCATGGTTTCTTGTGTTGCTATACCGAAAGTAGCCTCTTTAAAACAAGTCCATATATATGAGATTGCAGTTTCTGTCGGATGTATCAAGTCTTCCTGATAATATCGATAATCGCGTAGTTCATCCATCATGATTTCGTAAGCCGGAAAATAATGCATGTGTTTATGTTGTTGCACCATTTCATAAACCGCGGAAATCAATCTGGATTTGGACACAGCATTTTCAGAAACACCATCTTTGAGATGCCGAATTGGAGAAACGGTCCATATAATATTACAATGGGCCGCAGAGAAAATACGGTTGATCTGCTTCAATTGATCCATAATTTCTGCTTCAGATAACAGAAATTTGCTAAACTGTTGTGTTTCTTGTTTATGACAATTGGCCACAATATTTCCCGTCTTGTGATGCCTATACACCCATGCCGTGCCCAATGTAAGCACTATATTAATGGTTGCCGAAGACTGTTTTTCTGCCTTCAAAAAAGCTTGCCAATCTTCGACTTTCTGACCTACTTTAGCCTGTAATGCATCCATAGTTTTGGCATGCCAATCACTGTGTAAATCGAAATGAAAATAATGACCATCACGGGCCAACATGGATGCCTTCGAGAGCTCTTGTTGACCAGACAATAATCTTAAGCACTGCACCAGTGAAGCAGGATTATACATAATGCCCAAAGGATTACATCGCGTCTGAAAGCCCAGTCGATGCATCTTATGTGCCATATTCTCGGCAAAACAGGAACCGATAAAAACAAATCGATCCTGGTAAGTCATTTTTAGTTCGCTGCTGACATTTATGTTGGTACGCCATTTCATAGAATACAAACATCTGTTTTTTTCCTATCTTCACCATCAAATTTTAAGTTATGACTCGATATATTTTTTCCATTCTTCTCAGTTTTACCTTCGTTTTTTCCTACGCGAATACGGACAAACTAGAGCAAAAGATCAAAAAAATATTTCCCACTGCAGAGATAAAAAAACGTGATGCGAAATATCATTATGTTGCCGAATATACGATTATGATTGACCAATGGTTGGATCACAACGATCACTCGAAAGGGACCTTTAGACAGCGTTTATTTTTATCTCATTTCGATAAAAAAGCTCCGATGTTAATGGTCACAGAGGGTTATAACGCCGGTCCTAGATTTTATGAATTGAGTGATATTCTTCAAAGTAATCAGCTGATCGTTGAATATCGAAATTTTGGAAAATCCGTACCTGAGACTATTGATTATCAATACCATACCAATCAGCAGGCCATGGAGGATTTGCATCGTATCAACAAGGCCTTTAAAAAATATTACTGCAAGGAATGGGTCAGTACGGGAATTAGTAAAGGGGGAACGACCTGTTTGTACTATAAGGCAACATATCCTAAAGATGTCAAGGTGGCTATTCCATATGTGGCACCATTGCCGAATGCGCGAGAAGATGTACGATGTGATGAGGCCATCCTCAACGTCGGTGATGAAGCTTGTCGAAATGCCCTGTCTGAGTTTCAGATTACGGCCTTAAAATATATGGACGAAATGATTCCGATGGCTCGGAATAAAGCGACTGAAAACAAGTTGACCTTCCGACGTGTCAAAGGAGTGGAAAAAGCCTTGGAGTATGCTGTTTTAGAATATACCTTTTCGTTTTGGCAGATGGGACATGCTTGTGACCAAGTTCCTACCGATCCAAGTGCGCAGGAAGCCTTTGACCATCTTATGAAAGTCGTAGGTATAGATTTTTATAGCGACGGCGTGATTGCATACTATGAACCGGCTTTTTATCAATTTATGACACAGAACGGATATTATGGCTTTATTCACGATCACCTAAAAGAATATTTGCGATACGTGGATAGTTATGACAATGCGATTTTCGGACCTCGAGATGTTTCCTTAGACTATGATCCTAGTTACAATATCATGATCAATAAAAAATTAGCCAAGGCGAAACATATTTTGATCATTCAAGGAGCGTTTGATCCGTGGGGGGCATTAACTTATGTGCCAAACCCAGATCAACAATCTTTACTTATGGTTAAAAAAGCGGGAAGTCATCAAACTAGAATCGCTGATTTCGAAGGGGCAGAACTAGACGCCATTTATGCTTTCTTGGATAAGTATCTGAAAGCGCCCATTAAGCGTTCCAAAACATGATAACCTTCTTAAAGAAAGGGTCTTTTTCTATTGGTATGGATAAAAACCAAAAGGTATTACTTTCTCTGCTAATGCAGCCAAGTAATACCTTTTGATAGCTTGTATTTTCTTCTATGTGAATATACAAGGTAAAGACAAGCACGCCGATAAACAAAGCGTCGCACAAGGAATTTCCTTATCGGATTTTCCAATATTCTTGTCAACCAATTCTTTGATTAATTTTGATTTAGTGTCCATTATAAAGTTTTTAAAAGTTAAAAAAAATCTGTGTTCGTTACCAATGCTTTTTGTACAGTTTATTCAATTGCTCAGTCGTGTACAAATCTGTCCATTCCGAATACCATTTTTTTAAGGTGTTTTCACCAAGTTGATCATAAATGTATTCATACTGAAGAGTGAGGTCTTTTTCGAGATTCCCAAGAAATTCATTGGCGTTATTTTGTATTTTCTCTTTTGCTGCATCCTTTTCATCATTTGTCGTAGGGCCATGATGGATATAAAATCCAAAATGCTCTTGGCAAAATGCAGTATATGGCTTTGTAAAAAGTATAAAAGCATGCCACATTTCATCGAGTAAAGTCATAGATCTAGTCACCGATAACTTTGGAATATTTCTACCCTCTTTTCTGTGTTTTACGCTGGACGCGCAAAGCCAGAGCCAAGTCAACATTTCATCAAATATTTCTTGTCCTTGTTCGGGGCTAACATCCCAACTTTCTCTAAAACGATCTATTACGTGTTTATTCTGATATCTTTTAACCTCTTCTAGACCAGCAATCGTTAGATGCTGTAGATTCGCATTCGTTTGTACCATGGTTTATTGTTTGTTCATCTAAGATAACAAAGTTTCACGAGACTATAACGGAATACTATATATAATATTTATACGCTAATCATAATAATGGAGTGAGCATTTATATCTATCGAGAATCAGCGGTGTATTGCTTTATCTTTCCAGCGATATTTAACTTTAAATAATCCGGTGATTCCAGCCAACAAGACATAGCAAAAGTGGACAAAAAAAGATGGTATAAAATATTTCATCAGATGCTTTAGGCGGAAGAACTCATTGACACGTTCCATGAAAAAATAATCCAGTACTGCCTTGATGAACAATTGAAAGAGGGCAAAAAAGAAACTAAGTCCTCCTGTAAATGGAATCAAGAGCAAATTGATGACAATACTCAAACAGAATAAAAATATAAATGCCGCCATCCATCTGTCCTTTACATGCACATAGCTGCTGGTTTTACTCGCCCATCGAATACGTTGTTGAATGAGGTCCTTCCAAGAAGTCAAAGCCTTTGTTTTTACAATTCCAGCCTTTGATCGATTAAAATAAATCTGATCCGGATTGGATTTTGCAAAGGCATGTAGTAAAAAGATATCGTCTCCACTCGCGATATCTTTTCTAGGTATCTGGCCAATTTCCTCATATATTTTCCTCGTAAATGCCATATTGGCCCCATTTGCGAGGTACGTACTTTGATTCTTTACGCCTCCGGCAGTAACGCCCATCATCGCTAGCATATCAAAAGCCTGAAAACGACTGGGTAAATGAAAGTAATGGTCAATTTCTACTGGACCTAATACAACCTGTGCTTCATGTATTTCATGATGTAATACCATACTTTGAATCCACAATGGATCTACCCTACAATCCGCATCTGTACATATTATAAAGGAGCCTTTTACTTTGGAAAAAGCCAATTCTAAGGATTCCTTTTTGTGTCCTATTATCTGATCAAAGACTCGAACTCTAGCGAATTCTTTTTCCGATAAAATGTCTGCCGTTCTATCCGTCGAGCCATTGTTGACCACGATAATCTCAAATAATGCTGGATCATATTGATTGGCCAAAATAGAACGTAAACATGCTCTGATGTTATTTTCTTCATTGTAGGCAGCAATGACCACAGAAACAAAAGTCCCTCCTTGTTCGTCAGAAATCGTGTAATGTGGTGTGGCATTCCAACCATCCAAATAATCACGTATTATTATATAATATCGAAAGGTTATTAGCAGGCTAATAAAGAAAAGTAGATATATCACTTGGATTTAACGGTTTCTTTTTCGAAACTCGATTTCTTTTAATTCCAATTCCTCATCCATTATTTCTTCGTAATCTGTATACTGTGTTTCTTCTTGAGAAGCACCTAATGGATCATTCAAATCAAAGCCTATTCGTTTAACGAATTTACTACCTATTGCCCGTAGCATCAATATAAAAAATAAAAAAGGATATAATAACACCGATAAAGCCGTAGCCCCAATTCCATATAATGCATTGGACTTAAACAAAGCAATCAATCTTTTACCAAAGTTGATTATAACCTTATAATCTAATAAGGCTGCTATAATCAAGAAAGCCCACGCAAAAGCAAAAATGAACCAAATAAATCCCTTTAATACGAAATATATTATAACGGCTAAAAGTGCTAAGGTTGCAATACCAATAACAGTCCCCATTGTACCACTATTTCCCCGTTCTTGTTGTATCATATATATTGTTTTATACTCAATGAAAACAAATTCAATTGCTATAGTTCCAATTTACAATTAATTCAAGACTAAGTTCTTAAAATAATCGATTAAAATCACTATCGTGCGGCACATCTTACACAGCGTGTGACCTCTGGCATATACATTAAACGAGCCGCTTGAATCGTACGTTTACAGTTTGAGCATGTTCCAAAGTCTTCGTTGTCAATTTGCGTAAGTGCTACTTTTAACTTGCTCAACTTACTTTTCTTATTTCGCATAGCTGCATCTGCCACGCCCTTATTATTAATAGCATCCATTCTAGAAATACGCCCCAAGGAATTTTCAGGAGAGACCGGTTTTGTATGTTCTTCTAATAATTGAATTTCTTTTTCTCCGATTTCGATCAATTCCAGAATCCTATTTTTTAGGGATGCTCGTTCTTCTTTTGTCATATAGTTACCCTTCTATACATTATTTAATACCGTGCTCGACATAATTTTTGTTTTAAAAAAACATTATATACATGTATGCTTGTTTATACAATTGACAGAAATATGTCAAATTCAATAAATTAGCAGCCTTTCTGTCAATCCAACTTACTGATTATTAGCAAAATAAGATAATTTTATTTATATTCATAGAGAAAATTAACCTATAAACATGGCTCAATTATCTTGGTTATATGCAGATGATACTGGCTCCCAATATAACATTGGTTTATACCATGGTGCCGAATCCGGTCATGTTATGATTTACTGTAATCGAAGCATTCTATTGGTCGATTTTTCCATTAAAAAAGAGACCAAGAATTATTCTTTTTATATCGGTGAAGAGTTTTTTGAATTGGGTCTAAATCGAGGAGAGTCCAATCAGTATTCGTACGAATTAAAAATTAATAAAGAAATTAGTACTCCTCTTAATCTGGTTCGAAATAAAGTCAATAAATACTATAATTATGTTTGTTTTGGTTTAGGAGCAGCTTTCATTTTTGCCATAGCCTTTACAACTTATCTTTTGTATGTCTACCAATATTGACCCTGTTTGCGTTACAATAGTTGCTATAAGCTTTTATTCGTTGCGTAAGCATAATCTCCTGTATCCTATTTTCAATTATTTTAAAAAAAATAGCCTTTTCTTCGTGTATCAAGCAACCTTTTTTTGACGTGAACGGTATAGGTTTATGTGGTCTACAACTGATTTGTTCGCATACCGACAGTAGAAGATAAAATGTTATAAGAACAAAAAAAGAAGGCAGCTATTAAAAGTATCATAGAATCTATCAGTAAAATCAGTTAGCTCTACATTAAATAAACATCACAAACACAATTATTTCACTTTGGATATAGATCTGAAAGTTTAGAAATAATTTTACTTTTTTAAAACTTACGGGAATAGTACAAGGCATTTTTTGATCATGTCATTGACTCTATAAAGTAGCAGAATGCACTGCTGTTTTAATGGGATTACTATATACTTATTAAATATTAAACAACTAAACAATGAAATTAATACCACAAATGGTCCCTGATTGACCGTTCCTAATATTCAAGGTTGATATCATCCATAGGATGTAATTATTATCATGTATGGGTTGCCGACGTAAACCAGCAAATGGGATTGCTATATATTATACAGGCTAACTCCACTGAATATATCATTTAAAAGAATAGTTTTTTAGCTCTACTTATCTGTCAAGATAAGATGATACCCTGATGGCCTATATGGGTTGACGTTCTTTACCTGCGTACATAAGGTAGGGCTGCTATTATATTTTCAAAATCTTAAAAATTTAACTAAAATGAAAAAGACAAATGTACTTGGAATCATGCTAATTTGCTCTATGTTTCTATTCACCGCATTAAATATTACCAATGCCCAACACGCTATGACTGTCAAGCAAGAGATGTCCCATTCTGCATCCATGAGCGAATTGACTGAAGTGGATTATAAGGGCTCCAAAGTTTCCTATTTTGGCTCTAAAAAAGTTAGTACTGATCGATTGCTAATCGAAGCTAAACTAGTGGACATTGCCGATCGACGATTCGAATCAAAATGGGTTCAAAAAGATGCTCAAGGCATCTCTGAAGAGTACACCTTGGATGGGGTTTTCATGACTCCTGGAGCTACTCCCAATATTGGTCGAGAAGAAATCAAGCAAGCTTTCACAACCATCCTCCAAAATGTAGATCGCGTTCAATTTTATCAAGATGAATTGCAGTTTCTAGGTGATCTGGATGTTGCCTTTCAACGATGTCATATGAAAGGATATAAGGATGGTCAGAAAGAACCCATTTCAGAGGCTTCCTATGTCATCTTATGGAAGAAAGTAGATGGCAACTGGTTAATCCATTACGACATGTTTAATTCGGATAAATAATTTAACAGTCAATGATTAAATAAATCCTCTGGTCGCAGAGGGTTTATTTTTCTTCGTGCAGCGATGCACCTGGGATGTTTATGCCCATACAAACCATTCATTTACTCATTCAAAATGTAATACAATGCATAATACAGAAATATTAAATGTTATTAAAAAAGGATTATTGGATTCCATAACAGGTCTCAAACAAGAAGAGATCCATTTTGATTCACATCTTAAAAATGACCTCAGGCTGGATTCTTTATCGTCCATGTTTTTTTTGACTTATCTCGAAGATCATCTACTTGGATTTGAGGTAAATCCCAATACAATTGAAGCTAGAGACTTCAACACGGTGGAGAGTATTTACAAATACATCCAACAAGAATTGAAAGTTACTTCATCCATTTAATCCATTAAACATTACTCAAATGAATACATACAAAGAAAAAATAATGGCTGCCGTTCAGAAATACGGTACGCCTTCTTACATCTATGATGGAGAAAAATTAGTGGATAATTATTTCAACCTAAGAAATGCCTTACCTCACTGCGTGGACGTTTTCTACGCACTCAAGGTAAATCCAAATACTTCTCTGGTAAAACTGCTACGTTCTAATGGTGCCTGTACGGAAGTCTGTTCCCTTACTGAAATGGAAATAGCCTTACGAGCTGGATCGGTACCGGAGGACATCATTTTTCTTGGACCTTGTAAAAAGGACTACGAATTGAAACGTGCGATAGAGCTAGGAATCTATGCTTTGGTGGTAGAATCGGAAGATGAATTGAAGCGAATATCCCAAATTTCAAAAGCTTTAGGAAAAACAACCAATATAGCTATTCGTATTAATCCTGATTTTTCTGCGGACGGATCTCCTTGGAAAATGGGAGGAAGGCCTACGCATTTTGGGATTGAAGAAGCACGAGCTGTAGAGCGATTTGGTGACTATTTAAACACCGACAATATCCATATAAGGGGCATTCATGTTTATAATGGCACCAATATTCTGGACGCTCTTTCCGTCTATAAAAATACCAAATACATCCTCGGTTTATACGAAAAAATTCGAAAAATGTACAACTGTACCTTCTCCATGGTTGATGTAGGAGGTGGGATGGGAATCCCTTATTTTGCAAATCAGTCGGCGCTGAATATTGAAAAGTTTAAAGAATTAATGTATCCTCTATTTACGGCCTTCAACTACAAATATCCCGATACACGTATTATCATGGAATCCGGCAGATTTATTATTGGCACCGCTGGATATTATGCCGTTTCCGTCAATAATATTAAAGTAAATCATGGAAAAACATTCATCGTTACTGATGGAGGAACCAATCATCATTCTGCTGCTGCGGGAACGGGGCGTGTCGTCCGAAGAAACTTTCCCATGGAAAATATTTCTTCCGACGGATCAATTGATAATTTGAAGGAATATCAGGTATCCGGCCCTTTGTGTAGTCCAGATGATATCCTAGGCAGAAACATTCATTTAAAAGAGACGAAGAAAAACGATACCATTGTTATCAAGTATTCCGGTGCATATGGTTCTACTTCTTCTCCAGGATTATTTCATAGCCACGGATTTCCCGCTGAAGTCTTATCCTATAAAAATGAGAGTATTCTCATTCGTAAAAAAGATACGGCGGAAACGATCATGAGTCGTCATATCAATGCCGATTTGGAGCCAATCCCCATTTTAGAACCTTTAAAAATCAGTGAATAATGAATATCAATTTACTTCATGAATTCCTATCGGTAACGGCCGTAAATCATCCCGATAAAAGGGCCGTTGTGTTTGGGAAAACTACTTTGAATTATCAACAACTCGATCAAACCACCAACAGTCTGGCCAATTATTTAAAAAGTCTCCAGTTAAAAAAAGGAGATCGTGTCGCTGTTCTTCTTGGCAATACCATGGAAACATGTATAGCATTCTGGGGTATTCTTAAAGCCGGGGCGGTAGCCATACCTATGGGTGCAGAATTAAAAGCAGAGAAAGTAAAATATGTTTTAGAAGATTCTGGAGCGAAAGTGCTAATCAGTCGGAATGAGATCATTCAGGAGATGTCCTTTCTTTCAACATTGAAAACCTTGGACAAGATTATCTTGACGGATGATACGAATTCTGAAGATTCTTTTTCGACCAGCTTCAACAACGTATTGGAAGTTAGCTCTCAGTATAAGCCCGATCATTTTGAAAGGGTATTAAGTGTTGATCTAAGTGCCATTATATATACTTCAGGTTCGACTGGCGAACCAAAGGGTGTGATGCTTAGTCATCAAAATATGGTCGCTGCAACCCATTCTCTAAATGCATATTTGGGCTATCGGCATTCAGATAAAATTCTTTGTTCGCTGCCACTCTCCTTTGACTATGGTTTATATCAACTGATCATGTCCGTATCGAACGGATCCACATTGCTTTTGGAGAAAGAATTGACTTGGCCTATTTTTCTTGCAAAGCGCATTCAACAAGAAGAGGCTACCATTTTCCCGATGGTACCGACACTTGTCATGCTACTTTTCGAACATAGCAAGAAAAAGGCAAATAGTTTTGCATCCATTCGAGCGGTGACGAATACCGGAGCTGCCTTAACGAGGGCAAATATCAACATGATGAAATCACTTTTTCCAAATGCTGACATTTTCTCCATGTACGGACTTACAGAGTGTAAACGTTGTACGTATTTACCTCCAAAAGATATTGATTACAAACCCGATAGTGTAGGGATTGCCATTCCAAACACGGAACTATGGTTGGTGGATGAAGAAGGAAACAGAATCAATGAATCCAATCAAATAGGACAATTAGTGATTCGGGGGGCAACAGTCATGCAGGGTTACTGGAATAAACCAGAAAAAACGGCCATAAAGCTAAAACCTGGCCTCCATCCAGGCGAAAAGGTTCTGTATACTGGAGATTACTGCCTCCTAGATGAAGAAGGCTATTTATATTTTAAAGGTCGCATGGATAATATGATTAAATCTCGAGGGATTAAGGTGAGTCCGAAAGAAGTAGAAGATCATTTGCATGGAATGCAAGGGATTCAGTCTGCGCTTGTTACAGGCGTCAAAAGTGAAGAGTATGGAGAAGTTTTATACGCCTTTGTAGTACTCGACAATGACACGGAAATGAGCAGCGACGAAATTATCATACATTGTAAAAATACCTTAGAAGCTTATAAGGTGCCGGAATACGTTCATTTCTTGGATCGTATTCCAAAGACTCCTAATGGAAAGTTTAATCGGTTAGCACTTCAAAAAGTAGCCGATCAGGTTCTGGTTTAATTTATTCACGGTCATATAAAATTCAGGATTGTCCTATCACCTAGCGGGTAGGTCTTGATCACATATTGACCGAACTCACAAAAATCCAATTTTTACAATGACTGATTCAACTACTTTTCAAATTGAAGGTTTTGAAATTGCATATAAGACTTGGGGAGACGTTAAGAATCCCCTTGTCTTAGCCTTTCACGGATGGTTAGACAATGTTGATTCTTTCCAGAAAATTGCTCCTGAGATTTCGAAGCGCTTTTACATCATTGCCTTCGACTTAGCTGGGCACGGTTTTTCGGATCATCGATCTTTGCATGAATCTTATTATTTATGGGATTATGCCATCGACATCCTTAGAATCATCGAACAACAAAACTGGAAACGATTTTCAATATTGGCCCATTCCATGGGAACAGGAGTCGCAACTCTATTGGCCGCTATCAAACCATCTTTCATTGAAAAACTTGTTTTTATCGATGGGCTAGGACCTCCATTTGTAACTCAGGATGAACAGATCGTTACACATTTCCAACGGTCGTTTCGACAATTGGAAATGGCAAAAAAGATGAAATTAAATGGTTTTTCAGACAGGCATACTGCCATGTTTAAAACCAAGGAAGAAGCCATTGAAAATCGGATGAAAAGTACCATTAGTCCGATGCCATACGCTTCTTCAAAAATCATTGTAGAACGATCCTTGCTTTCTGTCAAAAACGGGTTCCGTTGGCGATTTGATCCACGTTTAGTCATTCCTGAATGCTTTCAAATAACTGAAAAACAAAGTCGAATTTTCTTGCAGGCCTTGCGCTGTGAAACGCTCATTATTTTGGGAGAAAACGGGCTTTTTCATCAGAGTGCAAAATTAGAACGTATCCACTGTATTCAGCGAGTACAGACTCAATGGTTGAAAGGCGGTCATCATCTTCATTTAGAAGAGGCCAGCACAGACATTGAAAAACTCATTATTCAATTTATTTAAATATAAACTTATGAAATCAATTCTATTTACCTTATTAATCTTGATCATGCCAATAGTGGCATTCAGTCAAGAAGACATGGCTGAAGAGAAAAAGAAAACAGCCACATTTGCCACTAAAATAGTGCATAATAGTGTTGCTGGATTTGCTCCATTCTTCTTCGGAAATTTTCAGACAAACCATCGATACTCTATTTCCGTTTATAGTATTTTTTGGACCAATCCTTCTTTTGGCAACTTGCCTTCCGGAAGTGATCTACTACTCGAAACAGGTGTAGGAATTTGGTATCCCTTACTGGATAATTCATTAGTACTAAATCCAGGAATTGGCTTAGGACATGGTAAGTTTTCTTCATCGGTTTCCGGAACGCGAATTGCCGAAAGCATAATCCCGAATTTATACATTAAATATAATAAAGGGCTGTTCGACTTTGAAGGATACATTGCTTATTATAAAGCCTTACGCGACGAAGGAACGTCAGCTGTCACAAAAGATTATCTACTTCAATGGGCGGCACCCGGCATAAAAGTAGGGAGTCGCATTGTACTTGGTTTATTCTATGAATCCTTTGGAATCACTCAAACGGAAGACTCTGCAGATGCTCCTGTCATTTATCAATGGCTTGGAGGATCTATTAAATTAAATTTTGATAAGGGCATTGCTTTTCGATTTTCAGCTGGTCCAAATTTGAGAACCGATGTAGGAACCTCTAATGAATTTTATAAAGTCTCTTCATTTATTCCATTTTAAAAGCCATTTCAATTTTAAAATGCAAGGCTACCTTTGGGTAGCCTTTTTTATTGAGTTTCAATGCCTATTTTTACGGTATGGATAAGGCCTTAGTCAATCGTACGTTTGAATTAAAAAAGTTTCCTGGAAAGGGTGGATGGACATATGCCGAAATTCCAGAAATCACACAAGATTCAAGTAATCCATTTGGCTGGGTTACTGTAAAGGGAAGCATCGACGATTATCACTTTAAACAGTTTAAATTAATGCCCATGGGAAACGGGCAATTATTCTTCTCTGTCAATGCCAAGATTCGAAAAATGATCAAGAAAAAGGCAGGTGATACGGTCGTAATTTGCCTTTATCCCGATTATTCGTCCATTGAAATTCCCGAAGAAATCAAAGAAGTCTTAAAACATGAATCCGAAGAAACCAGCGTTTTTTTCGATTCAATGAAAGATAGTGAGAAGAAAGCCTATTTAGACTGGATTTACAAGGCAAAATCGGAGGATACTATCGTACAAAGAATAGTGAAAATGATTTCGAAGTTAAAAGAAAAGAAAAAGTTTTACGAGTAAAAACTCTTTACCGCGCCGTCGCTTCAAACATTTGTTGAACAGCTTCCAAGGAAAATTTCCCTATCAAACCCGCTTGAAATACATATTCCTCTTCTCCTTGAATTCGTATTCTTCTGAAGTCGTAACTTAAATCATCCCCACGTTTTTTTTCAAAAACAAAACCGTTATCATCTTCCTGAACAATTCTCGAAAAATTGGCCAAACTTTGAATGGTTTTTAACTCTTCGTCTTTGCGTAGTTTTTCATCATTTTGGAACTTTTGACCTCCAGTAATTTGTATGTAAAAATCCTCTCCATTTCGAATCGTCACATCCTTGAAAACACCCATGTCTTTTGAAGATACTTCTGCACCTTCAGGAGCTCTTAATTTTAAAGGAATTCCCTTACTCATTAAATCTAACTCAGGTAATTGACTTGAATTGTCACAAGCAATCAAAATACAACCAAGGAATAATATATACATTATTTTCTTCATGTGACAAATATACAAAATGATGGTATTCTTAAAACAAAAAGGTCTTTCCAGTTTTGGAAAGACCTCCTATTAATTGTCATTTTATTCTTTTACGAATCGATCATTAATCAATTTTAACAACTGTCTTAGTAATCGTTCCAGTGGTAGTCTTGATGAATAGTTTATACATACCCGCATTAAATGAACTCATATCTACCGGACCAGTATATGGTCTTTGTAATACAATTTTACCATCAATGTCGAATACAATAAGTTCGGTAATATCCGATTTAGATTGAATCGTAATCCAATCTGCCGTTGGGTTTGGATAAACCTGAACGTCTTGGACTCGATTTTCAAATTCTACCGATTCTACTTTACTCCATTCAAATTTTCCATTCAGGTCAATCATTTTCAATCGGTAATAAACCGTTGAAATAGCCTCAGAAGCAAATGGAATTTGTCTATCTACAAATTGATAATCACTTGTCTGAATCCCTTGATTTCCCGTCGCTTTGATGTCAGCAACTGGCCTCCAATTTACTCCATCCAATGATCGTTCTACAGTAAAGTGAGAGAAATCTTCTTCCATTTCAGTTGTCCACTTTAGCAAAGAGGAAATCGCATCATGCTTTCCAACAGAGAATGTGGTTAGATCTAATGGTAACGCTGCACCTGCTGTAACAGATGGAGTAAAATCAAGTCCATTTACATTAAGAAAAGGAATTCCTGGATTGGTAGGATGTGTTCCAGATTCTCCAACAGAAATTACCGATCCCGGAGCTGCATCTGTTGTAATTCTAGCAATCTCTGTGTACACTGTACTACTTAAGTCCGTAGGAAAATTAATAGGCGCATTGGATAATCCATATGTTTGTCTTACGAAACCTCCAGAGGTAGATTGTGATCCCTGTGTATTGACACCCCATCCAGCGGTATTATTAATAGCTCCAAAGGACATGTTTAAATCCGTACCTTGAAGTTCGAAATTTAAATCAAGAAGAAAATCTGCTGTCGTTGGAACAGAACCACTTCCTGTATAAATTATCTCAACAATTATGTCATGACCTGACTGTGTTGTTCTTAGATCAAAATCTTGTGCATTAACACTATTGAATAAAAAAAGTGCTAAAGCAAAGGAAAGTAATTTTATATAATTCATATTTTATTTTTGTGCGTGATTATTATAGACTGCATTAGGAGTAGCAAATCCAATTGTAATTAAAACTTTTAATTTATCTGAACCTGAACCGTTGTAGGCAACATCTCCATCCATATCTATGTCCTCATCGTAATAGCCATTCACAATATCATTCGGTGTAGCAAATCCAACTCGTATTAATACTTTTACCTTATCATTTCCTGAACCATTATAAGAAACTTGATTATCGGAACCAGCATCTCCCATCCATAATCCCATTACACCACCTCCTAAATCTTTTTGAGCAGGATTAGATACGACGGCAGGATCTGTAAATACATTCGAAGCATCACTTAAATCAGTGGCAACTGGATTTGCAAGATTCAATTTAGCATTCGTTCTAATTGCCAAATGATTTCTATGAGAAACAGCCAAATATGTTTCTTCAAGTGCATCCTTCAGTAATGGCAATGAACTTCCATCTACCCCTACTACACTTCCATCTTGTAAAAGAAATGCAGATGTAGAACTTAGGATGGTCTCAGGATTGGTTTCATCTCGAACTTCAATTTCTATCCAATCCACTGCGGTAGCTGGAATAGCATTTGCTGTAATATTCGCATCATATGGAGAAGTCAAAGGTATTAGCCCCAAATCATTGAGCGTTTTATCCATATTTCCATTCGTGGAATTGTAAGCTGCTTGTAGATAAAAACTTATATCCGCTTTACCATAAAAGTTCGTTCCCGTAAGATCAGAAGTTGCTGCTGTTGAAGTAGCTGAAACAGTAGACGCATTTTGAGCGCCAGTGGCAAACTCCCAATTCGCTGCCTCATATCTTGCTCCTTTTACATCTCCTTCCGTTCCTGTAACATCACCCGCCACATAGGTTCCTGTCATAGCCATTGATGGCGAAGTAACATCACTGTTATCCACCGTCCAATATCTTGAAATGTAATCATCTGCATCCGAAGGAATGTTCGGATGAGCAGTAGCCGTTACTTTCGCAGAAATTTGAGCAGATGCACCATACGTTCCTGTATGGTTTACTGATACTGGTGTATAATTGGTAGCATCTCCTACGTCAAAATTAGTAGTCGCCGCTGCCGATAATTCTTTCACCACTTTACCCGTTCCAGAAGTCTCAAACCATCCAGTTGCTTGTGTACCGTTGGTCGTTGTCGCTTCCGATAAAGTAATATTAAAATTGGCCAAATCGATGTTACTGGTTCCACCAGAAAAATCAACAGACTCCGAAACGGCAAGATTTTCAGTAAGAATAACTTTTCCTGCTGTCTTATCATTTTCTACAATTGTATATGTATCCGTTCCACCTTCAAAATTACTATCTGAAGATCCTGTGAAGACAAGCTTCGATCCAGATGCGGATGTTACCGTAGCGTCATTAGTAAAGTTTCCTTCAACCTCTATTGTTCCATTATTGGTAATTGTCCCAGTAGTATTCGTAAGATCACTTTGGACAACTAAAGTTGCTCCTGGTTGAACAGTAATGGTTCCTCCTTGATTCACCAACTGTGCGTAGGACACGGTTGTGAACAAAGCAAGAAACAATACTAACAAATTGCTTTTTTTCATCATTTTATAATTTTCTTCAATTAAGCTAGCTACAAAAAACGTACCCAATTTATTGTAGCCATTAAAAATATTCCATCAATTTGGAATAGTAATGTACGTCTTAAAGGACCCTTGCCAAAGTTAAGGAAATCAGAACTTTGATTCAAGTCCAATTCTTCATGATTAGTCGTTGCATCGTTCAGACTAATATCTAGACAGTTCAAACGATTAACTGGTCTGCTAGAAGCTTTAAATATATTAAATATTATTACAATGTTTAATATCTAATCGCCACTTATCATGCCGATCAACGATCGACTACATTTAAAAGACACCAAATCTGATCTAAACGCCTACTTAGAATCTGACTTTTTTAATATTTTATTATCGATCAGTCTAATATCGCCTGCCCAAACAGCGGTACATGCCACCACATAATCACTTTCGTCCATACTATTAATAGCCAATAATGTATTCCCGTCGACAATAGAAAAGTATTCTGGTTTAAAGTCTTCTATATTCATGCGTTTCATGGCATAATCAATAGTATCGGCAACACTATGTTTCTTCAATCGCCTTTTGACGTAATTCAGGGTACGGTAAATCACTACCGCCTTATCTCGATTTTCTTTTGACAATCGTGTATTTCTAGAACTCATTGCCAATCCAGATGGCTCTCGTTTAATCGGACAAACAATCAATTCGGTTGGGATCTTATAATAATCGATCATGTATTGAATGATAGTGAATTGTTGAAAATCCTTTTGCCCCATCATTAAATGATCTGGTTCAACCAATTCTAACAAACGTTTCACAACTTGAACAACTCCATCAAAATGTCCAGGACGAAAAGCGCCTTCCATTACTTGGTCCAACCCCTTCAAATCTATATCAGGGCGATCATCCGTCCCATTGGGATAAACGGTTTCTACGCTCGGAAAAAAAAGAACATCGCAGGCATATTCTTCCAAAAGCTTTTTATCTGCATCAAAGGTCCTTGGATATTTTGCCAAATCACTGGACTCATTAAACTGTGTTGGATTAACAAAAATGCTGCAAACCACGATATCTGAGCTCTTTTTAGCTCTTGTTATTAAACTGGCATGCCCATTATGCAAGGCCCCGAGTGTCGGGACAAATCCAATTGTTTTACCTTTCTTTCTGTATGCGTCCAAGCATTCTTTTAATGCTTGATGTTCTTCAATAACTTGAATCATTTTTACCATTTAGTATACCAAGTAGTCAATACGTCTTCTGCTAATTTTCCTTGTGGTGTATAATCTTTTTCATTATATCCTTCGCCGCCCATTCCAAATGGAAACCATTTCCATAGAAATCCTCCGCCCCAATATGGCTGCTTTGAAAATACACGAAACAAGGCTTCATAACTATTCGCTTGAGCCTGTTCATTTACAGCCGATTTTCGAACTTGTTTTTCCAAAAGCCAAGTCTTGCCTGCCGCGCCATCAATACTTAAATATCCATATTCCGTAAAAACTACTTTCTTAGCATATTGCTGACTGGTCTTTTCCAAAATTTTACAGGTCGGCTGCCATTTTTCAATCAATTCTTCCACCTTTGGAACCTTCGATTCGCTGAGTGGAAAGTATGCCGACAATCCAATAAAATCTAGATCTTCCCAGAATTGAACTTCTTGAAAAGAATCCCAGTTAGCCGAATAAATTAATAAGCCACAATAGCGTTCTCTTATTTGAGCTATTAGCTCTTTATAGTATTGAGGCCTCGTCTGAACATGTTTTTTTAATTCTGTTCCAATACATAACATCTCCACCTCTTTTGCACTGGCTATATCCACATAAAACATGATATATTCGGTATACGATTTTTCCCATGCCAACCAGTCTGCTTCCGTTTCAAAGGTCTGATCTCCGATCCATCCTGTATGCGACCAAATTTGTGGTTTCAACATGACTTTAATGTCATTTTTATGCGCATAATCAATGGTTTGCTCTATACCTTCTTTTCGCTCTCCCCACCACTGTCGATTAATATTATATCGAATACCTGGCTCTCCCATTCTAAAATAGCCATAAGGAACGCTGGAAATCCAATCGGCACCAACTTTACGAACATCCAGCATAGGATCGGAAGGAAACGTTTTAGGTGGTGCAACCATCGTGACACCATCAATAATTTCTTGATCGTCAAAAGAATTTTCAGTATTTGGGCTCGGGGCCCCAAAAGGCATCAATGATAAAAATAGCGTTAAAAGCAAAACAGGAAAACTCATTAACACGTATACATTGTAAGGCTTCATTTTTATCCTTTTAGTCCAACCAATATCATAAATTCTTGTCTGACTAAAATAAAAAAAGCAACCATTTGTTGTCTGGTTGCTTTTTATTTAATCTGAAAAGGGCAATTTTAACTTATTTCAAACTCTCATAAGCATTCATCCCACAATCCATATATTCTTTGTAAGCCTTTTTATCAGAATCATATCCTCTTGGATGTCCAAGTATTTGCTCATCCGTGGTCATCATGATATAAAGAGGTTGTGCATTCTTTTCGAAATTGACAATTTGAAAATCTGCCCATTTATTTCCTACATTTTTGATGGCTTTATTTCTAGTCGCTGAAATATATTGTTGATCTAAGGCTTTATCATCATCACAATACAGCGACAATAAGACCCAATCATTTTTTAAAGCAAGCAAAATATCATCCTGCACCCAAATATTATCTTCTGTTTTTCGACAATTGACACAACCGTGTCCAGTAAAATCCATAAAGATTGGCTTGTTCACCTTTTTGGCGTAAGCCAGACCTTCATCATACTCCTTAAAACAAGGAATATTATTGGCACACAGGGTATAAGAAGGAAATTCTTTCTTAATCGTTGGATCCAAATCAGGAGGCGTAATGAAGAAATTGTAACTAGCGGGAGGAAGAATTCCACTAAAAATGCTTAATCCTTTATAGTTACCCGTTTTTTCATTAATCATAAATCCACTGGCTAAATAAAGAACCAATCCGCTCGCTAAAATGGCCAGCGTGAGTCTTCCTTTACTCAACTTTTTCAACTTCGAATCATGTGGGAACCGAATCCATCCAAATAAATACAAGGCCATTCCAATGGCAATAAGTATCCATAATCCCAAGAATAATTCATATCTCAAGAAATCCCAGTGATTGGTCATATCGGCTACACTCAAGAATTTGAATGCCAAAGCCAATTCTAAAAATCCTAGAATCACTTTTACACTGGTCATCCAAGAACCTGATTTTGGTAAACTATTGAGCCATGAAGGAAAGGCAGCAAATAATCCGAATGGAATAGCCAAAGCCAGGGCAAATCCTAGCATCACAATAGCTGGTCCGAGATAACTGCCCGAAGAGGCTGCCTGTACAATGGCCGAACCTATTATCGGTCCAGTACAAGAAAACGAAACCAATGCCAATGTAAAGGCCATGAAGAATATACCAATCAATCCACCCTTATCCGCCATCTGATCCGATTTACTAGACCAAGAACTCGGTAATGTAATTTCAAAATATCCAAAGAATGAAAATGCAAAAACAATAAAGATGGCAAAGAATATAGAATTGGCTATCCAATTGGTAGAAAGTCGATTCAAAGCTTCGGCGCCAAATACTCCTGTAATCAATAGACCTAATAATACATAGATCACAATGATAGATGCGCCATAAATCGTGGCATTTCCAAGAGGGCTTCTATTATTATCCTTTGTGAAAAACGAAACGGTCAACGGAATCATTGGGAACACACAAGGTGTCAACAAAGCCAACAAACCACCCAAAAATCCGAAGATAAATGTCATGAAGTAATTCTGACTGATCTCGGTAATTTCTCCACAATCTCCAACAGGATCTTTTAAGGAAGCAATGATTTTGTCATTGCGTTGATCTAGGAGTTCACCTTCTAATTCTTTTTTCTTTACAACGGTTCCATCAAATGTAAAAGCAAAATCAACAAAACTGGGAGGTAGACATTTCGAGTCATCACAGGTCATAAACTCTACCGCTCCGATAATCGGTTTCGACTTATCATTGACCTTTACTTTTTGTTTGATCACAAAGGGTTCGTCCGACAAATATTTGATCACATTGACCCCTTCGAAATTCGGATCCCTTCCCTCTTTTCGATGTCCAAACTCCTCTGACTCTCCAATAAGCTCTGCCCCTTGTATTGAGTCATAATATATTTTAGTTGGTACCGGTCTGATTTTATCATCATCTTCGGTAATCTGAGAATATACATTCCAGCCATCTTCCATGGTTGCCGTGAAGATCAATTCATATTCATCATTCCCTATTTCTTTATATTCAGACTCCCAGGTTACTGGCTCTAAAATCTGTCCAAACGTATGGGCCATAAAACATACAAAAAGTAATCCCGTAAGCAACGAAGACTTAAATATTCGATGTGAAAGAGTAGTAGTTGATTTTCGCATTAGAATAAGCATTTTTAAAGAGCCCGCAAGATATAATTTTAATGGCATAATTCGCTGAATTTAATGTCTTCTATAATATATTATTTCAGCTTATTGTAAGCTAGCCGAAAAAACGACGGTTCGAGGAGGCAAGCATTTCGAATCATCACAGGTCATAAAGGTAATTTCCCCTTCAATTTCGGATAGTTTTTCTTTTGACTTAATGCGTTGTACAAATTCAGTTTTCCCTTTGAATTTCGTCAAGACCATGCCGAACATATCATCCATCTTTTTGATCGAATGATCAGGTTCAGCAAATTTTCCCAAGGCCTCCGCTCCAGATGGATAATGTACGGTAAATACCGTAGGTAAAGGACCATCTTCTTCTATAAACTGTGAATAAATCACCCAATCTCCGGTCGTCTCACCTATAATCTTCAACTCATATTCTGCCTCAGAAATCTGGCTTAATTCGGCAGACCAATGCACCTCTTGGCTTTGGGCGTAAGCCCCTAAAAAAAGCAAGACCAAGGAAACTGTCCATAGAAATCTATTCATGTTCATGTATTATTTTTTTCTAGTTATATGCAAAAGTAGTACCGTTCTTAACAGGGGTTGGTATTCTGTAAGAAATTAAATGAATATTAACGTAATCCATGGAATTACATAAGAATATTAACAGATTGGTTGAAGTGCAAATAAAAGATAGCACCGAGGACCACAATTTGTATAAATTCTTCTACAAATACAGCCTTCGTACGCTCGACTAACATGCCTATAAGAATGGACATCGGAAGCGATAGGATTAGCAAATTTGCAGTATTTTTTTCATTGATCAGAAACAAACAAAAGAAGCTAGCTAACAAAAACCAATACAAGATATTGATCTTTTTTTGAACCTGTAAATTCGTTTTTTTAACCAATCTTGGATACAACAGAATAGACTTCAAGATCAAGCCTCCGTACAAAAGCAATGGAATAAGATCGATATAACTCAGTTCTGTAAACCAAGAGAAAATATTTCGGTTGATCGCATAGCCATCAAATATATTGTAATCTCCTTCAAAGAAATACACCAATCCAATCACGATAAAAAATGGCACCAACACACCAATCAATGCGTTGAAAAAGTCCCGAATTTTAAATGTATCTAAATTGATAAATCCTAGTATGGCAGGCAATAAAAATATAATGTAAGGTGTATAAAACAAGGCCGATAAGGCAAAATAAAAACACCCATCAAATACCACAATGGAATACGAAGTTTTCTTGGCAAACTTAAAGATGGATAGATAGCCGATCATCAAGAAAAAATTGGCGATATGAATAGCCGTAAATGCCACAAAAATCTCTAGCCAAGAAACTAGAATGATGTAAATTAATCCTGGAATCAAAGTCTGGTATCTAGACAAGCGATGTTTGATCACAATCCTATTGACCAATATTGCCGTAATAGCAATGACTAAATTGATCACAATATTGGATAAGATAGCTTGGTCCGAAAAGGCCGATTCAAAAATAGAATATAGAACACCTCCTGTTTTCATTTGTACCGGTGCTTCGGAAAAATAAAAACAAGCCATACGGACTATAAAAGTGTACGGAATCAACATCAATGTTGTAAAAAAATTATTCTGTCTGAAAAACTGAATCATTCTATACTTGTTATCAATACAACGCCTCAAATGTAAACTATTTTATCATCTGTTAGAAGATTTTAGCATGCGAAGCGAAATACCTTTTGGAGGAGTCAAATATTAGAATATAAATCTATATTTGAATCCTTATCTACAAAATCAAATGAATGCCAAAAGCACTTGACAGAATAAAAGCTACCATACGCGAAGAATTGGCCGCCTTTGACATTCATTTCAAGAATGCCATGAAAAGTAAAATAGGGCTTTTAAACAAAATCACCTATTACATCGTGCAAAGTAAGGGTAAGCAAATACGTCCGATGTTTGTCTTTTTATCCGCCAAAACGATCGCGCCCGTCAGTGACATGACTTACAATTCTGCTTCCTTGATAGAATTATTGCATACCGCGAGCCTTGTTCATGACGATGTAGTCGACGAATCCTATAAAAGGCGCGGATTTTTCTCCATCAATGCCTTGTGGAAAAATAAAATTTCCGTTTTAGTAGGAGACTTTTTCCTATCCAAAGGTTTCTTACTCTCCCTTGATAAAAAAAATTATACGGGCCTTCATATTATCAGTGATGCCGTACGTGAAATCGCTGAAGGTGAGTTACTACAATTGGAAAAAGCAAGAAAACTCAATATTACAGAAGAGGTGTATTTTGAAATCATTCGGCAAAAGACGGCCTCACTGATCGCCGCTGCTTGTAGTGCTGGAGCCGCTTCTGTAACGGATAATGAAGAGACAATCGAAAAATTTAGACAATTCGGGGAATACACAGGTATTGCTTTTCAAATCAAAGATGACCTTTTTGATTACGGCTCCGAAGATGTCGGGAAACCATTGGGTATCGATATCAAGGAACAAAAAATGACACTTCCACTCATTCATGTCTTGAGTAAGGTCAACAGTGCAAAACAACGTTGGGTCAAGAATATCATTCGTAGACATAATAAAAACAAAAAGAAAGTACGAGAACTCATTCAATTTGTACGTGAAAATGGAGGCTTGGATTACGCCAAAAATCGAATGGAAGAATACAAGGAAAAAGCGCTTAATATCTTAGCAGAGTTTCCTGAAAACGAAGCAAGAAATGCATTACATGAGCTCGTCGTTTTCTCGATCGAACGAAAAAAATAGATGAAAATCTTACATACAGCAGACTGGCACATCGGCAAGTCACTCTATAAACATGATTTATACGAGGATATTCTACTGTTTTTTGATGCGCTTGTAGACATCATTGTTCGTGAACAGGTTGAAGTATTACTTGTTTCTGGAGATGTTTTTGATTTGGCAAATCCATCCAATACGGATAAAGAAATCTACTACCAGTTTTTGACCCGATTGACTTCCCTGCACATCAATACGATCATTACTGCTGGAAATCATGATAGTGCGAGAATGCTAGAAGCACCGAAGGAGCTCCTCAAACATCTACATATCCATGTTGTAGGAAGTGCCGATTCATTTGAAAACCAAGTTATTCCACTATTGGATAAGCAACAAAATGAAAAGGCATGCATATTAGCGATCCCCTATTTACGCGATCGAGATATTCGACAAATTACATCTGGAGAAAAATACCAAGATAAAGTAGAAGCAACTCGTGTCGGTCTTGTAAATCATTATAAAAGTATATTGGCTTACGCCCAAAAAGCGGGACATCGTGGACCATTTATCGCTATGGGACATCTGTATATGCAAGGGGCACATGTCTCCGATAGTGAACGGGAGATTCAAATTGGAAATACTGCTGGCATCGCTGTAGAACAGTTTTCTCAACTGTTTGATTATATGGCCCTAGGACATATTCATAGGCCTCAAAAATTAAATAAAGAAGGTACTATTCGATATTCGGGTTCTCCAATCTCTCTCAGCTTTTCAGAAAGAAAAGATGATAAAGTGGTCATACTTCTTGAATTGAAGGAAAATAAAATAGATCAGATTAAGACACTAAGCTTGGAGAAAAATCGTGATCTCATTCGAATTAGTGGATCGCTTGATCATATCAAGCATTCCTTGTCCACCATAAAACAAGATAAAAAGCTACCAGCATTTGTTGAATTACATGCCCAAGAACTGGAGCGAGATCAAGCGAAAATTCTTGAATTAATCCAACTAGCTCATCAAGAATCGGAGTCCTATAAAGTAGTACATCATAAAATCCAATTTACCAATCAATTGAATACACTTCTAGAACAAGAAGACACATCCTCCATTCAAGAACTTCGTCCCATTGATGTATTTCGTTCTAAAATGGAAGAAGAAATTCAAGATGATGATTTAAAAAAAGAACTGGAATTAAAATTTTACGAATTACTCGAATCGGTTAATGAGGCATGCGATTAGAAAAAATACGTTTTTACAATATCAATAGCTTAAAAGGGGAACACAGCATCTCCTTTGACGAGGGTGTCATCGCTGATGCTGGCTTGTTTGCTATCACCGGTCCGACAGGATCAGGCAAATCAACGATACTAGACGTGATCACATTAGCCTTGTTTAACTATGTTCCTCGTCTTGGTAAAATCAGTAAAACGACCATTGAAAAAATGGGCTCTGTCGTCACGCATTTTACGGATGAAGCCTGGGCCGAGGTAGAATACACTTCTCAAAATAATCGATACCTGAGTAAATGGTCCATATCGAAGAACAGAAATGGAAACTATAGGGATTATGATATGGATCTCGTACACTTACCAGAAGGAAAAAGTGAAGGTTTAAAGAAAAGTGACATTCCTGCTAGAAACACTGAAATTATCGGTTTGAGTTATGATCAATTTCTTAAATCCATACTACTTTCCCAAGGTGAATTTTCCAAATTTCTCAAAGCTAATAAAGATGAACGCTCTCGATTATTGGAAGAAATAACAGGCACGCACATCTACCGATCCATCGGAAAATCGGCCTTTGAAAAAACGAAGGACAAAAAAATGGCCATCGATTCCTTGCGGTCTCGTATGGACATGATCCCAGTCATGGAAGAGGAGAAAGTGCTTGAAAAAGAAAAGGCAATTGAGGAATTCAAGCATACTATTGATCGTCACGAACAAGAAATTACAAGAATTGAATCGCTTTTACAATTCGCTAATCTGCAAAGCCAAATTGCACAGCGCGAAAGCCTTATTAAAGAAAAGTCTGATAGCTGGAATAATCTCAAGGAACAATCCAAGGCAGATCTTCAGAAAATGTCAGCCCATCAAGAAGCAAAACGCTTTGAAAACTATATCCAAGAATTGGAAAGCAGCCATCTATTAGAACGAAGATTGGACAAAGAAATTCAACAGAGTATGCTGGATTTAAAGACCACGAAAGAACAAAAAAGTGCACAGATTGAAGCACTACAAAACTTGGTTCAATCGGAGGTATCTGCATCCAACTTCTACCGTAAAATGCATGATTTCGAAAAAGAAATCATAGAATTTGACACACAGCTTCATCAACTAAAAGCTCAAGGCCAGCAGTTACGCCATAGAATTCACACGTCTTGCTCTGAAGCCCCATTTAGTATTGCCCGTAAATTATCCGCAAAAATACCCGCTCAAGAAGCCATTCAAATCATTGACGATCGAATCAAATTGTTACCTAATACGCAGGGATTAAGACAAACTGATATCCAACAGGCGTGGACAGAAAAACAAGAAAAAAAATCAATCGTATCTGATTACATTCGAATCTATGAGCGCTCCGAAAATTTTCGAAATCAAATCAAAGAAGAACGTCTAAAATCGGAACAAGTTGTTAAACAGATTACAGCGTCGAAAGATCAATGGAATCTACTTAAAGAAGAAGAAGGCCGGTTGCAAAGTACTATTCTGGAAAAGCAAGAAATTCTTGAAAAAGCTAAAAATGAAGCCAGCTTAGAACAATACCGATCTTTATTAAAAGATGGCGAACCTTGCCCTTTATGTGGTTCTCTTGATCATCCTTATGCAGAACATAAAAAACTGGCTGAAATTGGATTACTCAGCTTAGAAATAGATGCCTTGCAAAACACACTTAAAAAAAATCAATCCGCTTTGACTCAGGCGCAAACCAATCAACTTCAATTTGAAAGTTCCCTTCATATTATCCAAACCCAAATTGAAAAAGATACACAGGAATGGAAAGAACATGAAGCGCAAAGAATATTAAAAACCAAGCAACATCCTTGGATCCTAAATATAGCGGATGAAGGTTGGTCAGCTTGGATACACCAGCAAGAAGAGGAATCCAAGAAGCTTAAACAACAATTGGAAAGTATCGAAGAGAATCGATTTTTACATCAGCAAAGAGAAGAGTTTATCTCACTTTCTGAAGTCACACGAAACTATCAGTTAAAAGAGGAGGCGCGACTTCAACGATTCAAAGGTTCTGATGTTACGGAGCAGACCAATCTTCTACAGAATCAATTTACACGCGCTCATGAAACCATCGAACAATTAATTAAAAATCAACAGGAAAACGAAGTAGAAAAACAGCAACTAAAAACCAAAATAGAGGAACTTCGAAGACAGTTGAAACCATTACAGAACAACTATCAATTAACCACTCCCGAATCTTGTCGTCAATTATTATTACCTATTGAACAATTCAACCGCATTTCCAAAACCATTGAAAATATTCAACACATAGAAACGGAAATTAAAACCTTAACGGAAGAAAATGATAAACTGCGACAGGAATTAGAAAAACTAGCAAATGCCTCTTCGTCCAATAGTCTAAAGGAAATCGATCAGCTTGATTCTAATGTACTTCGAATTCAAAAAGAAAATCATCAAGGAAGTTTATCAACGCTGCAAAATGAGCAAGGTGCGATCCAAAATCAATTGGATACCAATCAAAAAGAAAGGCTGCGTAAACAGTCCATGCAAAAAGAATTTGATCAACTGGAACAAGAAAACAAAAGCTGGATTCTACTCAATCAGTTGATTGGAGATGCAAAAGGAAAGAAATTTTCAAACTATGCACAAGATTTAACGCTCATTCACTTATTAATCGGTGCGAATGCCAGACTTGAAAGTCTGACCGATCGATACTTCCTGTCATTCAGACCAGATGAAGACGATCTTATTGTTATTGATAAATATCAAGGAGATACGGAACGAGCAGTTCGAACTTTAAGCGGTGGAGAAAGCTTTCTAATTTCTTTGGCACTGGCATTAAGTCTAAGTGATTTTGCCTCTCAAAAGGTTCGACTTGAGTCCTTATTTATAGATGAAGGATTTGGCACCTTGGATCACGAAACCTTGGACGTAGCGATGAGCACCCTTGAAAAACTGCAGCATGATAGCGGTAAGAGAATTGGAATTATTTCCCATGTAGCATCATTAAAAGAACGTATACATACCCAGATTAAAGTTCAAAAGAATGCGCAAGGATACAGTAAGTTAGAAATCGTACAAGCATAAAAAAAAGAGTCAATCTGATAAGAAAGACTCTTTTTGTGGGCGATACAAGATTCGAACTTGTGACCCCTTGGGTGTAAACCAAGTGCTCTGAACCAGCTGAGCTAATCGCCCGATTAACTGTTTGGGAGCGCAAATATATACTTCTTTCAATTTAAGCCAAATATTTTTAGAAAAAAATTAAAAAAATATTTTAGCTCATCTCGAATCCTTTTCAGCAGATCGTTTCACCGCCTGCAGCCATGAATCTCGTTGCTGTTTTGTAGAATTTCTAACGATTCCTACCGTTTGATATTGAACTTTTTTGACACCGATAAACTGTAAGGTCATTTGCTTCAAAGCGTGATATACAGGTCGATGATAAACCCATCTAAAATACCAAGCAGGTTGATCCATACTGACAATCATTCGAGCTGATTTTCCCTTAAAATATTTATCCCACCAAACAGAGTCTTCGCGTTTCTTGAAGGCATAACCCGGTAATAATACTCGATCAAAAAATCCTTTCATAATGGCAGGAACCGAGCCCCACCATAATGGAAAAATAAAAACTAAATGATCCGCCCATTTCAATTTTCTTTGTGCTTCGAGTAAATCAGGTTCTAGTTCCATTCGCTTGCGATAACCATATTTCAAATTTGGATCAAATTGCAATTGTCTAATTTCGATGGTTTCACATTGGGTTTTTGTGCTATCTAAATGCTGCACATATTGATCAAATAAGGCTTGATTAAAGCTCTCTGAATCGGGGTGTCCTAATATGACTACAATTTTCTTCATGTATCTTCCTTTTGAAACAAAGTTCTAGACAGCACATGAAATTACTTTTGACAATTATCAAAAAATGAAAAGGCCTACTGATTATTTCGTATTCGACTTAATGTTTCTTGAGATATGCCTAAATAAGAAGCGATATGACCCAATGAAACACGTTGAAATAAATCTCGGTGCTCTTCCATAAAAAAAGCATATCGTTCTTTCGCTGTATAAAACTGTAAATGATTAAGCCGCTCCACTAATATGCCATATTCCTGAATCATCAATTCTCGACCGTAATTATTGAATTTTGGATAACGCTCAAACAATTCATGTAAATCTGAATAACTAATTTCTACTAGATCGCTATCCTCTAGAAATTCTAATTGATATTGAGTAGGAGTCCGTTGAAAAAATGCATCGATCGCAGTACATACCTGCCCTTCCTTGGTAAAATGACAACTTACATCCTTCCCTTTCTTAAAATAGGATGCTCGCACCAATCCTTTCTGCACAAAATACAAATGATTACATCTACTTCCTGGGCGATATAATAAACGCCCTTTTTGAAAGCTTTTAAATTGAATCTTCGAGTTAAAATCTTCCAATAGTATCTTATCCTCTGGAAGATCAGGATTCAAAAAAGATAAAATTGAATGCATATTGGACTTTTAAAATCATAAAATACATCCAGAGTTTGATAATTGCCTATATCTTTGGACGCGAGGCCATCTTAGCAGATGTATGTTTGACGCAAATATATTGAAATGAATATTCTCTGTATCTCCGGATCAAATCGGAAAGGATCTTCCAACATAAAGTTATTGCAAAACTTAACTCAATTATCCGATCGACATCATTTTATTCAAACACAGTTGCATTTCGAATTACCATTATTTACAGTCCCCCATTCTATTCAACATGAGAAATCATCCTCTGTAGTGCAATGGAAAGAACTCGTAGAACATTGCGATGGAATCATTATTTGCACCCCAGAGTATATTCATTCTATGCCGGCCGTATTAAAAAATGCCTTGGAATGGATAACAGAAAGTGGCGAGCTTCATGCCAAAAAAACAATGGTGATCAGCTATACACCTCATCCACCAAGAGGTGAAAAAGCCCTACAGTCCCTTGTGTGGTCCCTTCAAGCTTTAGAAGCCCAAATAATAACCACTGTATCCCTGTATAAAAACACCATTTATCTCAACGATGCTGGCAAATTGGAAGGGCCCGATCTCGAACTATTAGAAGCTGCTTTAGAATTGATTTAATCGTATCATCTGTGCATCCAAGTAAAGAAACAGGGCAGATTTTTTTCAAAGCTTATTTATAAGGATCAAATTTTCTATACTTTTAAACTATGGAAAAAGAGGTAGATTCTAAATGGTTTCATCAACTTCATGAATCCTTAGATGGTCAGTGTCACATTGATCCCTTGTCTAAAATCATATATGCCACAGATGCCTCTGTTTATCGTGAAAAACCAATAGCTGTTTGCATTCCAAAAAACGATGCAGACCTACGAAAAATCATAGCCTTTACAAAGAAACATAGCTTATCAATCATCCCGAGAGCTGGAGGCACTTCTTTAGCTGGTCAATGTGTGGGAAATGGTATTGTAGTGGATATTTCCAAACACTTCAACGAAATCCTAGAATTTAATCAAGAAGAACAATGGGTACGCGTTCAACCTGGAGTGGTACGGGATCAGCTTAATCAATTTTTGAAGCCTTTCGGTTTCTTTTTCAGCCCGATCACTTCGACGGCCAACCGAGCCACGATCGGTGGAATGGTTGGAAACAATTCCTGTGGAACGACTTCTATTCAGTACGGTTCCACACGGGACCATGTACTTGCTTTAAAAACCATCTTGTCAGATGGATCGATCGTGACATTCGATGCCATTGATACCAATATATTGGCAGAGAAGAAAGCCTTAAGCACCTTGGAAGGAAAAATCTACCGTGAAATAGATGCTATTCTCTCCAATGAAGTACATCAAAAAAACATCCAGAATCAATTTCCAAAAGATTCGATTCACCGAAGAAACACGGGGTATGCCTTAGACATTCTTCTTGCATCTGAACCTTATTTAAATCAATGTGAAGCTCCACTGAATCTATGTAAGCTACTTTGTGGATCAGAAGGTACGTTAGCATTTACCACAGAAATAAAATTGCATGTTGATCCACTACCTCCTCAGGAAGTACTAGTGGTAGCAGCTCATTTTGATAGCATTGATCAAAGCTTGAAAGCGACCAAAATCGCCATGGAATTCAATCCATCCGCCTGCGAATTAATGGATAAAATCATACTGGATTGTACAAAAGAAAATGCAGAACAACGAAAAAATCGTTTTTTCGTAGAGGGGGATCCAAAAGCCATTTTAACCGTTGAATTTCGAGGCGAAACAAAAGCAGCAATTCAATCAAGATCGAATCAATTTATAGAAGAACTTCGAAAGGAAGATCTTTCCTTTGCTTGTCCTGTTATTTATGGCGCAGAAACCAATAAAATTTGGAAATTACGGAGTGCGGGACTCGGCCTATTAGCGAATATTCCTGGAGATAAAAAAACGGTTGCCTGTATCGAAGATACCGCTGTTGACTTAGCAGATCTTCCAGAGTATATCGAAGAATTTACACAAATCATGCAGTCGTTCGGTCAAAAATCCGTCTATTATGCGCATGCAGGAGCAGGAGAATTGCATCTAAGACCCATTCTTAATTTAAAAGACCCTGATGATGTGCAAGCTTTTTATGACATCAGTTTAGCCTCTGCCAAATTGGTCAAAAAATACAAAGGTTCACTGAGTGGAGAACACGGTGACGGTCGAGTTAGAGCAGCATTTATTCCATTGATGGTCGGTGAAGAAAACTATAATCTTTTTCGTCAGATTAAATCGACTTGGGATCCTGAACATCTTTTCAACCCAGGTAAAATTGTCGATGCACCTCCTATGAATAGCTCTTTGCGATATGACCATACCCTTCCTTCACCAAATATCGAAACGATACTCGATTTCTCCCATCAAGGAGGTATCTTAAGAGCAGCTGAACAGTGCAATGGTTCTGGAGATTGTCGAAAAACACATCATTTTGAAGGAACCATGTGTCCAAGTTTTCATATCACGAAAAATGAAAAAGATACGACTCGAGCAAGAGCAAATGCTCTGCGTGAAATATTGAGTACGAGCTCTAATAAAAACCCCTTTGATCAAGAAGAGTTAAAAGAAGTCATGGATCTTTGTCTCTCTTGTAAAGCCTGCAAAACAGAATGCCCTTCCAATGTTGACATGTCCAGTTTAAAAGCAGAATTCCAGTATCAATACTACAAATCCAATTCAATACCTTGGCGAGCAAAGCTTTTTGGACATATCAATGATCTCAATCGAATCGGTAGTTATATGCCTCGGATATATAATTTTTTACTACAAAATCGATTTCTATCATCCATTTTGAAAAAGACTTTGGGCGTAAGCCCCCAAAGAAACCTCCCAATCATCCAGCAACAATCATTGCGCAGCTGGTATATTAAAAACTACCGACTCCTGAAGCCTTCGAATCCAATAAAAAGTCTCTATATATTTTGCGATGCGTTTACAAACTATAATGACACACATATCGGTATCAAAGCCATTCAGCTTCTAAGTAAGCTAGGATATCACTGTCAATTGATTCAACATCACGAAAGTGGACGATCAGCCCTATCTAAAGGCTTGTTGAATAAGGCCAAGAAACACGCCACCGCCAATGTGCAAATATTCAAAGATCTAATATCAGAAGACTGTCCGCTTATAGGGATTGAGCCATCCAGCATTTTGAGTTTTCGGGATGAATATCCTCGTTTGGTCGACAAAAAATGGTCATCTGCAGCAAGTAAAATCGCCAAACATAGCTATCTTATTGATGAATTTATAGCCATTGAAATTCGTGCACATCGTATTACGGAAGATGCTTTTACTCAAGATCGAAAACAAATAATTTTCCATGCGCATTGCCATCAAAAAGCCCTCTCCGATCAAGAAGATTCAATTTGGATGATGCAATTACCCAAAGCTTATACTGTTCAATACATACCTTCGGGTTGTTGTGGTATGGCAGGTTCTTTTGGATACGAAAAAGAACATTATGAATCCAGTCAAAAAATCGCCAATCTTATCCTTTTTCCGGCTATTGAAAAATCCAATCCTACAGACCTGATCGCCGCTACTGGGACCAGTTGTCGACACCAAATCACGGATAAATATGATCGAAAAGCGCTACATCCTGTAGAAATTCTTCATGACGCGTGTATTTTATAATGTCTGCTATTTGTTAAAAATTATATAAATACAAATAGCAGAATATTATATGTTAACATTTCCCGTTCATTTATTTGTTAACATTTCAAAGACGCATTAATTTAGCGCAATTATAAATGTTAAAATGAAACCATTTAAAGTATGAATAAATCAATTTCTCTAGGCTGTGTGATGCTATGCCTTTTATTAACCTCCTGCGTCAGTAAGAAAAAATTTGTTGAACAAACGAATGAATTAAGTAACGTTCGATTAGAATTGGACAACAAGCGAAAAGAATTAGCAGATTGTAACAAATTAGTAAAGTCTAAAGATGCGACTATTGATGCCGTAAATGAAGAATATACAAAGTATAAAACTGAATCTAAGCTTCGTGAAGAACAAATTGAAGAATACAAACTTCAAATTGCTGATCTTAAGAAGCAACGTGATCAACAAATGACTCAAGTAGGCGATTTGACGATTTTAACGAAATCAGCGAATGATAACATTGGTAAGACGATTGATCAAATGAAAGAAAAAGATCAATATATCAATTTGCTTCAAGCTGCAAAATCAAAGGCAGATTCATTAAACTTAGCGCTTGCTATTAATTTAAAAGGAGTGCTTACTCAAGGATTATCCGATGCAGACGTTAATGTAAAAGTGGACAAAACTGTAGTATACGTAGATCTTTCTGATAAAATGTTATTCAGAAGTGGAAGCTCAACCATTACTACGAATGCTAAAATCGTATTGGGTAAAATTGCTAAGATTATCGAAGCAAATCCAAATTTAGAAATCATGGTAGAAGGTTATACAGATAGCCGATCTATTAAAACGGATTGTATCGAAGATAACTGGGATTTAAGTGTTAAAAGAGCCACTTCTGTAGTTCGAGTTTTAGAGCAAGACTACAAAGTAGATCCCAACCGATTAATTGCTGCAGGACGAGGTGAAACAAATCCAGTGGCAAGCAACGAAACAAATGAAGGTCGATCTCAAAATAGAAGAACTCGTATCGTGATTCTTCCAAAAATCAACCAATTCTACGACTTGTTGAAACCGATGAATTAATCCTTCAACAATTATAAGATTAAAAAAGCCCGTGCTTCATACAAGCATGGGCTTTATATTTTTTACGTAAAAGCATTCTACTTAACCACTGTCACATCACCCGTCTCACGAATCAACGTGCGTTCTCCATCAATCTCCACCTCTAATTCAAAATAGTACACATATACACCCGGATTGACCAACTTCCCTTTGAATCGCCCATCCCAACTAAAGGATGGATCTTCACTGTAAAACACTTGTTCCCCCCACCGATTGTACATCGATACCTTTATCTCCGGCGATAACCAATTATCCGATATCCAGATCGAAAAATAATCGTTCACCCCATCCTCATTTGGACTAAATGTATTTGGTATGTAGATCAACTCCGTCAAACAATTTTCATGCTCCAACTCAAACTGGAAGATAGAATCACTACAAGTGTTGATCAATTCTACTATATAGGTACCCGGTTCTGTCAACACACGTTCCAAGGCGGTACTCCCATCATTCCATAAAACCGACTCTATCACTACATTCGTCAAATCTATACTCAAAGGAACATCATTACATAACACATAGCGATCCTCCAATGGGACATCCGTGATCTCATCCGTTAGTACCAACACATTGATTTCATCGGTCTCCGTACCACATTCATTACTGACCTCTAAGCTGTAACTACCACTCTCCGTAATGGTATAATCAGAGCTATTGCTCGCATCTTGCCAGGTATAGATAAATTCATCTCCCTGAAAGGCCTCCAGAATAATCGATTCTCCCGAACAGATCGTATCATCCATCCCAAGATCAAATGGCTCCGCTCTTTCAAAAAAGTCTACCCGTATACTATCTCTATCCTCAAAACAACTATTGCTCGCTGTTACCCAATACCATCCCGATGCATCCACCGTAATCATCGATTCTACAGCATTCGTACTCCATTCAATATCCACTTCCGTTCCCTGGATTCCACTTTCTATGACATAGCTAGCGTCATCACAGATGGTCACATCTTCCGGTAATTGAACCGGAGCAATTTCTGGTATAATAGTCAACTCCATACTATCCCGTACCATGCCACAATAATTGGATAATTCCAACCAGATGGTACCCGTTTCTGTAAATGCATTCACTCCTGTCTCCCCTCCATCACTCCATAATATCGTCGTCCCAGTTTCCGCATCAATATCAAATTCTAATACCTCTCCAGCACATAGTTCAACATCTTCGCCTAAGTCAAGCGATGGCGCAGCCTCCGATACCTCCAACTGAAATGTATCCGTACTACTTCCACACGAACTACTCAAGGTCGCTATGTACATCCCCGATGCACTCACATAGATACTCGATGTGCTTTCTCCTGTATTCCATGCTATATCGCCAGCCACACTTCCGACATCTAATAAAACCGAATCACCAGGACAGATGATTTGATCCGCACCTAGATCAATCGTCGGTACTTCATTATTAATCACCGCTTGTATCGTATCTGAATCAGAACCACATGCATTCGTCCCTATCACAATGTAGGTCCCCGCTGAAAAAATAGCAATCTCCAAATCCGTAGAACTCGTATTCCATAAAACCTCATCTACGTCCGCAGAGCCAACTCCAACATACACCGTGTCCCCTTCACAAAAGCTAACATCTGATCCCAAATCAATCTCTGGAACATCCCCTAAATCCAAAATTTCAATCGTATCTGACACCGTATTACAAGTTCCTTCGATGTCCAACCAATAGGTACCCGGCATATTCAACTCAATCGTCGTTTCTGTAGATCCAGTGCTCCACACATAGTTGCCATCAATTCCCGACTCATCCAATTCGACCGATCCATTGGCACAGATTCCAACATCCTCCCCTAGATCAATCGCATTCAAAGTAGGACTATAGATCAATTCAAAACTATCTACTTTCGATCCACAAGAATTAGTCAGGGATACATAATATTGATCCGCTTCATACAGCACGATCGATGAATCGGTCAAACCTGTACTCCATTCTACAAAGGCACCATTGGTCAATACCGATAAGGATAAACTATCTCCTGGACAAATGGCATATTGATCTGATAAGCCCGGTTCTGCCAAGGCTTCTCCCAATACAACCACCACGGAATCCGTCACCAATCCACAATTATTCTCTCCAGAAACAATATACAAACCAGCTTCAAATACCTCGATAGACGCATCTTCAGATCCTGTATTCCAACTAAATTCTACTCCGGACACTTGATCCGCAGCCACAATACTAATCGTATCTCCTGCACACAGCAACAAACTATCCGGTACGGATACTTCCGGTGCCATACCATCCAAACTAATCATGATGGTATCCATGGCCATACCGCAATATCCATCTATCTGACCAACGATTTCACCAGATTCAGACACCCATATAGATTCTGAAAATGCACCCGTACTCCATTCAATCATCGATCCATTTGGAGACGAAATCAAAACACTATCACCTGGACAAATAGAAATATCCGATCCTAAATCTAATGATGTTTCCTCTGCAGCATGAATTTCAAATTCAAATACTTCGATCCTACAAATATTTGAAACGGTTACCGAATAAAGACCTGGTCCTGAAGCTACATAACTTCCTTCCGTCGAACCATCTTGCCATTCGTATACAACATTTTCAAAATCAATATTAATTTCTTTTTCCTCTCCAAGGCAGGCTATAGTATCTGTAAAATCAACCGATGTTGGAAAGTCCATTTCAACATCAACCGTAAATCCAACCGAATCAGAAAAACACTGATTGTATATTAATACACCATATTCACCAGGCTCAGTAATCAGGTATCCCGGAGCTTCTGTTCCATCTTGCCATAAAAATTGATTAATGCCATCATTAAACGCCGCAAATTGTACGACCTGTGGTAAATCCGTTTCACAAAATTCCAAATCTTGCGTTAATGGTATTTCAATATCATAGATTTCACTAACAAAAAATTCCTCCACCACTTCTCCACAATCATAGGTCAGCGTGACGCCATATGAACCACTCTCTGTCAATTCAAATTCAGAACCAACACTACCGTCATCCCATGCATATTCACCTAAGGCACCATCCACGGCTACAGTAACAGAATCGCCAGAACACAGCGTTAAATTATCCACTGAAAAACTAGGTTCTTCAATGATACTTATGGTGATGGTATCTGCTCCATATTCACACGGAAGGTAGGTTTCCACAAAATAAGCTCCTGGTTCAAAAACTTGAATGGAGGAGCCCGTTTCTCCAGTACTCCAAAAATTTTCTTGATCTGGTAAATTACTGTTTATAGTAATTGGAAAATCATCCAAACATACTTCCATATCAGCGCCAATATCGATAGGAACATCTTCAGAATATACGCTGATATTTTCTACGGCTACAGAATCAATATAATAATATCCGAAAGTGGGAAATTGCGTTCCATTTGGAACGTGATTCGTATCGCCATTTCCATTAAAATTACCTATGGTAACGTGTGTTTCTCCACCAGGAGATATATAATCCATGGTCAAGGTATGCCATTCATCCATACTTTCTTGAATGATGGTTTTCTCCATCTGGGCATCTTGTCCAGTATATGAGGCCGGAGATCCTTCCGATAAAAACATACCCAAACCATCTGAAAATCCAGCATTTTCTGATGGGCAGTAAACAATGGTCAAACGATAACAAGCCCCAGTAATCGTAGGAGTATTCAATTTAGCTTGAATGTATTCTCTAAAACCCAAGGTTTCTTCATAGGTAGCAAGACCTGCATAAGCGCCTCCTGATTGTGCTTCTTGGAAACCAACAAAATTAGTGGGAACACCTGCTATGGTTCCAGAACATTCATGAAAATAATCCGGTGTTGATCCAAAGGATGGGTTAATTGGGTTTAGCCAATTATCTGCGTTAAACTCTCCCGCACCAGATGGACAGATTTTATGGTCCTTGAAATTAGCATTTGGTACAAGGTTTTGTGCATTCAATAAAGAACACAGCATCACTAAACTAAACACCACATAAAAAGACCTCATGAAAATATATATTTTTAAATCACCATCGCTTCCAATAATTGGATGGTTTCAATGACATAACAAGTATAACTAAATTAATGGGTAATACCTATTAAGCCATTAAATCATATACACATTTGATGATAAGTCAAATGTCCCTTACTTAACCACTGTCACATCACCCGTCTCACGAATCAACGTGCGTTCTCCATCAATCTCCACCTCTAATTCAAAATAGTACACATATACACCCGGATTGACCAACTTCCCTTTGAATCGCCCATCCCAACTAAAGGATGGATCTTCACTGTAAAACACTTGTTCCCCCCACCGATTGTACATCGATACCTTTATCTCCGGCGATAACCAATTATCCGATATCCAGATCGAAAAATAATCGTTCACCCCATCCTCATTTGGACTAAATGTATTTGGTATGTAGATCAACTCCGTCAAACAATTTTCATGCTCCAACTCAAACTGGAAGATAGAATCACTACAAGTGTTGATCAATTCTACTATATAGGTACCCGGTTCTGTCAACACACGTTCCAAGGCGGTACTCCCATCATTCCATAAAACCGACTCTATCACTACATTCGTCAAATCTATACTCAAAGGAACATCATTACATAACACATAGCGATCCTCCAATGGGACATCCGTGATCTCATCCGTTAGTACCAACACATTGATTTCATCGGTCTCCGTACCACATTCATTACTGACCTCTAAGCTGTAACTACCACTCTCCGTAATGGTATAATCAGAGCTATTGCTCGCATCTTGCCAGGTATAGATAAATTCATCTCCCTGAAAGGCCTCCAGAATAATCGATTCTCCCGAACAGATCGTATCATCCATCCCAAGATCAAATGGCTCCGCTCTTTCAAAAAAGTCTACCCGTATACTATCTCTATCCTCAAAACAACTATTGCTCGCTGTTACCCAATACCATCCCGATGCATCCACCGTAATCATCGATTCTACAGCATTCGTACTCCATTCAATATCCACTTCCGTTCCCTGGATTCCACTTTCTATGACATAGCTAGCGTCATCACAGATGGTCACATCTTCCGGTAATTGAACCGGAGCAATTTCTGGTATAATAGTCAACTCCATACTATCCCGTACCATGCCACAATAATTGGATAATTCCAACCAGATGGTACCCGTTTCTGTAAATGCATTCACTCCTGTCTCCCCTCCATCACTCCATAATATCGTCGTCCCAGTTTCCGCATCAATATCAAATTCTAATACCTCTCCAGCACATAGTTCAACATCTTCGCCTAAGTCAAGCGATGGCGCAGCCTCCGATACCTCCAACTGAAATGTATCCGTACTACTTCCACACGAACTACTCAAGGTCGCTATGTACATCCCCGATGCACTCACATAGATACTCGATGTGCTTTCTCCTGTATTCCATGCTATATCGCCAGCCACACTTCCGACATCTAATAAAACCGAATCACCAGGACAGATGATTTGATCCGCACCTAGATCAATCGTCGGTACTTCATTATTAATCACCGCTTGTATCGTATCTGAATCAGAACCACATGCATTCGTCCCTATCACAATGTAGGTCCCCGCTGAAAAAATAGCAATCTCCAAATCCGTAGAACTCGTATTCCATAAAACCTCATCTACGTCCGCAGAGCCAACTCCAACATACACCGTGTCCCCTTCACAAAAGCTAACATCTGATCCCAAATCAATCTCTGGAACATCCCCTAAATCCAAAATTTCAATCGTATCTGACACCGTATTACAAGTTCCTTCGATGTCCAACCAATAGGTACCCGGCATATTCAACTCAATCGTCGTTTCTGTAGATCCAGTGCTCCACACATAGTTGCCATCAATTCCCGACTCATCCAATTCGACCGATCCATTGGCACAGATTCCAACATCCTCCCCTAGATCAATCGCATTCAAAGTAGGACTATAGATCAATTCAAAACTATCTACTTTCGATCCACAAGAATTAGTCAGGGATACATAATATTGATCCGCTTCATACAGCACGATCGATGAATCGGTCAAACCTGTACTCCATTCTACAAAGGCACCATTGGTCAATACCGATAAGGATAAACTATCTCCTGGACAAATGGCATATTGATCTGATAAGCCCGGTTCTGCCAAGGCTTCTCCCAATACAACCACCACGGAATCCGTCACCAATCCACAATTATTCTCTCCAGAAACAATATACAAACCAGCTTCAAATACCTCGATAGACGCATCTTCAGATCCTGTATTCCAACTAAATTCTACTCCAGACACTTGATCTGTGGCCACAATACTAATCGTATCGCCTGCACACAGCAACAAACTATCTGGTACGGATACTTCCGGTGCCATACCATCCAAACTAATCATGATCGTGTCAGCAATTACCCCACATAAACCAGCAGCTTGACCGATTAAAACGCCAGCCTCTTTTACCCAAATTTCGGAATCCACCTGTCCAGTACTCCATGTAATATTGGATCCATCAGGCGACAAAATTAAAACACTATCCCCAGGACAGATTGAAACATCCGATCCCAAATCGAGCGTCTCCTCTTCTGCTGCATCAATTTCAAATTCAAACACCTGCGTCCTACAAAAGTTAGATATGGTAACAGAATATAAACCAGGACCATTGGCCAAATAAAATGGTTCGGTAGAACCGTCATTCCATTCATAATCCACATCAAAAAACCCGATATTTATAACCTTCTGCTCCCCGTCACAAGCAATGGTATCAGTAAAGTCTACGAAGTTTGGAAAATCAAGGGAAACATCCACATTGAAACTGATTTCATCCGAAAAACAATCATTAAATACTTGCAATCCATATTCACCTAAGCCCGTAATTATAATTCCTGGAGCATCGGATCCGTCCGTCCATAAAAATTCATTGACCCCATCGTCTAATTCTATAAAATCAACTACATAGGGTAAGTCATATTCGCACAATTCTAAATCTTCCTGAAATGGAATTTCTATATCCTGGATCACATCCACTTCAAAATCCTCTAAAATCTCTCCACAGGTGTGCGTTAGGGTAACACTATAACTACCAGCTTCCGTCACCACGTATTCTGTTCCAGTGCTTCCATCATCCCACTCATAGTCACCGAGACTAGGGTCCACTTCGATTGTATAGTCACTTCCTACACAGAGTACTTGATCATCAATGGATAAGGTCGGATCTTCGATGATAGAAATTTCTATGGAATCAGTACCATATTCACAATTAACATAGGATTGCACAAAGTACTGTCCAGGAGCATTTACATCGATTGACACGCCAGTCTCACCAGTACTCCACACATTAAAAGCATCGGTATTACTACTCGTAATCGTCACCGGAAAATCAGATGCACAAATTTCAATATCATCTCCCAATTCAACTTCCACGTCAGAAGATGGCGTTCCAATATATTGCACAGCAACGGAATCGATGTAGTAGTACCCAAAACTTCCGAATGTACCGTTTGGAACATGCGTGGTGTTCGCATTGGTATCAAAATTGCCTATTGTAACGTGTGTTTCTCCACCAGGAGATACATATTGAAAGGTCAATACATGCCATTCTGTAAGGCTTTCTTGAACCGTTGTTTTTTTCATTTGAGGAATTTGACCAATAAATGAAGTCGGCACTCCATCCGTCAAAAGCAAACCTAAATTATCGCTAAATCCAACATTTTCAGCAGGACTATAAAAGATACTGAGCTCGTAACATCCGCCTGCCAAAGTGGCGCTGTTCAGTGGAGCGGTGATATATTCTCTATAACTCGTACTGGACTCATAGGTCACAACACCGCAATAACCGCTTCCTGCTTCGGAAGGCTGAAATCCAGCAAAATTAGTTGGAACCCCCATGGTGGTTCCTGCACATTCATTAAAATAATCCGGAGTCGACTGATTCGGAGGTAAAGGATTGAACCAATCTTGCGCCGTAAAAGTCGCGGGACTTGAAGGACAAGAAGTAAAAAGGTCAAAATTAGCATTTGGCACAAGGTTTTGAGCAGGCAGCTGAAACCAGACCAAGCATGTAAGCAAGAGCGTCAGTGGTTTTTTCATCGTAAACTAATTTCATTACGAATTTCAAATGGGTATCCCCTCAAATTATAAATAAATGAGGATTATGAAGTTACAACAAATATTTCGAATTGCATGAAGATTTTGGACAAACGTAGGAGGGCGATGTCTTCGCTCCTTGCGTCGAGAAGACCCGGGCTATCCTGTGTTGCATCCTTAGCATCGTTACACGCGCTAAGGAGCTGCGTCCTTGCAGTCCTTGCCACATACTATCCCTATCGCAATACATCAAAACATAATCCCGGATACCAGTATTTACCGATTAAATGTAAATGGTTGAAAAAAATCTACGAAAAAATATTTTCGCTTACTAATTGATTTTCAAGTGGATAAAATAATTGTTCTTAAACCACACAAAAAAACTGCCCAATTGCATGGTGTATATGGAAGGATATTATTACATTTGCGTCGCTTTACTAAAAAGCCATAAAAGAATGGTCTGGTAGTTCAGCTGGTTAGAATACCTGCCTGTCACGCAGGGGGTCGCG
>JAHDFB010000022.1 GCA_020628475.1 Saprospiraceae bacterium | reverse complement strand
AAAAGGTATTTGATATAATAATAGTATTTCTAAAATCAATACTTATGATAGCGTTTAAATCTCTTGTTCTTCTGCATCACCCAAAAGAATCAAAAGTCTAGAATCCACAAAACTTGCTTTGGTCCTGATCGTTGAAGGAACATGTTGTAGATCGGTGTTTCATGCTGACGTCCATCTCGGGGCATCAGAGCTCTCTATCAGGGCTATTCTTCGGTGCTCAGACAGTTGTGGCTTCGGAATTGAATATTTTTTTTAGTTGAAATTATAAAATTTACCAGACCTTACTAGCGGCCTTTAAGTCGTAGCGTTAATAAATAGCGAGATTTTTTCGAGAGAGGCTAATTGTCTGAGCGCAGCGAGTTTTAGCCGTAGCGAAAAAATGCAGGTATTTTAGCGTAGACTTAACAGCCTTGATTTTTAGTTTCTTTTGTATTAAGACAAAAGAAAAGGTATATGATATAATTTTAGTAAAGCAATCGTTGATTCTTGTAATTTTAAATAATAATCATTCTCCTTCATCTATTCAGTCTAAAACCTTTTGAAAAAACCTCCTCATTTCCAGCAAAACTTCTGAACTCTTTCCTTGAATATAAAAACCATTTTTCCTCGCTTTTAAATGTTCAGTAAACATACTTTCGTTTGGATTAACTTCCACCACAATACCTTGTCTGGCTAAGGTGTTCTTTACGATTTTCTTAGGAAGATTAGTCGCTCCAGAAGTACCTACTACAATCAACAGTCCCGTTTCTTTGGCAATTCTTAAAACCTTGTTCAAATGATAATAGTACTCATTATAATATTCATCAAACCATAAAACATGTGGTCTAGTCTCTGCTCCACAGGAAGGACAAACTAGAAGTTGTGTTTCATCAAATAGAATGGGCGTATTCCTATCACGAGGTTTCTCGATCAATGAATTAGGAATATCATACAGCTCCCGGCTACAGGATTCACTACAGCGCATGAACCTTAAATCTCCATGAATTAAGTATAAATTTTCAATGAAACTTTCTTGCCTGAAATGCAGACCATCCACATTTTGTGAAATTAATGCGAATCGGGATGGGATCATTTTTTCGATATTGGATAATTCAATATGACTAAGATTTGGCTTGGCTTGATTACAAATTGAAATCCGATATAGGTACCAGCTCCAAACCTTATTAAAGCTCAGGTCGAACATTTTCTTCGTACCCATTTCTTGAGGGGTAAAATTTCGAGATCCATCCGTCCAAAAACCATCTTTTCCACGAAAAGTAGGAATTCCACTTTCAGCCGAAATACCCGCACCTACTAAAAATGTAATTTTTCGAGTATGCTGTAGTTGCCTCTCTATATTCGTTTTTATTTCCTGTGTGATCATGATGTTTTTTGAATCTTAATATTTGGGTAATTCGTTGACCATGAATTACATAAATAAACAATAATTAGTTTCCTAATTCTAGGATATAACACCCCCACTCATTTCTAATGTTCTTCAAATAAAAAAGGAGATGATTTTTCAACCATCTCCTTCTATATCGTAATAAATTAAAATCTATTTAATCAAAGTAAGATCGCCCGGAATCACTTCGGTTGTACCATCCTTGTAAATCACATTTACAATATATGAGTATACACCCGGATTCAAGGATTTACCTTTAAAGGTTCCATCCCAATTAGGTCCGGTTCCATCCATCGGAAGATCAGTCGCTTCAAACATCTTTTCTCCCCATCGATTGTAAATCTGAACGAGTGGAATAGCCGTTACTTCGTCATTTGGCCATATGTTGAAGACGTCATTGGTATTATCTCCATTCGGTGAAAATACATTTGGAATATAAACCTGCTTCACTTTGATAGCTCGAATTTCAAGACAATTTTCTTCTGTACAACCAGCACCATATGTTACCGTCGCACAAATCGTCACATCCTCTTCTGGACCGTAATCAATCGTCAAACAATCAGCACCTGTACAGATGACATTTCCTTCTTGATCAATCCAGGTGACATCCGTAATATCTTCAGTAGGAATTCCTGTATTAATACTATACATACTAGAATCCCCCGCTACAATAGAACTTGATCCTTGTATGGTTACAGCTTCCTGACTAGGAGCCGTCAACGTAACCACTTCGGAGTAAGAACATCCATTACCATCTATGATATCGATGGTATAATTACCACCGGAAAGACCACCTAAATTCGTTGTTTCGATCTGCTCATCATTGATAAAGAAAGAATAGTTTCCATCACCTCCAAATGCGATGATTTCAATGGTTCCATCTTCCTCTCCTGGGCAAGTCGGGTCATTAAATTGAACACCTGCCTCCGGTGATTCGTAGATCGTGATAATTACATTATCTGTATAACTACAATTCGCATCATTCATTGAATAAATGATTTGATGTTCGCCTGGTCCAACTACCTGTGGATCAAATACGCCATCTTGATCAACACCATCGCCGATCCAGGTAGTAGCCTCAAAACCAGTAGATCCAGTTTCTTCTACCGTCAGTTGTATCGTTTCAGTATTTAGATCTAAGCAAATATCTTCCACTTCTGCAATATCTAATCCGATTGTAGGACAAGCAGATGTCGCACAAGTTACATCAAAGGCTGCATCACCACAAGCACATTCTGAAATTGCTATAACTTCAAATTGAACGGTTTGTTGCGCATCCAAATCAGAGACGAAATATTCTGTACCTGTCTGTGTTTCTAGCTCTTCTCCGTTTACGAAAATAATGTAAGAAGTAGCACACTCCACCTCTGGCCAACTAAAGACAATGGAATTAGTGGTTGGTTCGCAATCAAACCCAGGATCTGGAAGTGACAATTCATCTTCAACCGTGACCTGTTGCGTAAATGGTGTACTTAAACAAGTATTTTCTTCCAATTCTAAAGTAATATCGAACGTTCCCGCCGAATTATACCAAACTTTATAAGGGCCAGGGAAATCTCCACTGATATTTCCTCCATCTAAATCCCAATTAAAAGTAGCTGCCTGATCATAGGTTCCATCAAATTCAATAAAGAATGTATCCGAAACACATATGACATCTTGTGTATTGAATGAAGCAATAGGAGTTGGCAGAACCGTCATTAAAATTGTATCGTACTCAAAACAATTAAGAACATTATATTCTAAAATAATTTCATGCTCTCCTACACCTGCAACCGTAGCATCAAATATACCCGTTTGATTGACTCCAGGACCGGACCATGTTAAATCCGCCTCATCCTGTCCGCCGATAATTTCACTATCAATTTGAACTTGAGTATCCGGATCTCCTAAACACACGAATGGCATATTGGTTGTAAGATTTACGAGAACGACTGGACAATTCAGCGCTTCACAACTCTCAAAACTAGAAGTATTAGGACATAAGTTTTCTGAAATTGCAACAACTGTGATCTCCACGATATTTCCTGGAACTAAATCTGGAACATTATAAGTGGTACCCGATTGAGTCCCTTGGCTATCTCCATTTATAAATACTTCGTATTCTGTTGCATTATCTACATCATTCCAAGAAAAATTAATTTCTGTTGTCTCAGGGAAACAAGTAATTTCCGGCGCACTTAGTGTATCTTGAACATCTACCTCATAGGTAAACACTTCCGATAGACAATTACCATTACTTACTGTTGCAGTTACCGTTTTAATTCCAGGAGTATCCCAAGAAATATCAAAAGGTCCTGCATCTGCACCAGTAGCTATACCACCATCAAAATCCCATGCAAAATTACCCGTACTAAAAGTACCGGTGTAGTTCATCGTGGCAACATTTGTTATACAAATCGCATCCGGTAAAGTAAATGAACTTACTGGCTGCTCTAGTACAACGACATTGACGGTAGATGTATACTGGCAATCATTTTCATAAGAGAATAGAATTTGATGCACACCAACACCTGCTGAACTAGGATCAAAAATACCATTGTCTTGATCCGTAATACCGTTTCCACTCCAAGTAATCACAGCATCCGGTAAAATTGGATCAACCACTGCTTCCAAATCCATAGTTCCCGCTGAAGCATCCAAACAGATAGTATCTGTTGGGACCACTAAGCTAATATCAATTGGAGGACAATTTTGTGCGATACAAGTATAAGTCTCTGTTACATCACCACATGGACCGTTATCAACAGCTGTAATCATGATAGTAATTTCATCCAATGGTTCCAAACCAGTGGCAGAGAACGTGGAGTCGGTTTCATTAAAGACCGCATCTACCGGCGCATCAGTCACCGTGATTATATAATCATCGGCTAGATTGTTCCAGCTAAAACCAATAGAATCCGTTTCAGAACCACAATTTACAACCGGAACATCCAATGGCACAAAAACATCAATAGAATCAATATACGTTTCACTAATACAAGTTCCTTGATTTACACTCACGGTAATAATTTTCTGACCAGGTGTTGAAAATGAAACGTTAAAAGGACCTGGAGCATTCGAATCTGCTCCACCAATATCTCCTCCTCCAAAATTCCAAATATAATCTCCACTGGTAATGGTTGAACCATCATACTCCACATTGGCAACATCCGTAATACAGATAGCATCTGGAATACTATATGAAGCAATCGGCTGTGCTAAAAGATTTATTTCTTCACACATCGGTGCACTCAATCCACAGCCATTATCCGCTGTAACACAAATCGTGTAGACTTGATTTGGATCACCCGTTTGCCAGTTGATACCGATCACCGTCGAGCTATCATCTGCAATGACTAGGCCCTCTGAAGGTGTAATATCCCAAATATAAGTCAATCCTGGGTCCGATGTTGGTGCCAAAGCGTAACTTATTGAATCTTGAATACATGGATTAATTGCCCAAGGATCCAAGTCTGGGGTTTCCGGTAGTAAATTATCTACATTAATAGTCTCTAAATTGGAACTAAAAATACATTCTGTACCAAATTTTTGAACCACCACCTCTACAAAGTAAGTACCGCTTTCAATATCCACTGGCATTGGTTCCTCGTTTGGATTAAACGTTGCTCCATCTGCCGAGAATACTAATACATTATCACGGTATAAATTGAATATTACTGTAGTAAAATTGTCAGAAGCTGGATAAGCACCTGCCCAAGAAAATAGTAATTGACCATCTTCACATACTGGATCCAACAATGTTCCAATAACATTGATAAAATCAAGTGTCAGAATGATCATACTATCACAACCGTTCATATCATTGTTTGGACAAACTATATACGAGTTAACTTGATCTCCGAACACCGTTTGATTACAGATGTCATACATCTGCGTAAAACTGTAATCACATACGGCCAGAGTAACCATTTCTTCAGGTTGCAAAGGAATGGACTCAACCGTTAAAGATTGACTGAAATCACAGCTAAACAAAGGTTCTTCTAGTTGTTCGAAATATTCACCTGGTCCCGTAATGATACCTCCCTCCCATTCTGGAGGACCTGCATCCGGATATTCATTTTCACAAACATAATAGGTATCCAATACTTCATCACCTAAAGGCACAACTTCAATTGTCTGACATTGGACCAAAGAAGTATCACATCCAGTATAAGCATATGCACATATCTCGTATGATCCTGCATCCGATAAATCCAAATTCACAATATATGTGTCGTTGACAGGAGCACTGTCGTCTGGAACGGTGATTATTCCAGTTGGATAATCTGAAGTTGCTGGAGTGATTGTCCACCAATAATCCTCTGTATTTGAAGGAGGTATATCGACAGCAAAAAACTCTATTTCACCACCTTGACATACTTGATCCGGTAAAAATGGAGGATCAAATAAATTTCCCTCAAAATCATTGTCGATTGCCGAAGGATCTGCAACATTATATTCTCCTGCACCTTCTGTAATATCAACAGTGATTTGACAAACACTTCCTCCAAATCCATCGAAAAATACATAATAGGTCTCTCCAGGAACGAAAGTAACTCCGTCTCCCATTGTAATCATTCCAGTATTGGAATTACCATTACAAACGACGGCAGTAGCAAATGAACAATCCGTGTAAATTCCGTATTGAACACCTGTTTGTCCATCCGGGGTCGTAGTACAGTCTTCAATAAGGGCTTCAATAATTACAGTCTCACCAGATGCAACAAAGCCAAACCAAATGATATTGTTTGCCACAAAGTTTCCTGGACAAAGGGGACTTGGTTGATTACCCGTAATGGGCGGAGGTGGCATAATGGCACAATATCCATTTATGGCACCAATATCACATAGAATAGGAGCATCAGCACATGTTAAACCCGGTGCGGGATAAGTAGCTTCCTCATCACAAGGTTCCTGTCCAAAAACTGGAGCATTGAAAAAAAATAGTAGTAGTATAAATATTATAGTTAGACTATGTAGATTTTTCTGCATATAGATTTGTCTAATTAATTAAATAACCATACAAATCTAACAATAAGTTTGAGTTTTAACGTTAATTATTTTGTTTATCTGCACAGATGAAAACATTTATGTATAAAGCGTCATCTATCAGGCTTTAACACATGTCTAAGTTTTTGAATTTGAATACGTTGATTATCTTTTTACAGTTATATTTCCTTTAATAATTCGTTTTTTTCCGTTCACCATCTCTAACTCGGCAATGTATACAAAAACGCCTTGCTGAACAATCACACCATTGTGTCTACCATCCCATGTTTCACCCATTCCAGGGATGAAATTTTCATCCTTGTAAACACGTGTTCCCCAACGATCATAAATGTAGAAATAATTAACTTGTTCTACATTAAAAGATTCGGAAATTGACCAGATATCATTTACTCCGTCATTATTGGGAGTAAATATGTTTGGAATATATAAGTTCACTGATTCATCCACCCGAATGACAACCTGATCAGATGTAGTACAACCATCATTGTCTTTGATAAATATAGAAATCTGAATATTAGATTCAGGAACAAACTCGTAGCTTAAACAGCCATTACAATCAATAACTTCAGATGGTGTCCAAACTAAACTGTCAATTTGATTAGAAGGAAAATCAATTGCCGCTTCTAAATTTACAGATTCACCTAAACTGATGTTAATATCATCTCCAAGATCCACTTCAATATTTTTATCCATTCCTAAGCTTACCAAAGTATCCAACACACAGCCAAAAGTATCCTTAATACTTATCAAATAATCACCCGATTCTAGATTTTCAAATCGATTTAGCTGACTAAAGGATTGCCCCTCAATAGCATATCGATATGGGGCAAATCCACCATCAACATCAATAATCTCTATAGCTCCATCCGTAATTTCTTGACAAGTTTGTTTATCCAAAGCTAAGGTCGCTTCTTCCAGAGTGGATTCTTCTTCTTGCACGAGAATATCTTTCGAAAATCCACATCCATTGGATTCATCTTCAATGTAAAGAGTATAGGTCCCTTCTCCAGAAATTACCGGATTCAAAGAATTCGCGCCAAATTCAATGGTTCCGTCTTCTGTTGTCCATTGATAGGTAAACTCCACTCCTTCAGATGATCCTTCTCCTGAAATACTTAATTGATCTACTTCACAAAGTAGAATTCCTGTTTGATTGATTTCAATCGTTGGAAACAGGGTATCCAATTTAACCTCGATTGAATCCATAACCACACATCCTGTCATACCTTCTATTTCAAAATAGTACACTCCGCTATTGGCAGATTCAAAGGATGGATCAAAAATTTCATCTCCTGTAGGCGTAGTCCAAGTAAAGGTTTTATCATCCTCCACGTCCATTGCCGTTAATGTAACTAAACGAGTATCACACGTAATTTCGTTGGACTTCATGATTTCATACTTTGGTAAAACAGGTACATCATCTATCTCCAATGCCTCGTTCACAGAACACCCATTTGGTCCTTTCACTTCTACAAAATAGGTTCCAGGTACGTTTGTAAGTGGATTTTGACTAATACTATCGAACCCATTTGGTCCTACCCATTGAAATGTGACATCATCCGTTTCTGTTTCCAAGAATAATGCTATTGGACTTCCATCACAAGGGAGGGTATCATTTTGAACGCTAATAACAGGTTCTTCGAAATCCGAAACCACTTCGATCGTTTGCGTTTCTGTACATCCATTCGAGCCTTTGACTTCCACCTCAAAAATCCCCTCCTCTTCAACGATGGTATTTTGTAAATCTGAGCTATAAAAATTAGGGCCAGACCAATCGAATGTAGCGCCATCATCATCAATATCTAAACTAATAAGCGCTTTTGTATTGTCACAATTCAAGTCTTCTGCATCAAGAGAAAAGTCAGGCAATGCAACATCTTGAATAATTTCAACCTCTAAATTGACCTCACAATTATTCTCTGAGATGGCTGTGAGTTGATAAATACCACCATCTTCTACTTCAATATCTTGATCGTCAGACATAAAACTATTCGGTCCCGTCCAAGTTGTGGTTAATAACGGCTTATCCGTAGAAATATTGATGGCTTGCAGTAATATATCACAGTTTAATGTATCTAATTCATTGGATATTTCTATATCTGCAGGCTGATTATCAAATAGTACATAGGTACTATCTATGGTTATACAATTGTTAGTGCCTATACCCGTAACGATGTACAAACCCGAATCTACTACGGTATTAAATTGATCTCCCGAAGCGAAGTCATTCGGTCCTGTCCAAGAGTACGAAACATCTGGGGTGACATCCAAAACATCAATAAACGATTCCGTTTCACCGCAAAATAAAGTGTCTCCCAAAGCTTCAAACTCTGGATAACTTCCTGTAAATGGTACGGTGATCAACACTGAATCCACACAATTATTAACTCCGGTGACATAGAAAGTGTAATCCCCCGCTACTTCAATGGTAACCACTGGTTGATCTGAAACGAAATTATTTGGTCCAACCCAAACAAAACTTACATCATTGGTGGAAGATGTTCCAATAATGTCACTTTGAGTAAACACACAGTCTAAATCATTCGAATAAGATGCTCCAACATCTGGTAATACATTATTTTGATCAACTTGTATGGTCTCACTAGCCGTACAGCCGTTTGATTTAATGACGGTTACTGTATATTCTCCCTCTTCTGTTACTAGAGGGTTTTGCACATTCGAGTTGAAATTATTCGGTCCAGTCCATGAATAAATTACATTTGGTATTTCAGAATTTGCTTCTAGAATTAAAGAATTTTGACCACAATTAAAGCTTTGGTCAAAAGCCTCAACCGTTGGCACACTGAAATCTTCAACAATTTCAATAGTATCGTAGCCTATACAACCATTTATGGAGGACATTGCCTCTAAATAATAGAATCCAGGTTCCGTTGCTTTGGCTTCAAAATCCGAACTTGAATAACCGGTACTCGAAGTCCAAGAAATATTTTGAATTAAAGGATAAGTCGAATTAATATAAGAGGTATCCGAATCGCAATCAAGTACATCCGAAGCCACAATATTGAAAGGTGGTGGAATGGTATCTGCGTATACCACCGAAATATATTCGTTGGTACATCCTGTAGCATCTGTAACCGTTAAAAAATAACTTCCCGTAGAAATTCCCGTAATTAGGGAATCAGCAGATGTAAAGGCATTCGGTCCTGACCAAGAATAATCTAAATCAAACACAGAAGATGCTTCAATTGTAGCTGAAGGTACCACACAAGTCATATTCTGTGAAGTCAATGAAACTTTTGGAACATCTGTATCAAATTCAAGGATAATATTATATCGTATAACACATCCATCTACAGTAAACACAAAGAATGAATATTGGGCTTCAATATTAACTTCTACTTGCATTTCATCTGACAGAAAACCTCCTAAGAATCTCCATTCTACACTGGCAATATTATCTTCATTTTCTAATATATTAGCGGACAAAATCGCTGATGGATTAGCACAATCTATTTGCGCGGATTGACTCAACTCGACGGTTGGTAATTCAGCAAAATCCTCATCGATGGTAAAACTTTCTGTAGCCGTACATCCATTTGAATTTATGAAAACGGTATACTCACCTAATAATCCCGACTCTATACTCGAACCAAACAATATGGAATTATCAGGAAGAGTCCATTGAATAAATGCTGTTGAATCCTCTATATCAGCACTAAAAGTATTAATCGCACCTGGACAGGTAATATCCTCATAAATGATATCATAAATCAAATCATCAGAGTCTCCAAATATTTCTATGCTGAATACATCCGAACAGCCAAATGGATCTGTTGCTTCTACCTCATATACCCCCGCTTCTGAAACGATTGGGTTTTGTCCATTAAACATAAAATTATTCGGCCCTGTCCAACTGTAACTCAATCCCGCAGAACTAGATGCAACATTGATAGATACCTGAGGCAAGGCACAACTTATATTTTCAGCAGACAATTGTAAAACAGGAATTTCTCCTGCCTCGTTAATGATGATTGACTTACTTGCAACACATCCGTTTTCAGACTCCACCATTACAGTGTAAACACCTGCTTCTGTAACTGTTACATCTTCTTCCATGGACATAAAAGAATTAGGTCCTGTCCAAGATATTGTTACTAATGGAACATCTGATTCCAAATCAATTAATACCGAAGGATTATCACAAGTAATCGTCCCGCCCACTAATTGTAAATCTGGAACTTCGTCATTCACATTAATCATAATACTTGAGCTAGAGACACAATTTCCTTCAATAATATTCAAGGTATATGTTCCTGCTTGATTTACGACAACAGAGACTTGATCATTAGGCCCAACAATTCCTCCACCACTCGATTCCCATAAATAATTAGAATTCGGAGTGGTTAGCGATGTACTACCATCAATAGTTATTTCATTATTAGTACAGCTGATTAATGTATTTGTTGCGTTCACTGCCGCTTGAATATTCGTAGTACTTAAACTTAAATTGTAAATACTATCACAAGATCCCGTATTGGAAACAACCACTTCATAGTCATCGGGAATACTAAAATTTTGTCCGCCCAATGTATAAATAGAGCCTTCGCAAATAGTCACTTGCAAGTCAACAGGTTCTAAGGTATTCGTTAAATGAACGATAACTTGATCGTCGCTTAAATCTGCACATATAGTAGGTGTATCCCCATCGATTAAAATGGACGCCTGAGAGAAATCCATGTTTACCAATGACGGAATCTCATCAATTTCGTTATTATTAAGAACTAAGGCAATAATTTCATACGTTCCAATTGGATAAGTCGACATATCCAAAGAAGTAGTAATATCAAGAATATCCTCTCCTTGTTTAATTAGATAATGAAAAGTATATTCATTGGAAGGGGCGCCATCTGGATAACTATGATTTAATATTATATCACCCGCCTCTGAAGTACATACATTGATTTCACTTTCATCAAATTCTCCAGCATATGCTTCACAAGAGTTACATGACAATCCTGTAGGATCACAGAAATAAATGGTCGCGCTGATTAATTTACCTAAGTCAAATTGGGTGTTGTCTAAAATAGAAATAGTCCAAATACCGTCAACAGTTCCGGTATTAAAATCTTCAAGACATCCCAAATATGGATAATACGAACCATTATAATCGCCTAATAATCCCCAATTTTGATTATTATTCCAAGTATCCAAAAAACCAGCATCCGGATTAGGAACTTGAGAACAAGGAATAAATAGAATATTCCAATCTGTAAACGTTGTATTACCAAAAGAACCCGTAGGTCCCAATAATGTAACTGTTTGCCCAGAAGGCGAATTTAATTCAATTGTTAAATCCCCAATATGGTTATGTTCAAACTCCAAAGCTAATCCACATACTCCTTGACCAGCTAATGATAAATCATTATTTGCGGCTCCACTTACAACTAAAGAAGCCGAAACCGGTGTAAGATCGGGAATATCCAGTACATTTTCAGTACTGCATTGAGCGCTAATTTGGGTAGTTAAGAACGCAGATAAAACAAAAAAAGAGCAAAAAAATCTCCAGTTAATTTTTTCCATAATCTGATTGTCCATTTTTTAATCAAGACCCTCAAAGGTCTAAAGTAGAACAGCCTGTCGCATTTCACGACAAGCTGTTTATTATTAGGACATATTTATTGGAAGATACCCCAATCGAAATATTCTGTCTTACAACATTGTGTCACTTAGGCGACACTTTTATTTGATGACCGTCACATCTCCATTGAATACTTCAATGTCTCCATTTTTAAATAATACTTCCGTCGTATATGCAAATACTCCCGGGTTAACGCCTTTTTCCTTAAATCGACCTCTCCATCCATACTCTGGATTATTCGGTTCAAAATCCTCGGCAGAAAAGACTAATTCTCCCCATCGATTATATATTCTAAAGAAATTGACTTTTTCAATATCTTCACCTCCTTGAATATAAAATACATCATTTTCTCCATCATCATTTGGAGTAAAGCTATTTCCTAGGTAAGCATCATTCACACGTACTGAGCGGATATTAACACATGTAGAATCAACGCATCCAAACGTATTTGTAACCACAACACATACCTCTCTATCGGCGCTAAGATCCACTAAATAGGAATCACATTCCGCACCTTCACATACTATTGAACCATCTACAGTCCAAATCGCTGCTTCATAGGTTCCTCCTCCTAATACTTCTAATGAGATTAAAGTATCTTCGACATTTGTTAAAAGTAAATCTCCTCCTAAATCAACAAGGAATTCATCAGGGTTCTCAATGGTAATCATTTCTTCACTTGTACACTCATTCTGATCTTGCACCATTACTTGGTATTCACCAGCACCTAAATTCATAAAAGCATTTTGATCAAGCCAAGTATTTCCTCCATCCAATGAATATTGATAAGGACCTTCTCCTCCTGATCCATTGGCAACTACAGAACCAGTTTGTTCATTAAAGCAGAAAGGATCATTTCCATCTAATGTCAAACTAGGAAAATCGGTATTTCGAGTAACGATAACGGAATCAACATCAATACAATTAAACATGTCCGTTACCTCCAATACATAAGTCCCTTCTTCTGTAACTTCAATCGTAGGATTATTTGGGTTATTGACAATCCCTCCTTTCGATTCTGTCCAGAAATAACTGATTTCGTTTCCTGAAGAATTAGTACCTAAAACTTCAATTTCTAAAAGATCACAATTCAACATATCTTCACCATCAATACTAGCATCTGCAATTGGATTCGCACCTATTATAACACTAACTTCCGTAGATGATTCTGGACAAGGATCTGTACCTGCAACCGTATAAGCAAAAGTATATTCACCGATCAATTGATCCGTTATTGTAAAGGTTCCTGCATCATCAAATGCACCACCCGTCGAATTAATATCAGACGTTTCTATCCAACTACCGCCAAGGTCGGCACCGATCAATAAATTACTCAGATCCACTACGTCTTCATTTCCAACACAAAGTACTTGTGGATCTGCAGCTACACCCGAATTTGGAGGTGCAATCACATTAATCTGAAGTGGTGCAGATTCATCACAATTAGCAACCGGATTATCTAAATTGAAATTAATTATATATTCTCCTGGTTCAGCCATACTCGGGTCAAAAATACTTCCTGTTAATGGGTTCCCTTGACCTTGCTCAACCGTCCAAAATCCTTCTTCCAGTGTCACTTTTAATGTATCCAGATCAATTAATGCATCCCCAGCACAAATATCTGCCAATGTATTCAACGTAACACTTGGACATAAACACTCATTTACTTCCAGAGTCATCTGATACGATTGATCTTCACAAGGAGCTATCGCAATTGAAGTACTATAAGTGAATGTATAGAATCCTGGCATAATACCCGTAAAATCAACATTACTTGGATCCGATAAATCGACACCTGTTCCATCTGTGTCTTCCCAGAAACCATTCGCTCCTATCACTAAATCGGAGAAACTTATGATCGATTCATTTTCGCCATCTGCGTTATTACATACAAATGATTCTGTTGGGATTTCTGCGGTTGGAGTGTTTGAATTTGTAACCACAAACTCGGCCGTTCCAGAACATCCTCCAGCATCAAATACCGTAACAATATACGTTCCTGCCGAATCAACCGTTATCATTTGTTCTTCACCATCATCACCCCAATCATATGTTTCATAACCTTCACCAGCATCCAATATTGTTGGTGTATTATCACAAATCTGATTATCACCAATAATAAAAGGAAATAATTGAGTGGATTCAATAACCACCATACTTGTGTTTCCTTCACAACCATTTCCATCTGATACAATAACTTCATACGTGCCTTCTGCGGATACTTCTATTGTTTGTCCTGATCCTTGCAAATCTCCATTTAAGAACCAATCAATTTGATCATAGTCTTGAGTAATCGACAGAATTACGCTTCCATCTGTACAATATGAAGCTGTATCTATTGAAGTTTGAGGAGCAGGAGGTACGAACTCATCAACGGAAACTAAGATTTCCCCCGTACATCCTTTATCATCGGTCACAATAATATTGGAGTTTCCTACCACATTAATAACGAAAGGATCGTTTGTCGTAGAAGTTAAATCAATGGATCCATTATTATCTAAATCGATTTCGTACATTTCAAAACCTGCTTCAGGAGTAATCGTAACAGAGTCTCCTGGACAGAATGTCGTCGCACCAGTATAACCAGGAGAAGGAGGAACATTTTCAGTAATAGTTATCTCGGCTACACCTTCACAGAATTCGGCATCCGTCACTGTCACATAATAGGTACCTGCTTCATTGACAACTATGGTTTGATTTTCAGACATATCATCCCATAAATAAGAAATATACCCAGCTCCTGCATCCAGCATGATATCATCACCTGGACAGAAAGATTCTTCTCCACCTTCACCTAATATAGATGGTGTAGGCAGGTCATTTAATGTTACAATTTTAATTTGTTCTCCCGTACATCCACCAGCGTCATAAACGGTAACAGAATATTCTCCTGGTTCACAAACATTAATTGTTTGAGTATCATCAGAAGTTGACCATTCATAAGATGCATATCCATCACCCGCGTTTAGTTCTGTACAAGCTTGAGGACAAATAGAGGTATCTCCTAATATATTTGGTACCAAGAAGTCTTGAATCTCAATCTCAATACTTGCAGATGCTGGACAACCATTCGTATCAATAACCATCACATTCACATTTCCGGCTTCTGTTACGAATGCCGTATCCGCAGTACTAATAATATCACCATTATCATCAGTCCATTCAAAAGTAGCAAAGGCATCAGAAACGCTCAAAATAGTACTAGAGCCTTCACAGAATGCGGATGATCCACCAATAGAGGCCGTAACGGCTGGATAAGGATTCACAGTGATCGTTGTTTCTCCTTCACATTCCGCTTCATTAGTCACGGTAACACTATAAGTTCCAGGTTCCACTAATATGGAATCCGTCTCTTCTCCTGTACTCCACATGTATGATGAATATATGGTATCCAATGTTATATAAACCATATCATTTTCACAAACGCCCTCTGGAGAAGAAGCCATTGGACTAGGTGGTTGAATTTCTTCTATGTAAATTGAATCTTTTTTACTACAAAGTACATCTGGTGCAACTAAATCCAATACATACCAACCGGTTTCATCCGCAAGAATAGATGCTCCGTTTTGTAGCTGTCCTGAAGGAGTTGTCCAGTTAAATTCATATTGAACGCCTGGCTCTCCACCAACTGGCGCTGCATTCACTTGAATAGAGCCCCCTGGACAGAATTTACCACTTTCTGGAATAGGTATGATGAATATCGAAGGATCATTATAAATATCCACTGTAACTTCTCGATCTCCGGTACATCCGTTGTCATCTGTAACCGTCAATGTCAATACATAATTTCCAGATGGCAATCCAAATCCGTCGAAATCTAAGTTTTGAGTATTAGAATTTCCTGTTCCGGATCCTTCCCAAGCAAAATCATAATTTGGAGTTCCTCCCAAAGGAGAGCCTGACAATGAAGTCACTGGATAATCCGGACATAAAATGGTATCACCAGTTATTTCAACATCAAATCTTGGATTGATGGTTAGTTCTACATCATCCGTAGATGTACATCCATTACCATCCGTCACGGTTACCGTGTAAGTAGTGGAAATATTTGGTGATGCTATAGGATTAGCCACATTATCTACAGCAGCATTGCCCCAATCATAGGTAAAAGTACCATCTCCTCCGACCGCCGTTGGATTTCCACCCAACATAAACTCACCTTGCGCACATCCATCGATGGGTTGTCCAGCATCAACATCTATACCAGGTAACACTGTGACTGGCACAATTACTGGTAATCCAAAACATCCCTCTTCGGAAATCGCGATTACAACATAATTCACGATTTGAGGAACGGTCGTATTATTTTCTAAAGTTTGAGTAATAAACTGACCAGTACCATCAGAATATCCTGTAACATTTGGATTTCCTTGAACAGTCCATTGATAAGTAATATCTCCCATTTGATCCGAGGTCAATGTTATATCTGTTGTTCCGCCTGGACAAACGACATCCATAAGATCATCCACCTCAGGTCCAATACAACAATTCAAGACCGTATTTAAAGCCACAGGAGCATCAGAAGCACAAGTTGAGATACCACCATTCCAATCTCCAGTTTCTCCATCAGAAGTGGTATAAATTTTAACGGATGTATCTGTTATTTGAGGATCTTCAGCATCACATTCTGGGAATGTTAAAGTGGTGAGATCAAAACATATTTCCCATGGACCAGTCAATATCGTACAACCGGATCCATCACCCCAATCCACATTTGGGTTTCCATCGGCACCACCATTTGGTGTCCAGCAATACCAGCCTGGAGGCATAATCTGTCCGGCCGTAATACCTGTATTTGGACAATCGGGCTCGGTAAAATGACACATTTCCAGATCTCCATCTCCATCAAAATCACCTACTGATTTAGAAGCAGGCGCCGGTAAAGTTGTATTGTAGGTTATGTTAGTATACCAACCCCAAGTTGCGTTATATGCCTGTATATCTGCAAAAGGAGTACTAGAAACTGGCATCCCAGCAGCATCAAATGAAATATCTGACCATCCTGGGCCGAAAACAGGAATGATCCCTTGTAACCATTGACAACCTGTAGCTGTCGTGGTAGCATCGTACTCATTAATCGTATAACAAAAAGAAACGGTCTCGTTTGGCTGGAATGGTCCATCCAATGGAGATCCTAATGAGGTTCCAACCACCTCTAATTGAGCATCAATTACACAGGTACTCGGATCATCCAACATCAGCATACATAATTCAAAATTTCCTCCGGCTCCAAAACCATTACTCACTGCAATATAAATTTGTGTATTCGGCGGAATGTTATTATTCAGTATGGTTGCATTTCCTGCATCCCCTGTAACACATGGACTAACAGGAACAGGATTCGCACAATTTCCTGTAAAGATTTGTACCGAAGGTGCTGTAATTTCCGTACTATTAAGATCTATCGTTAAAAAAGATGCTGCAGCATCTGATGTAAATGTATACCAAACCACTTCTTCCGTGGCAAAATTACACCCCAGTAAATCGGGCTCTGGTGATGCCAATATATTACATCCATTAACACATGTATAAGTAGTATTATTGGAACTCATTCCAGGAACAAATTCAGCTAAATCACAAGTATTATTGGCTGAACAGCCCGGAGGGGGCCCATATTCTGTCACACATATTTGAAAATCTCCTTCATTGACTTCATCTGTACCTACGAAAATAACATAAGAATTTCCTGCAATTAAGCCTTGAAAATCGATAATATCATTGGCAGGAGGGCCACAATATACATCTCCCAGAATATTCAAATTTCCTGTACAATTAGTATCCCATTCTCCTAAAACAACTACCGCATCACCTGGTAAACTTATATTGGATAAATCGATGGTTGCTGCTAAATTCCCAGCACTAACTGTAAATTCGTAAAAGACGCCATTTTCCGGAACAATGGCACAGCCTGGAATAGACGTAAAATCTTGTGTTGCATCGACAGTTGTTCCATTCGTACAAGTACCATTTGGTGTAATATTTTCTGCTGAACAGGCATCATCATTTGGCGGTGCCATAGCGGGCAAGTCATTCGTTACACACAGTTGATAAGACGCCTCCACATCAGTTCCACCAGCATCCGCCAAATTAACCACCAAATAGTATGTTGTTCCAGCTACCACAGGAGCATCATCGATAACCACTGCATTCGCTGTACCTACTCCACATGCAATTTGTGATGCCGAGGCAAAATCACAAGGTGTTGGATTAAATTCTAATAAAGCAACGTGAACATTATTTACTTGACCATTTACAGTAATATCAACCTCCGGTCCTTGAGCAGTAAAAGTAAACCACATATTGGGAGAATTCGGCATGGGCGCACAGTCTCCATTCGCTAAATCAAAGGTCGCACCGGTTATATCATAAGGTCCACAAGCAGAACCATCTAAAGCCGTTATATTAACCGGGGCTGCACAATCATCGTTTGAAGGCTGAGCAAAAGCTATACCGCAAAATAGCACGAGAAATGAAAATCCTAGTAAAAATTTTCTCATATCAGAATGTTTCTCGAAAAGTAAAAGGTAGGCTTGATCTCGAATCAGCACTAATATAACATAATCTTAACAAAAGCAAAAAACTGGACTATTTTATTCTTTCATGAATAAAATTAAAAGAATTTATACCAAGGAAAATTTAATTAATTAAATATAATGAGTCAAAATTATCATGAAAGTCAAAAGAAACTTTAAGTCATCATTCTAATCATTCACAGGATACCGTTGGAAACGAAATTATTTCTTCATAAACTTCTGTTCCACAAGACAATGTAATTCCAGGCAACGTAATACAGGAATTCCACAATTTGAGAGATCCATTATTACAATCTTCTGATTCTATAATAAATTCCATAGTGCCATCTAAATCATTATTATTCATGTAAGCATTAAAATCATTAACAAAATCAATTTGAAAAATAGGATCAGAAGCATCACAAAGATTCAAATATTTATAACAATAAGGAAAGTTAAACCCACTAGACGTCACATCTAATGTGATAAATTCATTAGAATATGGTAATTTAATTATAAATTCTTCGACAAATAGTGGTTCATTAAAACATGTTTTTGAAGAAGCGATGTTAAAACAAAAAGAATAATCGCAATGAATACAATTGGTTTCAACTCCCACGGTAATTTCCTTACAATAAGATCCACAGCAACCATTTTCATCAATGATCTCAAGACATACTAAATATGTTCCAGATTCCATATACTCATGAGTCGGCGTAGCATTCTGACTAATATTTCCATCTCCAAAATTCCATTTATATTCAACAATTTGATGCTCGGAAGCATTAAATGCTTCAAATGCTACTTCTAATCCATTTGGGTCAGTCAATATATCTTCAATTGCCCAAGTTTGACAACTTAGAGATATATCATCAATATTATTGTGTATATGTTGGAAAGTTTGATTTTGAAATGGGGCAAACAGAATTTGATTATAATCTGCAGCTATACTGAAGTCTTCCAATAAAAAAGTCTTCCATTCATCTTCACAGGTCACAGATGCAACCAATTCATGATCCACGTTATTGAAATCCAGTACTGCAGGACCCGCAGACGACGTGGACGTTGGCATATCTTTCGTGAAATATACTTGAATATCTCCGTAAATCTCTAATCCATTTTCATATCTCGGACATCCTTGATACAAGAATTCTAAAGTATAGGTATAATAATTACTTTTTAATACAACATCTTGAATAATTGATTCCTGTAATGGACTGGTACCATTCAAATCTTTCACACCAAGATGTGTAGAGTAAATTTGATCATACCCCTCCTCAAAACACGTATTGAAAGGAGTGTCTTCGCTTTCAATTTGTGGAGTTCCCGATGCTGAATCCCAATCTAAAACAATACCATTGAAGAATGGATTAGAAATATCAGGATCGCCTGTTAATTCTTCGAAACTACCATTAGAAATTAAATTGGAACAAGCAAGACTTGAGGATCCTGAACGCAATTTAAGTTCGCCAGAAGTCCGCATTTCGTTTGAAAAATCTAAAGATTCTTTTTGACAAGAAAAAATAAATAAAAGTAATAGGAAAAAAACAAAAGTCTTTTTCATAAGTGTATTTTAATGTGTTAAATAATGTACTTAAAGATAATAAAATTTCCTTATAAATCCAATAGGATTAGAACCTAATTAGTTAATTTTGGAATACTACTAAAACAAAAAAAGGGAAACGATGACTTGCATCGCTTCCCTATTATTTTATACGTTTCTTGTACTCTTATCGTTCGACAACAAATCGCTTGATAATTGTAGCTCCCTCGTATTCCAATTGGATAAAGTATAATCCAGATGATAATTGATTTTCAAATCGGAAGGTATTATTTCCTGAATGTACTTTCAAAACAGAAGCATCGAGTACCTGTCCCAACGCATTGATAATACTGTATGGAACATCGGATGATCGATCCACTTCAAATTCTAACATAAAGTAATCTCTCGCTGGACTTGGATACAATTGTACATTGGACTCATCCCAATCCTCTACATCATTGATCAATGTAATCACTTTTTGCTCGATCGTATCTTTACAGTTTCCACCATTATCAATGATCATGATCACAGTATACTCTCCCGCCATTTCATATTGATGCGCAGGGTTTTCTTCATTGCTAGTATTATTGTCTCCGAAATCCCAACTAATCACGCCTTCTCCCGTACTGGTGTTTGTAAATTGTACATTCGATCCCGTTATATCAAAATCAAAATTCGCTTCAGGTTTCATATCAACAACCACGATATCTTCCATTTCAACCGTATCATTTCCATATTGATTGGAAACGATTAATGAGACTCCATAGGTCCCGGGAACATTATAAACAATACTTGGATTTTGCTCCGAACTTGTTGCAGGCTCTCCTCCTTCAAATTCCCACATCCATCCAGTAACATCATCCATCGAGGTATCTTCAAAATTCACAACCAATGGATTACAATCTTTGCTATTACTATTGCTAAATGCCGCATCTGGATAAGCTGTAATGTTAACAGCAATGATAGATGTTGTCGTTCCACATTCGTTGGATGCCTTCATAGTTACTGTATACACACCATCTGCTGGGAAGATAATACTAGGATCTGGTACAGTATATACATCCGGAAGGCCATCGATCGTCCATTCATAGTTATCCGTATTATCGCTGATGGCATCAAAATCGACCGCATTTCCATTTTCCTCTTGATTAACAGACACCTCTGGTGTAGTGCTCGTCATAATATAATCTTCCAAGGTATAAGTACTTTCTCCAGTAGCATTTTTGGCAACTAAGGTCACATCAAACACACCCGCATTTTCATAGACCACGGTCGGATTCTGCTCCGTACTAGAGGAAGGATTACCTCCTTCAAAGGTCCACAACCATTCTGTCGTATTCGATGTCGAAAGATCCATAAAATCTACCGTCAAACTTGTACAACCCGTTTGAACATTCGAACTAAAATTAGCGGTAGGCAGTGAAGAAACATTGACTTCAATAATAGTGGTATCCGTACCACATCCATTGGTGGCAATCAACATGACTTCATAAATGCCTTCTTGGGCATATGTATGCACTGGATTCTCTACATCTGTTGTTCCAGTATCACCGAATATCCATTGATAGCTTACACCATTGATGGTCGTATTTTGGAAAGTTACTTCCAACATATCTATATCAAAATTGAATCCAGATTCTGGCACATCGGTAACGGTAACATAATTCATAAAGGATATATCGTCTTGATATTCTGCATTAGAAACCGTTAATGAAACATCATACACTCCTGCTGATTCATAAACTACTACAGGGTTTTGTTCTGTGCTAGAAGATGGGTTTCCTCCTGGGAAAGTCCAATTCCAAGCTGTTGCATTACTGGATGAATTATCCGTATAATTCACCGTAAAGTCAGCACATCCGGCTGTCGCACTCGAGCTAATTCCAGCGGTTACTTGCGACACAACATTCACTACCATCGAGAATTCACTGGTTCCACAATCATTAGATACCACTAGAATAACCGTATACATTCCATCTTCCGCATAGGTATGGACTGGATTTTCTTCATTACTTGTATTGTTATCTCCAAAATCCCAAGTGTATGTATTTTCGTTATTTGATGTATTCGTAAACGTATAAGTTAATTGATCATTGGTCTCCGTAAATCCAGCTGAAGGACCCGTCTCAACAGTGATGTAATCTTCCAACAATACAAAATCACTTCCTTCTTCATTACTAACTGCCAACTCCACATCATATACACCCGCATTTTCATAAACCACAACTGGATTTTGATCTGTTGAACTGGAAGGATTCCCTCCTTCAAAAGTCCATAACCAAGAATCTACATTGCTGGAAGAATTATCTTGAAATTGAACGGTTAATGCCGTACATCCATTGGTAACATTCGACGAAAACGCCGCACTCGGTAAATTACTAATCACAACATCATAGCTGATTACATGATCCCCACAATTATTCGTAGCCGTTAAAGTGACCGTATAGGTGCCATCAGAAGCATAGGTATGTGTTGGATTTTCGATGTCAGAAGTATTCGTATCTCCGAAATCCCAGCTGTAAGAATTACCATCCACCGTAGTATTTGTAAAATCAACTGTAAATCCATCAGCAAAAGAAGTAAAATCAGCTTCAGGAACATCCGTCACGGTAATATGATCCATCATGACGAGTTCATTCGATCCAGTCTCATTACTTACCATCAAAGTAACATCGTAACTTCCCTTTTCGGTGTAAGATACCACCGGATTTGCTTGCGTCGAAGTTGCCGGAGTACCTCCCTCAAAAGTCCATAAATAACTATCTGTATTTGAAGAACTTTGATCCACAAAAGATACAATCAATGCCGCACACCCACTGGTTACATCCTGCGTAAACCCAGCTATCGGTTCAGAAGCAATCGTAATAGTAAATGTATAAGTATCTGTACCACAGGCATTTCCTGCAATTAACACCACAACATAAGTACCATCCTCATCGTATTGGTGAACTGGATTGACATCTGTACTGCTCTCATTATCTCCGAAATCCCAACTATAGAAAGTCGCATCGGTTGAGGTATTATTAAAAAATGCCGTTTGACCATCACTGGTTTGTGTAAATGAACTGGTCGGCACATCCATCGCGTCGATATAATTCGTCAAACTAAATGTATTAGAACCAGCCGCATTTGTAGCTGTCAAACTTACATCGAATACGCCTTTATCTTCATAAACAACTACTGGATTTTGTTGGGTAGACGAAGAAGGTGTTCCACCAGGAAATGACCAACTCCAACTTGTCGGACCGTTCGTCGATAAATCTTGATATTGAACCACCAATGGAACACATCCAGAGGTAACATCCGATGTAAATTGAGTAGCTGGAGGCGCAATCACCTGACAAGTACTGGTCAATAATATATTGTCAATGTATAAATTGTTTCCGTAATCACTTTCATTTTCCAGTCGAATGACCACATTACTCTCTCCAATAAATTGATCCAAATTGATATCAATACAACTCGCCGAATTCGGAGTAGCCACACACCATTCGTTCGCACCTGATGGAATGAATGCTGCTGTCATATCAGAAACAGTGGCGAAATTACCCGATCCATTCTCTTGTCCAGTAAATACTGTATTCGGAAACGATGCTCCCCCATTTGTAGACACTTTTATCCTAAATATATCAGAGTTATTGGCATTGTATCTCGCATAGGCATATTCCAACTGTAAGGTAATATTTGATCGCCCCGTAAAATCAAGAACATCACTCTCTAATCCATCTAAATCACCAACTCCGTCCGAATAATTATAGTTATCTATCCAAGCACCATTATTATTACCTGTCGATCCAGGTACACTGATGGCCTGCCAAGTAGTACTACCATCTGGATTAGTTACCGTCCAATTGGCAAGTCCTCCAGATAAATCGTCTGTCAAAACAATTTCAGTTCCCGAAGCTCCTACCGTAATGTAACCATTCTTCGTGATTGTATTCGACCCACTTGCATTGGTTGCAACCAGAGTAACATTATAAGTACCATTACTATTATACGTAACGGTCGGATTTTCTAAACTAGAATTTCCGGGTGTTCCTCCAGGAAATGTCCAACTCCAAGAAGTCGGTGAAGCCGTTGAATTATCAAAGAACTGAATCGTAGTTCCAGGACAGATATCCGTCAAATTAGCAAAGAAATCAGCCACCGGTGGAGCTGGTGGAGCACAAGCAGCTAAACAGGTTCTCGAAAGATAATGGGCTTCAATATCAGCTATAGATTGTACCGACCATGCTGAAACATTACTAACGGAAGGTGCCATGATAAAGGCAGATCCTGAAGGATCATGACCTGTCCCACTTTGAACGGCATTAAAATTATGTCCTAACTCATGAGCCACCATCACACGCTTCAAGTTGGCATTATTGCTAAAATCTTCCAAACATTGATAACGACTATTGGTACAAACAACACCTACATAGGCTATACCGATTGTTGAACCATCAAAATTTCTATCGGTCCAAAGTTGTCCTACATCATGTACTTCTGCAAATCCACTTGGCCCCCAAGATCTAAATGAATTTAGTAAGGTACCTGCCGCGGTGGAATTTGTCCACGGGTCACAGGTGCTACAATTGCTAATCCATTGCTCTACTAATACAAAAAGAATTTCATCGTCAAATTCGTCATCATAATTATTCTGGACATTGTTCATCACGCCAACATTGTGTGCTGTCAAAGCTGCCACATCTTGTCCGTAAGATGAATACATCAACCAATCACTCGCCGTAGATACTTCCACTTCAAAACACAGTCCTGTCGATTTATAATTACCTGCCATTTCTTTCGACTTTTTAGCGGTATGTGTACTAGCACAGGTGCTTCCCTCAGGAAAAATTACATCGTCTCCATTGTAAACAACAAATAGATTTTTCGGTGCACCATCCACTAAGTATCGAAGTGGTTCTATAAATCGATTATGATTTTTATCTTGAATATATCCATAAATAAAGTCTTCTGCTACGGTCAATCGAATGTCCGATGAAAGGGCATTTTCGATGTGTCCACCGTAAGGATAAACCTTGACTTCATCCGTATAATCCTCTCCCGTAGCTGTATGAATTTTCATTGATTCAACCAGATGATTGGCTGGAACCAACTCCATTGGCCAGATTTCTGAATCATCAATTTTTAGCGACAATCGCTTTACTCCATCAAAATCATCTAGTGTTTCTAAAATGGCAGGTACGTCAATAGGAACAATTTTGTAGTGTTTAAATTGCTGATCCAATTGATGTTTTACCGATGGTACATCCATTTTTTTACCCCAAGTACTCGAAGTTTGTGCATGTAAGGAAAGAGAACATAGTGTAATAAGTAGAAATAAGAGAGTGTTTTTTAACATAATTAAATTGATGTTTTTAAATCGTTGCAGTTCGCATGATATGCTTGTGGGACTCCTAGAAAGACTATTTTGCTGTCTACCGCGAAAATAATCATTCGTTCATAATTTTATATTACATATATGTAGTTTTTATAATGTATTGTTCTATTTTTTATTAAAAAATCATTAAAATGTAGTGTATTTGCAATCTTTTATGATCTTTTATACGTTTTTCTGAATAATAAAGCGAGGGTTTAGGCCAATTTAGGAGGGGCTTACGCCCAAAAAAGTATTTATATTTGATTCTTCAATCACTCATATTATGGTAAAAAATATCTCAAAAAATATATTCCGATTCACTTGCATCGCCTTGTTGATCGTACTTTTTCAAGTGGATGCCGAGGCTCAAACTCGCAGAAAAAAGAAAAAGAAAAAAGCACGTGTAGAACGCAACGAGCGCCCCAGCATGTCTCTTCGAGAACGAATCTATGTGGGTTCTTATATCAACACGCCAAGTATCTTCGGATCAAATACGGGCACTCAATTTGGGGTAGGTTTACAGCCCTTCGCTGCATTTAAATACAATCAATACTTTTCAAGTGGAGTAGCTTTTAAGTTTGATTATTTATACATCAATTCATCCGGAATTTCTCAACAGTTGACGGATTTTTCATCTACTGTTTTTACGAGGGCCTTATTGGCTGAAAGTATTATTTTACAAGTGGAAGGGGGAATCTATAGCGACCAACGCTTCATTGGATTTAATCAAAAAGAACGCGTTGCATTTCCTATTTTACTCGTTGGTGCCGGTTACAGTTTTGGAAATTCTGAAATTATTCTAGCCTACGACATTTCTGGCAACTTTTTCAGAAATCAAATATTTCCTTTTGAATATAAATTTGGTCTAGTCTTCGATTTTTAGAAAAACGAATCATTAAAAAAGGATCACCGCATGCAAATGCATGATCGAAGCGTACTTCTCTACATTGCTCTCTGATCCCTAATCGTTCCTATTGTCATCGAATAAATGACCTGCTTCTTTCTATATTTTGGTGTCTGAAAGATACTCAACATGGGATAAAGATAGTAAGGGCAGTACGAAGTACTGGTGCGGAGCACGGAGCCCAGCGAACCCCTGAATAGCTTGGTGCCCATGGACCAAAGGGAGAATGGGCAATCCCCCAAATAAAAAAGGCGACTTCCCTTAGGAAAATCGCCTTTCGATACAAAGCGCATCTTATATTAGAATTCTAGTTTCAAACCTAACAAGAAATTTCGAGTAGCCTGTGGGTACAAACCTGTCAAATTGTAAAATCCATTTGATTCCGCACGTGCATATGGATCATCATTGACCGGATTATAGCCTTCCGATCTAAATCTGTAAATCCATCCATTAGACACATATTTCTGATTCAGAATATTGTTTAACTGCAGCGTCAACGTGATACGCTTCAAACGCTTGTAAGAAGTTCTATAATTGATCAAGGCATCCAGATAAGAAAATGGATCTAACTTAGAATTTTCATTTCCTGTATTATCCAAGAATTGACTTCCTACATATTTCCAATTTGCTTGAATATTAAGATCGTGTTTTTCGTTGATCGGTAACACATCAAAATTGGTGGTAATCGTGTGTAATTGATTCGGGGAGAAGGAGATATCCGTTAATTCGTGCTGGATAATATCTTGTTCGCCCGTATCCCAATTATCAACATATTCGTCAAACGCGACGATCTTATTGACGCTCAGCGTAGAATAATATCCCAACTTGACATAATCTGACAATTTCAACAATAATCCAAGCTCCGCTCCTCTTCTAAATGACCGATCAACATTGGTACGAATATTTTCTCCCACATCACTCAACTTACCCGTCGGCACGAGTTGATTTCTATATCTCATATTGAATAAAGTCAAATCAACATCAAAGCGTTTCGTTCTAGCGTTGTAACCAAGCTCAATGTCATGTAATGTTTCTGGGCTAGGTCTTGTTTCAGGCGTAGATCCAGTATACTCAGAACGTGCTGGCTCTCGATTAGCCAATCCGTAAAAGGCGAAGAACTTATGATTTTTATGTGGGATAATAGATAATCCTGCCTTTGGATTGAAGAAGAATAAATTATCCGTAATATCTAAAATCTCTCCATTGTTATCTGGACCTTCGTAACGATAATTGACATTTCGAGCTTGTAAATCAATGAAAGGGAATATCTTGTCTTTGATGGAAAAACTAGATCTCACATAAATATTGCCAGCTCTTTTTCTCGCTTTATTTGCATAGTAATTATTTGCTTTAGGATCATCCGTCGTGTCCGTAGCACGCCAAATTACGTCACCAAAGTGCGATCCAACGTACTGGCTAAGGCCACCACCCACGATCAAGTTTACCCATTTCGCATCGTATTCGTAAGAATAAATCATTCCAGTCAAGAGGTTATCCAACCATCGTTGAATCACGATATCTTGCACTAAGGTATCTGGCGTCAGTCCGAAGTCGGCATTCAATTCATTGGCTTTATAATTTTCAAAAAATCCTCGACCAGATGTAAAGTACCCCGTAACATTCAATGTCGATTTTTGACTTAGATTTTTATTGTAGATCAACTGCCCATGCGTCTGACGGTAATTGTCCACCTCGTTGTCATATGGTTCTCCTGGTTTCTCCGTTCCAGCCGTATTGAAAGTCCTCAAAGAATCTAAATATTGAATTGGAAGTCCATTCCATGCCTGATAGGTCACCTCCGCTCCACTGAAAAAATTGAGACGAAGCGAAGACCCTTCAGAAACTCTAGCTGCCGAAAAGAAATAACTCGACAAATCAGAACTAGCGCGATCAATATATCCATTGGAATTGATCCATGACATACGACCTTCCAAAATATATTTCCCATTCATGATACCAGTTCCTGCATGCGCCGAATATTTATTGGTTCCAAAGGAACCTATCGCACCGGAAAGAATTGCAAATGGATTCTGACGGACAGACTGTGTATTGAGGTGCAATGTTGCTCCAAATGCACTGGTACCATTGGTGGACACTCCTACACCACGCTGCAATTGAACATTTTCAACATTGCTCATAAAATCAGGCAGATCCACCCAAAATACCGTCTGAGATTCTGCGTCATTTAATGGCACGCCATTGATCGTAACATTGGTTCTGGAAGCCTCACTTCCTCGCACGCGTATTCCAGTATATCCGATTCCTGCACCCGCATCCGATGTCACTGTGACCGATGGCATCCAACGCAATAAATAGGGCACATCCTGTGCAATATTTGCATCTTCAATCTGCTCTCGATTCATCGTTGAATAGACAATCGGGTTTTCCTTTCTTGCTTGTGTGGAATTGATTTGAATAGCATCGAGTTGATAAATGGTTCCAGGTAAAACGATGTCCAACTGAACATCACCGTTTACCTCTATTTCTTGTTCGAAGGATTCGTATCCAATAAAACTCGCTTTGATGATATACGTGCCCGCCTTTACATTTTCAAGGCTAAAGCTTCCATCTTGAATGGTGGAAGTCGCGTATTCCGAATCTTTTAAAAAGACGGAACAGAAATCCATGGTTTCATTTTTTTCGTTGACCACTGTTCCCGTAACCGTATGCTGGCCTAATAATAAGCCTGACAACAGTACTAAACTTAGAGTAAAAATTATTCGATTCATATTACAATATGTATTTATAATATGGGAAAGGTATATAGATAGTAAGGACTTACTATCCAACATTCATTTCCCTTAGCGGCATGACCCGCCCAGGTTCTATGGGTATTATCTCAGCTATTTAAAGCACCCCAAATGATTAAAAAATACGAGGATAATCCTCATTTACAGGCACAAAAGTAATCATATATCTCAACTTTTTGCACGTTCTTTTTTTAATCTTTCAATTTGTTCTTTTGCCTTATTAAACCGAGCAGTATCTTGCCCATGAATGATCGAATAAGGAATTCCGGACTCTTTAATTTTTTGCTCATAGATCTGAAATAATTGATCCAGTGCATCCGGATGTTCACGCAATGGATCTGCTTCCCAAGCTAGATCATTCTTACACAAAAGATAGTAATCCACCTGTTGCAATGCTTGCCATTCCTGAATAAAAGGATCGGCTGTTCGATATTTCCAAGCTTCCCATATTTCGATGGTCAATAAGCAAGTATCCGATATGATCAATTCGTTTCTTGATTGCATGGCAGACAATTGCGAAGAAAATTGTCCAAAAGCTATGGCTTTCAGATCGTGATGTTCATATGCTGGACCGTGTTCATTGAGATAAATTCTAGCATATTCTGGGACCAAGATAGCATCATAATGGGCTTGTAATTGTAAGGCCAAGGTTGTTTTACCCGTACTTTCCGGTCCTGTCAAAACTACATGCATGCTTTGTCCTCTCAGGTTTAATTATAAATTTTCTTGTAAATGTACATCAAAATAAGACAAAAGTTGTTTACTATAAACTCGAATATTCCTACGATTAGTATGTAGCAATCCGCCTGCTGTTCAAAAGTATTATTCGGTATATTAATGAATATTTATAAGCAATTTGAATCAGTTGCGTTCAATCTAGTTTACCTTTGAGTTCTGATTGATTCGAAAGATTCGTATTCTAGAAACATATGCATACAATAGAACCTTATTTTAATTGGAGAGACCACTATGTCGCATCAGAAGATGAACGATCCCCTTTTTATGGTCGCGTGTATAGTGAATTTAGCTTTTCTAATAAAATCTATAATTACTTCATTCATCCTCAATGGGATGAAATTGGTTCGCCGACACTTTATCTTAAAGTACTGTTTGTAGATTATCAACAATCTTATGCTGTCATTGAATTAATCGGTGAATGGAATGATTGTATCAACAATGATATCATGTTTCTGAAAAGAGAACTCATCGACCATATGATGGAACATGACATCAAATATTTCATGCTGATTTGTGATAATGTACTGAACTTTCACGGATCAGATGATTGTTATTACGAAGAATGGTCAGAAGAGGTATCGGACGAGCAAGGGTGGATCGTATTTGTCAATCTATTGGAACATGTACAATCGGAAATGGAAAGTACTGGAATTCAGTACTATGCCAATCTAGGTCCTGTATTCAATGATGTCCCTTGGCGTGGTAAAAAAGCCTCCCATCTATTCATGGAAATAGAAAATCGCTTACACGGCAGTGTAAAACAACTAAGATACTAAACAATGCATAAATCTGGATTTGTCAATATATTAGGTAGACCCAATGTGGGTAAGTCAACGCTTATGAATGCTTTGATGGGCGAAAAAATGTCCATCATTACCAGCAAACCACAAACAACACGTCACCGTATCATTGGATTATTGAGCGAAGAACACTATCAAATCGTGTTTTCAGATACACCAGGTGTCATTTATGATCCGAATTATAAAATGCAAGAAGCGATGAACAACTTTGCCTTCTCCGTTTTAGAAGATGCGGATGTTTTATTGTTTGCAACAGATATATACGAGCAATATGATTTGGATGATGAGGTTTTTAAAAGAATCCAGCATTTAGCTATTCCGAAGATCTTGCTGATCAACAAATTGGACCAATTGGATGAAGAGCGGAAAGCCAAACTCAATGCTTTTTGGGAACAAATTGATTTTTTCGATCACAAAATGTACATTTCCGCTAAAGAAAAACTCAATACAGACGCATTACTAGATGTCATTATTAAACATTTACCCGAAGGTCCGGCGTACTATCCCAAAGATCAATTAAGTGATAAACCAGAACGATTTTTTGTCTCGGAAATCATTCGAGAGAAAATCCTTCAACAATACAAACAAGAAATTCCTTACTCGACGGAGGTTGTTGTGACAGAATTCAAGGAAAAACAAAGTAATAAAGGTCCAATTGTTCATATCTTTGCAGAAATTTATGTGTCGCGTAAAACCCAAAAATCTATTATCATAGGCAAGCAGGGTTCCGCCATCAAAAAATTGGGAACAGCGTCGAGAAAATCGATCGAGCAATTTCTGGATCAAAAAGTCTTTTTAGAATTATTTGTCAAAATCAAAGAGAACTGGAGAGACGACGAGAAATGGCTTAAAAAATTCGGATATAAAAATTAATTACATATGCCTAAAATAGTGGCGATTGTCGGAAGACCAAATGTAGGTAAATCTACTTTTTACAATAGACTCATTGGTGAACGACAAGCGATTATTGATAATATAAGTGGAGTAACGAGAGATCGTATTTACGGCGCCAGTGAATGGAATGGAAAGTCTTTTACCGTTATAGATACCGGAGGATTTGTCAAAGGATCTGATGACGTTTTTGAAGCGGCCATTCGATCTCAAGTGGAGATTGCCATCGAAGAGGCACATGTCATCGTTTTTATGACCGACGTTACCACAGGAATCACGGATTTGGACGCAGAAATCGCCGATATGCTTCGCAAAACAGATAAACAAGTCTTTGTCTGTGTAAACAAAGTTGATAACGCTACTCGACAATTGAGTGCGAATGAATTCTGGGGATTGGGATTTGAAAACACCTTTTTCTTGTCAGCCATCACTGGTAGTGGATCTGGAGAGGTACTCGATGCCATCACCGAAGTATTACCTGCCGATGCCGATGACGAAGAAGAAGAAATTCCCAAAATTGCGATCATTGGTCAACCCAATGTCGGTAAATCTTCTTTGACCAATGCACTTCTCGGACAAGAACGAAATATCGTCACAGATATAGCCGGCACGACCAGAGATTCGATTCATTCTCGGTTTAATAAATTTGATAAAGACTTTTATATCATTGATACCGCAGGTATCCGTAAAAAAGGAAAAGTACACGAAGATCTCGAATTTTATTCGGTCATGCGGGCAATCAAGGCGATCGAAGAAAGTGATGTCTGTATTCTTATGATCGATGCCACACAAGATATTACCTCCCAGGATTTAAACCTAATACGCCTTGTCCATAAACGACATAAAGGACTCGTCATTGCCATCAATAAGTGGGATCTCATCGAAAAAGAGACCAATACGGCACGAGACATGGAGAAAAAACTGAAGGATAAAATCGGAATGTTCAATGATGTTCCTGTGGTTTTCATTTCCGTAAAAGACAAGCAACGTTTGATGCGAACTATTGAGTTAGCCCTTAAGGTATATGAAAACAGAACGCAGAAAATTAGAACGTCAGTCTTGAATGAACTGATGCTCGAAGCAATCGAAAGAACACCACCTCCAAATTATCGAGGTCGATTCATTACTATAAAATACGTTACACAATTGCCAACGCATTATCCTAGTTTCGCATTTTTCTGTAATAATCCAAAATACGTCAAAGATTCCTATCGATCATTTCTTGAAAATCAACTCAGAAAGGCCTTTGATTTTGAAGGTGTTCCTATATCGATTTTCTTTAGAGATAAATAATTCATCATGCAGTATCAAGAAACGGATTTAAAAGACCTTTTTGTCATTCAACCAAGGGTTTTTGAAGATCATCGAGGATATTTCTTTGAAAGTTACAGTAAACGAATAGAGGAACAGCATGGTCTTCACTATCAGTGGGTGCAGGACAATGAAGCCTACTCCGAGCGAGGTGTTTTTCGAGGTTTACATTATCAAGTTGGTGCATCCTGCCAAGCTAAATTGGTTCGCGTCATTCATGGTGAGGTCTTAGATGTCGTCGTTGATATTCGCGAAAATAGTCCAAGCTATGGACAATCCTTCTCTATTTTACTAAGCGGAGAAAACAAAAAGCAACTGCTCGTTCCAAGAGGTTTCGCACATGGCTATCTCGTCACATCGGAAACGGCTGTATTTAGTTACAAATGCGATAACTTCTACGACAAAGCAGCCGAAGGTGGCCTATATTACAAAGATCCACAGCTCAATATCGATTGGAATATGGCAGATATCTCCTTCAAGGTTTCTGAAAAAGATGATATACTTCCTACACTTGGAAATCACCGACCAATACAACTTCCATGAAACAGATTTTAGTAACCGGTTCTGAAGGTCAAGTGGGAAGAGCCATTCAAGAAATATCTAGTGAATGGTCCTTCCGTTTTCTATTTACCCATCGTCGAAATTTGGATATTACAGATGCGAAAAGAATTCAGGAATATTTTGAAGAACACCGTATTGATTTTGTCATTAATTGTGCCGCCTATACGAAGGTAGATGTTGCTGAAGAAGAACAAGATCAGGCTCGACTAATCAACACAGATGCCGTACGATCTTTAAGTCAAGCTTGTGCAAAAGCAAACATTCCATTTATTCATATTTCCAGCGATTATGTTTATCATCCTGATCATGATCAGATTATGGATGAAGACGAAAAAACCAATCCTCAAGGAGTCTATGCCCAAACTAAATTGGATGGAGATCTAGAAGCTTTACGTAATAATCCAAAGACGATCATTCTCAGAACTTCTTGGGTTTACGCGAAAAAAGGCAAAAACTTTGTCAACACCATAGCTCGATTAGTAGATGAAAAAGAACAATTAAGTATTGTTCATGATCAAATTGGAAGTCCTAGCTATGCGCCCGATATAGCACAGGCGATTTTAAAGATGGTAAGAACAATCGATCAGCATCAAGTGCAGGAACAGTATCATGGCATTTATCATTTTAGCAACGAAGGCTTTATCAGTTGGTATCAATTTGCGCAAGAAATCGTTCGTTTAAAAGGCAGTACTTGTCAATTAAACCCTTGTACGACGGAAGACTACCCTACTCCTGCAAAACGGCCATTAAACTCGCGTTTATCCAAAAGTAAAATTCAAAAAACCTTCAATATCGAACTTAGGCCTTGGAAAGAGCGTTTAGAAAAATGTCTTACTGACTAGCAAATAGACGCTATCCCAAAGATTTTCAATCAAATTCTGCAACCATTTAGACATTTTTTCTATCTTAATTACGTTAAATCAGTACAATGCATAGATCAAATTGGTATATTAAATTCTTCCTTTCTGGGGGCTTCCTACTATTATCACTATGGTTGCACGCTACGCACAATAGAGCTGGTGAAATCACTTATAAACAAATAGGCGATTATACAATAGAAGTTACTGTAACCACCTACACAAAAACGACCTCCATTCAAGCAGATCGAGATTCTATTTTATTGGATTGGGGAGACGAGACCATGGAATATTTAAAACGTTCCAATGGCGAAGGAGAAGATTTGGGAAACAACATTCAGAAAAATGTCTATATCAAAACCCACATCTATCCGGGCCGCAATACATACACTATTTCCATGACCGATCCCAATCGAGTCGCCGAAATTCAGAACTTAAATTTCCCGAATTCCGAGAATATAAAATTTCACCTTAGAACGACTTTCACCTTTACCAATCCCGATTTTAATGGAAGTAATAGCTCGGTGCAACTATTACAAGCACCGATTGATATAGCCTGTGTTGGTGAGACCTTTATACATATTCCAAATGGCTTTGATGAAGATGGAGATTCGCTGGTCTACGAACTGGGAGTTCCGCTAGGAGAAAACGGTGAAGAAGTACCAGATTACCAATTACCGAATGAAATTATTCCCAATAACAATAGTTTTTCATTTAATACAGAGGATGGTCAGATCATTTGGGATTCCCCACAAAAAGCAGGTGAGTACAATGTGAGCTTCTACGTTAATGAGTACAGAGATGGCGTTCTATTAAATCGAGTACTTCGAGATATGCAAATCTTTGTGCTCAATTGCAATAATGAACCGCCTGAACTAACAGTACCGGATGAAATATGTGTAGTAGCAGGCGAAAGCGTTGAATTTACCATTGGTGTGTCGGATCCAGATATTGGACAGCAAGTCGAAGTAAGCGCTACAGGTGGCCCTTTTGACCTAGAAGTGAATCCTGCGATTTTTATTGCACCAATAGGTTATGCAGACCCGCCGTATACCGCTACCTTCAAATGGGATACGCGTTGTGAGGACATCTCCAATAATGAATACCAAATTGTATTTAGAGCCGTTGATAACTTTTTTGTGAGCCCGAATGTGGTGACTGGATTAGCCGACCTCAAATCTGTCAAGATTAAAGTAGTAGGACCAGCACCTGAAAACCTCGAAGGAGAGGCCGACAATCAAAGCGTTCAATTAACCTGGGATTCCCCATATGCCTGTGAAGAAACAGAAAATGATTTCTTTCAAGGTTTCAGTGTGTGGAGACATGTGGGAAGCATTGATATTCCTCAGGACACCTGTGCTCCGGGTATCGAAGGTCAAGGGTATACCAAAGTTTCGGGCATCGACTTGATTACCGATCTTCAAGACGGCAAATACACCTTTACGGATCAAAATTTGGAAAAAGGACGTACCTATTGTTATCGAGTCGTGGCAGAATTTGCTCAAATTAGTATAACCGGAAATCCGTATAATTTTGTGCAAAGCTTAGTTTCCAACGAAGTTTGTTTACAATTGGCGCGGGATATACCATTACTCACAAAGGCTTCCGTTCTGGTTACCGATCAAGATATGGGTATGGTACAGACCGAATGGATTCTGCCAGTAGCCGAAGATTTGGACACCATGCAAACCCCTGGTCCGTATAGATATCAACTGCAGCGAGCCGATGGTATTGATGGAACCAATTTCCAAGATGTTCCTAGCGCTTCGTTTACAACGCAGTTCTTTGATGAAGAAGTGACCACTTCCTTTTTGGATAATCAGCTCAATACCATGAGCCAAGCGTATAATTATAGAATCGCCTTCTATGCCAACGGAGTGAATAATTTGTATGATTATTCTCCAAGTTCATCCACGGTCTACTTGACCATTAAGTCCAGTGATGAAATCAATGTGCTTGAATGGGATGCTAATACCTCTTGGATCAATACGCATTATCATATTTACAAGCTAAACGATAATACCAACCTATTCGAATTAGTAGATTCTACGGAACAACAGAGCTATGAGGATGATGGCTTGATCAATGGTGTCAAGTATTGCTATTATGTGCAAACCTTCGGATCTTATCAAATTCCGTCATTGGATTTCGTCATTGATAATAACTCGAATGAAAGTTGTGGAATTCCTTTGGATACAATTCCACCTTGCACGCCGGAAATAACGGTAAGCAACGCCTGTGCCGAGGCTGGCCCAGATACTCCGGAAGAAGATTTTGTAAATACAGTGACTTGGAATCGAGTGGATCTGGTCTGCGAAAATTCAGATGATGTGGCCGCATACAGAATCTATTATAAACCCGATGTAAATACTGATTTTCAGTTGATTGAAGAAGTAGAGGATATACAGATTATTTCGATCGATCACAATCCAGATTTCGGTTTGACGGCTTGTTATGCGATCACAAGTGTTGACAGCATTGGAAATGAAAGTCCATTGAGCGAAATTCAATGTATTGATGATTGTCCATCGTATATTCTTCCAAATGCATTTACTCCGAATTTAGACGGGAACAATGATGTATTTCGCCCTATACTCAATCGCTTTGTGAGTCGAGTTGATTTTCGAGCTTATAATGAATGGGGACAAAAGGTCTTTGAGACTCAAAATCCTGAAATACTTTGGGAAGGCACCAACTTCAGTGGAGCCGCCTTAAATGACGGAGTCTATTATTACACCTGCGAAGTATTCAGAACCAACACGGAGGGCATCGAAAATTCCTTCGATTTTCTCAAAGGATACATTCAAATATTAAAATCAGAATAAATGTTTACAGGTATCATTGAAGATACTGGAAAAGTAATCGCTATTCAGGAAAACGGTCAGAACAAAACCTTCCGTATCCAAGCGGCGATTTCATCCGAGTTAAAAATAGATCAGAGTGTTTCACACAATGGAATTTGTTTAACGGTGGTAGCTCTCGGGGAAGATTGGCACGAAGTAACGGCCATACAGGAGACCTTGGATTTAACAGCCGCTAAATCTTGGAAATTGAACGATCTCTTAAATATAGAACGTGCTGCTCAAATTCATGCGAGATTGGATGGTCATATCGTGCAAGGACATGTCGATAGTACAGCCAAACTGCTCGAAGTCGAAGATGAAGATGGTAGCTGGCGTTTTACTTTTCAATTTGATGAGCAATTTGCTCCGCTCATCATTTCAAAGGGTTCTATTTGTATCGATGGTGTCAGTCTGACGGTCATTGCCCCTACCCGAGACAGTTTTCAAGTAGCCATCATTCCATATACCTACGAACATACTCGATTTCAATCCTATCAACCCGATGCGATTGTTAATCTCGAATTCGATATCATTGGCAAGTATATACTCCGAAGTGAACGTTTAAAACAGGGTTTATATTAGAGTAATTGTCTTGCTAATTTGTGCGTTCGAGCCCTACGTCCATGGCTCCCTTTACGGTCGGTCCTTCGGGCTTTCAGCCACTCGGACTTTTGTTTGGCAACAAAACCATTCCCATCGGTAACGCGATATGGACGGTATAATATACTATAATTTATAAGTAATTAAAACACATGAATTTATGGTTCATTCATTAAGTTTTTAATATGGCTATATCAGATTTAGCTAATTATAGTGTTTTACATCTCCTCCATAGATTATTTCTTTTTGTCTTTGAATGAGGTGCATCCAATTGACATATTTGGGTGGATTACAAAAATTTCGATAAGCCAGCTCCATCTGTCTGGCAGACTCATTTGGAGTCATTTTACCAGCTGAAGTCCCAAGCCCAGGACAAACGACCACATTAATTTTCTGATTCTCGGTGCGATTATGGATAGTAACTGCTCGAAGCATGGCGAACATCGCTAAATACACATTATCCGTATTTGTGATTTTCAAAGGCACACGCATGGTTGGAGTATGTGCTAAAAATGGATACTTTTTATTCTTAGTTTCCACAATCATGGAAGTTCCAACAGGTTGTTCACCAAAATAATCTAATGATATTCTTTCTTGAACTCTTTTAGACAATTCAGCACCGAAAAAATTAGAAATAGCTAAATCTATACCGCCATCCATCAGACCAAATGAATTTGCAGCACTTGCGATACAATCAAAACTTTCAATATTTTGAAAAACATCATTTTTAATTTCGACATGTTCATAAGCGCTAAACCTTTCAGCCCATGCTTCGCAAAGTGCTGTATTTGGATCAACAAGAATTATTTTAAAAGAAGGAGTTCTTTGACCATTGTTTTTCATTTTAAGTGGAAGATTTACGGTTGAAATAATACTCAAATCTATATCTAATTTAACTAGAGCCATTGCATATAGAATAAAAACAACAAAATCGAACCGACATATCGAGAAATGTCGATATATTTACACCATGGATATGAAATTAGCAACAGAAATCGGCAAGTGCCTTTCAAACTCAGTTCGACTTCAAATCATGGAATGGTTAAAAGATCCAGAAAATCATTTCCCTCCACATGAAAGCTTGAAACACTTTAACGACGGTGTTTGCGTGAGTTATATTCATGAAAAATCAGGACTTTCTCAATCGACTATTTCCACCTATTTAAGCAATATGGAGAAATGTGGAATATTGATTTCAACTCGACATGGCAAATGGTCCTACTTGAAAAGAAACGAAGTACTCATACTAGAATACAGTACCTTCTTATTAAATGAAAAAAATGGAGAAATTACCATCAACAGTTAGTAATTCGATGAATCAGTTACAAATTATACAGATAAATCCATACGATCATATCGATCAAGTCCTTTCATTACTGAAGCAATTAAATCCTGAAATGTCGGGGCATACGATCACTTCGAGATTGAAAAAAATGATTGATTTGGCGTCCTATACTTGTTTCGGCCTATTTGATCAGCATCAATTAATAGGAATTTCAAGCGCCTGGAGTACTGTAAGAATCTACTGTGGCAAGCATATCGAACTAGACAACGTCATCATCGATTCCAATATTCAATCAAAAGGCTATGGTCAATATTTCATAGATGCCATCAAAGAATGGGCCTTGGCCAATCAATACGAATCCATCGGCCTCAATACCTATGTCCAAAACAGTAGATCACATAAATTTTATTATAATCAAGGATTTCAAGTCGTTGGTTTTCATTTCGAACATGCTTTAAACAAGGAATTATGAAAATTCTCATCATTGGTGGCTATGGAACCATAGGCAGAGCCGTAGCCAATTATTTCAATCAAGAACATGATGTTATAATAGCTGGAAGAAGTCAAGGAGATGTTCAGGTAGACATTGCTGATCCTGCATCTATTAAGAAAATGTTCGAAACAGTGGGAAACGTGGACGCCATTGTTAATGTAGCCGGAGAAGCTAAATGGGACCATTTCAATAATCTTTCCGAAGAGGATTACTATATCGGCATCAAAAGTAAATTGATGGGACAAGTTAATTTGGTTCGAATTGGCCAACATTACTTAAATACAGCAGGATCTATCACATTGACTACAGGAATTCTTGCCGATGATCCAGTCATCCAAACAGCAAGTGCGGCCATGGTCAACGGGGCCATACATAGCTTTGTAAAAGCCGTAGCTCTAGAAATCACTCAGGGAATACGGGTCAATGTCGTATCATCCGGACTCGTGCAAGACGCCTACGAGAAATATAAGGACTATTTTCCCGGTCATAATCCTATATCGATGCCCAAGATGGTTAATGGATACGTTCGTAGCATACTAGGAAAAGGACATGGAGAGATTATTAGAATATACGAATAGAAACTAAAAATCATGGATATACAAAAAGTAAACCTTCAAGAAAAATTCAATACATTCAGCGAATATTGGAATCCGAAAATAGTCGGCGAGTTAAACCATCAATTCGTAAAAATTGCCAAATTCAAAAATGAATTTATCATGCATCAACATGAACATGAAGATGAGTTGTTTCTGGTAGTTCAAGGCACACTATTTATGGAGTTGGATGATAAAACGCTAAAAATTAACCCGGGTGAATTTGTCATTATCCCGAAAGGCACCAATCATAAACCTTATGCAAAAGAAGAGGTGCACGTTGTCTTATTTGAACCACAAACAACACTCAACACTGGAAACGTTGAAAACGATTTAACACGCAAAGACCTTGACGCTATTTAACCATTTTAATGATGGGAAATAGCCTTACCAAAATCTTTACATATCCATCGTCATATAATACTGATTGATGGTATTCTCCATACCCGAATATTGTAAAAATTGGATAAGTTCGATTCTATCGGAATGTATATTATTAATTTTAAAATTTCTGAAGTAACTACCTATAGCATTAAAAATAGGGGCCCAATCACCCGTAAATGATTCAACTTGAGAAATATATCCAGATCTTGGATTAATAATAAAATAGCCCATTGCCTCTTCATTAGCTGTCATGATGTAATAACATTGATGTATCTTCCCTGCTCGCTTGATGGAGGCGAATTGATTATCCCAAGAATAATGATTTTTTACATGCCTCGCCTCCAATTCAGACAATTCCGTCTTTTGAATAGTTGGAGCATCAGTCCTTTCTGCCAATGTTCCCTTAAAGCAATATAAGCGATGTTGTCGTTCAAATCCAATCCGCTCATAGACCTTGATAGCCCGTTGATTTTCACAGATTACTTCCAAAAAACATCGTTCAACACCCCTTTCCTTTAATTTTGGCATTCCTGTTTCATACAATGTATCTACTAATCCTTGACCTCGATAGCTGGGTAGTACACCCGTACCTGTATTATAAGCACACAATTGGCCTTCCTGATGGTCCACCGCATGTATGATAAAAGCCACTAGTTTCTGATCATCATAGGCACCCCAAGATAAAGAATAGTCTACTCGAGCATGTTTAAATCGTGCCTTCCAAAAAGAAACGTCCGAAGGCATCGGAACAAAATAACCCTTGAAAGATTCCAGTAAACATTCAACCAACTCTGTTATCGAGCTATGCGTCAGATTTTTAATAACTATTGTTTCCATACTGATTCTAAAATGTGTGTTTCATTGTTGGCTTTATGTAAAATTAAAAAGGGCTCATCTTTTAGCAAGATAAGCCCCTTTATTATTTCTAAAGAAAATTACATTATTCTTCTAAATGCATCATTTCTTCCATTTCGAAATCTTTTTCCTTTGGTTTTACAACCAAATTCTTACGATTCACAAGACCTGTTCCTGCTGGAATCAATTTACCAACAATAACATTTTCTTTCAAACCTTCTAAGAAATCTGTCTTCGCATTAATCGCTGCACCACTTAGTACTTTTGTTGTTTCCTGGAATGAAGCCGCAGAAATCCAACTATAAGTTCCTAATGATGATCGAGTAATACCTTGAAGCATGGAGCTCGATGTAGCAGGAACCGCATCTCTAAACTCTACGATCTTCTTATCGTTTCGTTTTAGATAAGAGTTTTCCTCTCTAATCTGACGTACCGACACCAATTCTCCTGCCTTCAACTTCGTTGAGTCTCCCGCATCATTGACAAATTTCTTGTCATAGATCCAGTCATTCTGCTTAAAGAATTCATATTTCTCTACACTTTCTCCTTCTAAGAAAATTGTATCTCCAGCATCTTCGATTTTCACTCTTCGCATCATTTGACGTACAATTACTTCAATGTGCTTATCATTGATACTGATACCTTGTGATCGATATACTTCTTGGATCTCATTAACCAAGTAAGATTGTACAGCAAATGGTCCCTTGATATGTAAGATATCAATTGGGGCAATGGCACCATCAGATAATCTCATACCAGCTCGTACGAAATCGCCTTCTTGAACCAAAATATGCTTCGATAATCCTACAAGATACTTACGCTTCTCTCCTGTTCTTTCATCAGAAACAATCACTTCACGATTACCACGCTTGATTTTACCAAAGGATACAATACCGTCAATTTCTGTTACTACTGCTGGATTTGAAGGATTTCTCGCTTCAAATAGCTCGGTAACTCTCGGAAGACCACCGGTAATATCCTGAATCTTACCTAATTGACGCGGAATCTTAACGATTGTTTGACCTGGAGTCACTTCAGCACCCTCTTCAACAGAGATGTATGCTCCTACCGGTAAGTTGTAATTCTTCAACTCTTCTCCAGCTGGTGAAACAATCTTGATCGTTGGAATCTTCTTCTTATTCTTAGATTCGATGATGATCTTTTCTTGGAAACCAGTTTGATCATCTTTTTCCACTCGGTATGTCAAACCTTCTTCGATAGATTCGAATTTAACAATACCTCCAAATTCAGAAATAATTAAGGCGTTGAATGGATCCCATTCACAAATTACATCTCCTTTCTTAATAGTCGCAGCATCCTTTACCAAGATGTTTGATCCATAAGGAATGTAATTACTTTGTAGAATTCGTCCTGTATTTGGTTCAACGATTTTCAATTCTCCAGATCTAGAAATAACCACAGAATTTTCCTTCGTTTCTACAGATTTAATATTGTCAAATTCAACCTTTCCTTCGAATTTAGCCGTAATATCATTTTCTGTTTTTGTTACAGATGCGATACCACCGACGTGGAAAGTACGTAATGTCAACTGTGTACCAGGCTCACCAATTGATTGAGCTGCAATAATTCCTACAGCATCTCCTCGCTCCGTTATCCTTCCGGTAGCTAAGTTTTTACCGTAACATTTTCTACATACTCCTTTGATTGTCTCACAAGTTAACACAGATCGAATCGTAACAGACTCAATGCCGGCTTCTTCAATCTTATTTGCTATTTCTGGAGTGATATATTCACCGGCTCCCACAATGATATTATCATTGGTTAATTCGGTTACATTATGTAAAGAATATCGTCCTACGATTCTAGAACCTAAAGTTTCTGTAATCTTATCGTTATCCTTAAGTGCAAAGGTCTCAATACCTCTTAATGTATCACAGTCTTCTTCAACGATGATAACATCTTGAGCAACATCTACCAATCTTCTTGTAAGATAACCCGCATCAGCCGTTTTCAAGGCCGTATCGGCCAAACCTTTACGTGCACCGTGTGTAGAGATAAAGTATTCCAATACAGACAATCCTTCTAAGAAGTTTGCAAGAATCGGGTTCTCAATAATCGCTCCACCAGTATCACCGGATTTTCTCGGCTTCGCCATCAATCCCCTCAATCCACAAAGCTGTTTAATCTGCTGTTGAGATCCACGAGCTCCAGAGTGTAGCATCATATACACGGAATTAAATCCTTGTTTGTGCTCAGCCAACTCTTTCATTAAGTTCTGAGTAATTGTATTATCCGCAGATGTCCATTTATCAATAATCTGGTTATATCGCTCATTATTGGTGATAAGTCCCATGTTATAGTTCTCCCAAACATCATCTACTTCTTGCTGCGCATCGATCAATGTTTTCTCTTTAACTGAAGGAGTAATTAGATCTCCTAAGTTGAAAGATAAACCACCTCTAAATGACCAGAAGAATCCTAATTCTTTGATTTTATCTAAGAATTCTGCAACAACAGAGAAACTAGTTAAATTCAAGATTCCATTGATCGCTTTCTTCAAGTTCTTTTTAGTCAATAATTCATTGACAAAAGGAACAGAAGTTGGTCTAGCCTCATTGAAAATTACCCGTCCCACGGTTGTATCAATCAATTCAGAAATCGGATTACCCTCAGCATCTACGTGATTAATTCTTACTTTAATCTGCGCATGAAGATCAATGATTTCTTCATTGAATGCGATAAGAACTTCTTCCGGGGAATAGAACTTCATCCCCTCTCCTTTTACTGGAAGATCTTTCGTACTTGTACGCATCTTTGTAAGATAGTACAAACCAAGTACCATATCCTGAGAAGGTAGTGTAATTGGCGATCCATCTTGTGGATTCAACATGTTGTGCGCCGAAAGCATCAATACCTGAGCCTCTAGAATTGCTCCTTGAGATAAAGGTACGTGCACCGCCATTTGGTCACCATCGAAATCCGCATTGAAGGCACCACAAACTAGTGGGTGTAACTGTATCGCTTTACCTTCTACCAATACTGGTTGGAAAGATTGGATTGACAAACGGTGTAAGGTAGGAGCCCTGTTCAACATGATCGGGTGACCTTTCAAAATGTTTTCCAGGATTTCCCAGATCACAGAATCCTTGCGGTCCACTAGTTTCTTAGCAGATTTTACCGTTTTTACAATACCTCTTTCAATTAACTTACGAATCACGAAAGGCTTGAACAATTCTGCTGCCATTCCTTTTGGAAGACCACATTCATGCAATTTCAAGGTAGGTCCTACTACAATTACAGAACGTCCTGAATAATCAACACGCTTTCCAAGTAGGTTCTGACGGAATCGACCTTGCTTTCCTTTTAGAATATCACTAAGAGATTTCAATGCTCGTCCTCCCTCTGCTTTTACCGCATTTGATTTTCTTGAATTATCAAACAAGGAATCAACCGCTTCTTGAAGCATACGCTTCTCATTTCGAAGGATTACTTCTGGAGCTTTAATCTCTAGTAATCGTTTCAATCGGTTATTTCTAATAATAACACGACGATATAAATCATTTAAATCTGAGCTTGCAAATCGACCACCATCTAATGGTACTAATGGTCTCAATTCTGGCGGAATAACCGGTAAGTATTGAATGATAGACCATTCTGGTCTATTTTCAATTCTTGTTTGACCATCTCTGAAAGCCTCTACAACTCGTAGACGCTTCAATGCCTCCGATTTTCTTTGTTGAGAAGTTTCATTCGCTGCTTGATATCTCAATGCCGCCGCCAACTCATCTAGATCGGTTCTTTCCAAAAGACTTCCAACAGCCTCAGCACCCATTTGGGCAATAAATTTGTTCGGATCAGAATTATCCAACATCTGATTATCCTGTGGAAGTGAATCCAAAATATC
>JAHDFB010000098.1 GCA_020628475.1 Saprospiraceae bacterium | reverse complement strand
TAAATCCCCAGTCCTGAATCACTAAATCACCATTTTTATCGCGTACATAAATGGGGCCATTATCTCGAATCCAAAAATCATCGTTCGGATAGATTTGAAAATCCACCCTGGCTAAATCAACCGATGCCGCATTCAACAAACCTATGATACGATCCTTTTCTTCCTGATTGTAGGCAATAATATGAACGTTCTCACTACTCACAAGCTCACGGACCAACTCAACCCATGTCGGATCAAGGTCATCTCTAAATTCGATACCGTATTGATAGTGATGCGGCCATTGTAGCCACGTTCCTTCGTGCGGTTCACTTTCTTCTGGAAAGGTATATTCTATTTCAGTCATCGTGTCTATAGGTTCCGTTTCTCGATCACAAGCTTGGCTAAAAATCAAGAAAATGGTGATAATAAACGATTTTAGAATAAATTGCATTATGGAAACTTTAGATTATTTTTTTTAAAATCATTCTATATTCATCTAGCTTGATAAGCAACGTTCAATATTGATTTTTATAGCTAGAAGCTATAAAATAGTTAATTCCCATTCTCACTTAAAAATCCACATTCTTTTCAAAAATAAGTCGATTTTCATTCAATATTAAACATGCCAGATAACCTAAACCAGATTCTACTTTTTTATGAACGCATCCACAATCTATATTCATATATTGATTCGAATCTATTTCTCTCAACATCAACTCCATTTCTTTTCGTTGGATAGGTGTATGGCCATGAATAATGATTCTACCCTTTAACCAATTATAATTAATATTTTCATACCAATTTCTTTCCCATAATATAGAATTAAATTCTTCAAATGGATTAGTCATGTCGAATTTAAATCCGGCATGAACTAAGATATAATGATCAACTTCTAAAAAGGTAGGTAAGTCTTCAAAGAACCGAAAATATTTAGGAGGAATATCTTGAATAAAGTCTGCATTAAAATTATCTATTGTTGTTGTGCCGCCGTTAAACAACCATTTTCGTTGAAGTTCTAGGCTGAATCTTGCATCGCACATCATTTGATCATGATTCCCTTTAGTACATTTAATCTGGTATCCTAAATCCAACAGATTCCAAATATAATCTATAACTCCTTTGCTATTCGGACCTCTATCGATAAAATCTCCTAATATGAAAAGTTGGTCATTCTTCCTTAAATTGATCGTATCTAGCAAAGATTTAAATGTTTTTAGACATCCATGAATATCTGATATGACATATTTGTTAGATCTATTTTTCATTTTGAATTCTCAATGTATTCCACCGTTTTGGTTTTTATTACTAAAAACGTTTAAATTGAATTAAAGCATGATGAAAACTTGACTATTCAACCATAATTTCATCAATAAAAACCCAACAAGGCTCACCAGCATTAGGATGCCAAGCTGGATTTTTCAAATTACTTAGAATGTCAACTTTGATATAACGTGCCATGCTGGTACGATCGAGGGTAACCGTGAAGTTCTTGGTGTAAGCCGCTTGCAGTTCTTTCGAAATAGGAATATCCAAAGATTGAATCTTCTCAAACACTTGCCCATCATTGGATAAAGATACTTCCAATCCCTTGGGAAGGAAAATCCACGAATTGGTATCTTCAAGTCCCCCAACGGATACGGAAGAAATAGGCGATTCTTTTTCTAAATCCAAAACAGCTGAAAAACTTTTACCCTGATATGCAATCCATTGTCCATCACTAAAATCAGTACTACCCTTCTTGAAATCTACCAAGGTCAAGGCTCCATCGGCCCGATACTTTTCATTGGGTGCTTGATTTAGTTTTATACCTTTAATTTGATACCCAGCCTTTACAACCGTTTTAGAGGAAATAGCACTTTCATTCCAACCTTCTTTCACCACTATAGCTTGAATTTCAACACCCTTTGATATGCCAATTGGTTCACTATACAGAGTTGAAGAGCTATCAGGACGACTTCCGTCAAGGGTATAATAGATATGTCCTGCTTTAATACCCGTTTCAATTTCAACCATTGTTGAGTCTTTGAACAATTCATCTTGAACAAGGATACTGGGTGCATTCAAGGTAGATTTCCCAAAAATATCAACAGGAACTCCACTACTAATTTGCAGATCGGACCGTTCTTGTTGAAGTCGGTTGATCCCATTTTTCGTGATATTTGTTTCCCACAAAAACACCTTCTTCAGGTGAGGTATTCTACTAACTACATCAACACTTTCATCTCCTAGAGCCGTATTATATACATTTAAATAGTACAGATAATCCATATTTTCAAGCACCGAAATGCCCTCATCACTAATATTTGTATGCTGTAAGTACAATTTAGACAAATGCGGAAATGCTCCCAAAGATGAAAGCAAAGCATCGGACATATTGCTATGGCTAACATTCAACTCAATCAACTGCTCTGAAATAGAATGAAGTTGCTGAAAGGACTTCTTTGACAAAGTCTGACGCTGACTCAAATTAACGGATAAGAATGGTAAACCCTCGGCAATTGATTGGACATTGATCCCTTGTTCTCGAAGTTTTGTAATTTCCTCTTTTGAAGCGGGTTCAAGAACTAACGAAAATATATCCGCTTTATCCGGAAATCGTTTTTCCAGTATGGATTGTACCGCTTCTGTTGGTTCGAAGGCTACAATTCCTTCATCAAAAGAAGCCCCTTTCTCAACCCACCATTCTAGCAGGGTAATTTCCTGTTGGGTCAATTGTTTTTTACCTTTCGGAGGCATATGATCCTCATCGTTTTCAGGCAGATGAATATATTCAAGAAACAAACTATTAACTGCATCTCCAGGAATTAAAAAAGCTCCAGTCTCACCACCTTTTGTTATGCCTTCGGGGCTAGTCATCAAAAGCTTACCTTTCATTTTGGATGGATTATGGCAAGAAGTACACTTCTGCTGAAAGATCGGACGAATAAGATCTTGATAAATCAGTGCATCCTTTAAAGTAACGGATCTATTCGTGCCTTCATCGGCACTTTCTGAAAGCGGTGCGGTCAAGAAATCGGTACCATGTGTTAATGAGCCACCAAAATGTCCGGTAATCGCCAATAAAATCATTAAAACAACAAAAGAAGGAAAATACAACCGCTTTAGAAGAGCAACATGTTGTCGTTGATACAGCATATAAAGACCTATAGACACGATGGTCGTACCTATTCCCAACCATTGATGAAGACGGAGACCGCTGTCATCATACCCACCTTCCAAAGACAAAATGTATCCAGAAAAAGCAGCTAAAATTGAACTCCACATGCCTATTTGTAGCGCAAATCCGACTGCTGGTTCAAGCATTTTATAGCGCTCTCTTCTGCTTAAATATTCCATTAGAAAAGCCAATACTAGTATTCCGATTGGAATGTGCAAAATCACTGGATGAAACCGTCCTAATATTTCAATAATTCCCATATTTATTCAAAGATGATTTCATCAATAAACATCCAAGACGGATCTCCCTGCCCCACATGCCAATCTGGAATATAGGGAATATTTTTAAGAATGATTTTTATAAAAGTGGCGGACTCAGTATGACAAGGGGCCTCCAAATATTGAAAGCGCCGTTCTGCAGTCTCTTCAACTTCATACATAGTCGATTTTCCGATCAGCTTGTAATCATCGCCATTATTTGAAGCATATATTTCCATATATCTGGGCGAAAAAATCCATGAACGATGGTCAATCAAAGTACTTACTATGACTTTATGTAATGGAATCGCTTCTTCCAACTCTAGTAGAACCTCTAAATCTCCACCATTAAATCCAAGCCATGTACTCGCATGAAAATCGAATGATCCTTTGACTAGATCAATCAATCCAGAGGCCCCTACACCCACGTAAGGCTCATCCGCAATTCGATCCAAACTTATTTTTTTGACCTGAATAGCATGATCGATTTTGAAAAAACGAGCACGAACTTCCGAACTCGATAAATAATCCGAATGAAAGGCTATAACGGATAGTATACAAGATTTATCCAACAATATAGAATCCGTATACAAAGGTGATTCAATAGTCGGTGTGCTTCCATCCAATGTATAATGCAACTGAACTTGGTCTATTCCCAAAGTTAGATGTACAAGCATATCGTCTTGAAAAAAGTAAGATGAACTATGGATAATGGGAGCTGCTAATGGAACACTCTTTATTGAAGTGTAAGGAGTTCCAATTCTTTCCCCTTCTTGAGAAAATAACACCTTAAAGGGCAAGAATACAATAATACAAAGAATGAAGATCCTTATCATACACGCACTAATTTAATCGGATAGGTTTTGCCAGCATTCCATTGTGCTACGTAAAGATTTTCATCATCATCTACACAAACATCATGAGGATGCTGAAAAATTTTAGAAGTCTGATGCATCGCTTGTAATGTGCCATCAATATATTGCGGCCTGCTACCTCCAGGTGCAGAAATCATCCTATTCTCGGCATTCAAAATCGATACGAATCCAGAGTTTGCAAGACCCTGACCAGACCATATAGTGGCCAAGAAAACATGATTTTTATGGATCACAGGTCGGCATATAAATGCGCCGGGTAATGGTATGACTTCGATCAATTGACCATCAAGCGTAAAACGCTTCAACGCATTTTGTTGCCTTGCAGTAATAAGCAAACTAGGATTGCTTTTATCTCGATCATCAAAACAAATCCCATGTGCATTATCGAAATAGGCATCTCCTACTCCACGACCGCCAAAAACATTCAACAACGTTCCTTTTGAGTTATAATGAAGAATATATTGAAGGCCATATCCATCAGCTACATAAATATCGCCATTGGGAGCAATGGCCGTTTCCGTAGGAATAAATTCTTCCGGGCCTTTATACAAGCCGGAATCCTTGGGATAAGGAATCGTCATGATCAACTTCCCGTCAATCGAAGTTTTAATGATTTCATGCCGCTCATTATCTGAAATGTATAGAAAATCTTCACCTCCTTCAACATGCAAACTTAAGCCATGAGCACCAGGGTATTCTGTCCCCCATACATCAATAAGTCTTCCTGACTTATCATACACAATGACATTATTTTTAGTGTGATTCGTCAATAGAAGTATTCTTCCCTTTGAATCTTGAACCATCTCATGACAATCATTAACAGGGTAAAAATCGGCGTTCAATGCCCCCCAATGCATATCAATTTTATATCGATGGGTATGGTGCCCTATTATCAAATCTCGATAGTAGGCATCCTTTCCATTGAAGACAGCCTTAGCTCCAGGAAGCAAAGCGCCACCAACAATCGTTGTCAAGGTCGATTCTATGAATTTTCTTCGATTCAACATTTCCTAAGCAATAAGATCATGTATGACATGACCATGAACATCCGTCAACCGGAATCGTCGACCTTGATATTTATAAGTCAACTGTTCGTGATTCACACCTAATAAATGTAGCATCGTTGCTTGAAAATCGTGGACATGCACAGGATCTTTAATGATATTGTATCCAAATTCATCGGTTTCACCATACACCGTTCCAGCTTTGACGCCTCCACCAGCCATATAAATAGTAAAACATCTTGGATGATGATCACGACCATAATTTTTAGCCGTTAAAGTTCCTTGCGAATAATTGGTTCGACCAAATTCGCCTCCCCAAATCACCAAAGTATCTTCCAACATACCTCGTTGCTTTAAATCCATAATCAAGGCTGCGGAGGCTTGATCCACATCCTTCGCTTGCCCTTGAATTTGAGTAGGTAAATTTTCATGCTGGTCCCAGCCCATATGGTACAACTGGATAAAACGAACATCCTTTTCAGCCAACCTTCTTGCCAGTAAACAATTCGCCGCAAAACTCCCCGGTCTCATCGAGTCCGGACCATACATTTGATATATGTAATCGGGTTCATTAGAAATATCCATGACCTCAGGTACCGAGGTTTGCATTCGATAGGCCATTTCATATTGAGCTATACGACTACTGATTTCAGGATCACCAAATTCCTCCAATTGTTTATGATTTAACAAAGCTAGGCGATCCAACATTTTTCTTCGACTAGAAGCATCAACGCCATCTGGATTTTGAAGATAAAGTACAGGATCCTTACTGGATCTGAATTGAACACCTTGATGCAATGAATGCAAAAAACCATTTCCCCATAATCTTGAATACAATGGCTGACCAAATTTTCTACCAGATCCTCTGGATAACAAAACCGTAAAGGTGGGCAAATCCTCATTCATGCTTCCCATGCCATAACTCAACCAAGAACCCATACACGGACGCCCGGGTTGCTGAGATCCAGTTTGAAAGAACGTAATCGCTGGATCGTGATTAATAGCTTCCGTATGCATAGATTTAATGATACAAAGCTCATCGACGATCTTTGAAGTATAAGGCATCAAATCACTCATCCAAGCCCCATTACTTCCATGTTGAGAAAAGCTAAATTGAGAACCAACTAATGGGAATTCGTTTTGATTTGAAGTCATTCCTGTCAGACGTTGACCATTTCGTATAGAGGCCGGCAAGTCTTGCCCTCGCATCTTATCGAGCAGAGGTTTATAATCAAACAGCTCAAGTTGAGAAGGCCCGCCGCTTTGAAAAAGATAGATAACTCGTTTCGCTTTGGGCGCAATATGCGGAACATCCAGTATGCCTCCAAGATTTGAAGATGTACTTACCAGATTAGGATCCGCTGCATTAAATAGTTGACAGCCGCCCAGAATCGATGACAAGGCAGCCACACCTATCCCAGTGCTCGCCTTCGATAAGAAAGCTCGTCGATTCAACTGCATTTTTCGGTCCTCTATAATTGAATGTTTCTTCACTGTATTAACCTTTTGAAATCGATTCATCTAAATTAAAAATAGCAGTCGCCACCATGGTATATGCAGCCATTTCTTCGCTTGTTAAGAGCGCTTTATTAGGATACTCTCCAGTTTGCAACAAAGTACTCGCATCGGAAGGGCTTTTCGAAAAACGATCTTTTTCATCCCGATAAAAATCCAAGAGTTGCTCCAATTCATCATCTTGTATATGTCTCGAAGTCACAATACGAAACATCATGCCAATTCTATCCTCGATCGAAGATGTGGATTCCACCGCTTTATTTGCTAAGACTCGAGAGGCTTCAATAATTTGAGGATCATTGAGCAAAATTAATGCCTGTAAAGGAGTACTTGTTGATTGTCGTTTCACGATACAAAAATCCCGAGTAGGAGCATCAAAAGTCATCATACTGGGCGGTGGAACGGTTCTTTTCCAAAAAGTATACATACTTCTTCGATATAACTTATTCCCAGAATCTTGCTTATATTCAGAGAGACTACCTCCACCACCACCAATCGTTTCGGCCCACAAACCAGCGGGCTGATATGGTTTTACGCTCGGCCCACCCACCGTTGTATTAAGGAGTCCACTACTCTTCAAGGCGTGATCTCGAATCATCTCTGCAGAAAGACGGTTTCTTGAAACACGTGCCAGTAAATTATTCGTCGGGTCTGATTCCAGTAAAGCCTCTGAGTATTTTGAAGTGCGTTGGTAAGTCGCAGAAAGCAATATTTTTTTTAAAATATACTGTAAATCCCAATCGTTCTCGATCAACTCGATGGCCAAATAATCCAATAATTCTGGATGGGTTGGTAGCGCACCTTGATTCCCCAAATCATCCGGAGTCGCTACAATTCCTTTCCCAAAGCATTGCTGCCAAAGACGATTGACGATCACTCTAGCCGTCAAAGGATTTTCCGGAGAGAACAACCATTCAGATAATCCAAGCCGATTTCTTGGAAATTTTTCATCAAAAGCCAGTACGGCTTCCGGAGTATTAGAATCAACGGGATCGGTACGATTGTCATAAGCGCCTCGTCCCAAAATATATGCCTGACGCGGTTCGGGCATTTCCTCCATAATCATCAATGGGATAGATTCTAAACTATCTAAATTATTAATAAACTGTAAGGAAGCCTCAATTTCTTCAGCTGATAGAGTAATATACGGCTGGGGAATCGCACCATACGGTTCAATAAGCCCATTTTCTGGAACACTGTTAAAGAAACTAAATAAACTATAGTAATCCTTTTGAGTAATGGGATCATATTTATGATCATGACATTTTGCACATTCAAAAGACAAGCCTAAAAAAGCCGTTCCAAAAGTCTGCGTTCGATCAGACACATACTCTACCCGATATTCCTCTGGAATGACACCACCCTCTTGCGTAATTTTATGATTTCGATTAAAAGCCGTAGCTATAATTTGTTCTTTCGTTGGATTATTTAAAAGATCACCTGCCAACTGCCATTGCACGAATTGATCATAAGGCATATTCTGTCGAAAAGCATGGATCACCCAATCTCGCCATGGAAACATGATACGCTCCAAATCGTCTTGATATCCATGGGAATCCGCATATCGTGCCAAATCCAACCATTGCGTGGTCATATGTTCAGCATAGGCATCTGTATCTAATAATCGATCGACTAATTGCTCATAAGCCTCTGGACGTTCATCCTGAACAAAGGCATCAATTTCTTCTAATGAAGGCGGTAATCCGGTCACATCAAAAGAAACTCTACGAATCAATTGTTCCTTAGTGGCTTTTTCAAGTGGAGCTATCTGAAATGCTTCCAATTTCTTAAGGATAAAATGATCAATTTCATTATTGACCTGAGAAGTACTATTTACTGCTGGAATATCTGGTCTGGCTATAGTCAAAAAGGACCAATGATCTTTCCAACCTGCCCCCTGCTCAATCCATCGCTTTAGAATGTCCACTTCAAAATCATCCACACCGAGATTTGATTCAGGAGGAGGCATGACATCATTCGGATCATCCGATGTAATCCGATCTATTAATGTACTATTTTCTACATCATTGGGAACTATCGCAAAATGATCTTTCAATTCCCCCAATGCCGCAAATGCTCCTTCCTTCGTATCCAAAC